>JAQCNF010000124.1 GCA_028275165.1 Haloquadratum sp.
TCCAGATGGCTAAAGAGGTTATCATTGATGCAAAGGTCCAATATCCAGCTGTGTGTAATGCTGTCGAAACAGTGTTGATCCATCAGGACATCACTGAACAACTTCTTCCGGAGCTGGCGGCCGAATTAAAAGATGAGGGAGTTACAATCTGTGGGGACGAAGCAGTCCGCCGTCTGATTACAGCGACTGAGGCTACGACTGACGATTGGACTTCGGAGTATGGTGATCTTATTCTCGCAATCAAAACTGTCGACTCTGTTGATGCAGCAATCAATCATATCAACTCATATGGATCGAAGCACACTGAGTCGATCATAACTGACGACGCCTCGACTGCGCACGAATTTATGCGCCGGGTCGATGCAGCCAGCGTGTTTCATAATGCCTCAACTCGGTTTGCTGATGGGTTTCGATTTGGGTTAGGTGCAGAGGTCGGCATCTCGACAGGCAAGACACATGCCCGCGGTCCTGTCGGACTTGATGGTCTCACCACGTACAAGTACTATTTGAAAGGTGACGGTCATCGTGTCGGCACGTACGCAGGTGAGTCAGCAGAGCCATTCACCCACCGGGATACTGATTCTTCTTGGCCCTGAGCGATTGAAGTTAACTAAATTCTTTTTGAACTTTCTCAACCTTCGGTTGCACGTGAGCGCGGCAGTACGCATCATGCGGGTTTTTCTCGAAATAATCTTGATGATGCTGCTCTGCCTCCCAGAAGCGAGTGAGCGAATCCAGCTCTGTCGCCAGTTCTGCTTCATACCGCGAGGCCACGGCCTGCATCACTGACCTCGCTACTTGAGCCTGGTCATCAGAGTGATACAGGACGATAGATCGATACTGTGTCCCAACATCGGGTCCCTGTCTATTGACCTGTGTTGGATCGTGAGTTGAGAAAAACACTCTAAGGATATCCTCGTACGTAATTTCTGCCGGATTAAATGAAACTTGCACAACCTCGGCATGTCCTGTTGACCCCGAGCAAACTTCTCGATACGTTGGATTATCTGTCTCCCCACCAGCGTATCCAGATGTAACGCTTCGAACACCGTCGAGCTCTTTCATCGCAGCCTCAGTACACCAGAAACAGCCGCCGCCAACAGTTGCTTTCTCAAGTCTCATATGAAAAGATAACTGTTCGATGGGTTTGTAGCTACCGCGTTAGGCAGTATTCACTGTGGGCACCCAAGATAGATATCGCACAGTGGAAGTCGTGGATACCCCGCGGTGAACACACATCTCTCAACCAGGTGATTGAGGATTTGAAGTGCTCAGAGCTCCAGTTGGGAAAGAAATTGTCAAACAAATGAGTGGGTTGAACCCGTTCAGTTATTCATTGCACTACAGATTTGATGCACCAGCACCCCCGTCAACGGGAATAGCAACACCATTCAAATACGCCGAGACTGGAGATGAGAGGAACGCGACGAGTTGCCCGAGTTCCATCGGACTCCCAATCCGCTCCAATGGGATGCCATCAGCCCAGTCCTCTAACCCAGCTTCATATGAATCATATGTACCCCTCTCGACACCCTGCTCAACAAGTTCCTCAATTCGAGGTGTTTCATGTGTGCCGGGGAGCACAGCGTTTGCTCGAATCTCAGGCCCGAGTTCGTTTGCTAAAGTCTTCTCAAGGCCAATGACACTCATCCGCACAGAATTCGACAAGACTAATTCATCAATCGCTTCCTTGACGCTCGCAGAGGTGATATTGATAATCGTTCCTGCTTCGCTGTCCCGGAGCTCAGGTACTGCCGCCCGTACAGTCCTGACGACACTCATGACGAGCAAATCATATGCGTCGTACCATTCCTCATCAGTGGTTTCGAGAAATGGCTTCGAAGGTGGTCCGCCTGCGGAAGTGACGACGTGGTCAAGATGGCCAAACTCTTCAACCGGTCGTGTTACTAATTCGTCAACATCTGTTGGCTCTGTCAAATCGCCGGGGTGACCAACAACTTCAGCACCCATTGCTGCGACATCAGCGATCTCTTCGACAGCGTGGCTGAGCCGCGATTCGTCCCGACCGTTAATGACAACATGAACGCCTTCAGCTGCAAGTGCTTTTGCAGATGCTTTTCCAAGACCACTACTTGAGGCTGTGACGAGAGCGACATTTCCCTGTATTCTGAGATCCATACACACTCATGTCGCTGGTACCAACAAACAGGTTATGATATACTGATTGGATCTACTCATGAATATTTCTTGAGCTCGTTTTGGCTGACTGAATACCCACACACTCTCACCCTCGGGGTACGACAATCACCATTCAGAGCCGGTCGTCATCTATACCCCCAGGATCTGACGCTGTATCAAACAGATTATTCTCTGCGCCTTGGATGATATCGTCTCCTGGGTCGGAGTCGTCCATCACATCGACATTGTATGCATCAATACCCATGGTAAGGAGATCTTCGACTGCCTGTTCCTCCGAAACGAATTCTTCACTCACCAGCTGTTCAAATTCGCTGAGCAATTCATCCGGGAGTGTTACCTCAACGATTGGCATTGCAACGTTTTGGACCTGACCCTACTTGAGTGGTAGGGTAGAAAGTCTCTATCTCAATCTATACAGAAATGTATCGAATGTCGCACAGCTGAGCGTTCACGCCGGTGAAGCTATCAAGATGACCGTAATTGCATTTTGATCCGACTTTCATCGATTTCTACGTGGACTTTTGTTCGAACAAGTGAGAACTGATGACATTGATGTCCATCTTTCGTCGTGACCTCTTCTGTCTCGACGAAACCCGCCTCTACGAGACGATTGAGACGCCGATACACCGTCGGTCGGGATCCACTACAATTTCCTGTGATGTCCCTCCCTAATTTTGGCCCAGTTGATAATGATCGGATGATCTCAGTTGCGTAATCGTCTGCCAACAGTTCAGCTGAACTGGGAACAGCCTCTATCCCAATATCTGTCACTGAATTTTCCTTGGTTTTCGTCTTCTGCTCATCATTGATTTGTTCGGCTAAGGCACACATCGTATTCTTATGGCTATTCTATAGATACTTCCATTCTGAGGCAAATAATAAAGACTCGAGCGGAGATGGAGGCTAGCTATATTGATTCGACATGTTGGACAGGCTGAACTACCCACCCTGTCAGGTCACTCGTGCGCTTGGGTTCGAAGCCAGTCTAATTGTCGATGTAGCTCTCAACTTTAGACTCATGTGGTGATTTCCACTGTCAATTAATATCGGACGTGGCACAGGTGGGGAACGCTGTTATCGCGAACTCAGAGAGGGCTAAGCATAACGAATTTGAAACTCATGATTCCCCGTCGTATTGACTTCACGCTTTGAGACGAAGTCACAGGCTGTTAGCTTGAACACCTCACATCTGTGACCCGATATCTGGGAGATAGTTGGCTCAACCTATACTGACAAGGTTGCTGGCTCTCGATTGAATCGGTTAACTTAGACTCCAAATTCCGCTGATACTGTCGGTAGCGTGGACTGTCTGTCTACCAATTGCTCCGCACTACGAGCAGGCCTATTACATGCAGGGCCGATTTGGAGAGAAATCTTGATCTCGGGTTCGCCTGATGTGAATCTCATTTTGAGTCAAATCGGTCCTGAGTGCGGATGGCAAATTCACACCCAGTTCTGTGCCCTGTTTCATTCTGCGAAACTGGGCCTAAAAATCGAAAAGTATCAGTATTTCATTTGTATATGTGAGTTGTCACACTTCCACACAGATTCTTGAAGTTGGTATCATCGATAACTCGAAGAGATGACTGACTCACCTCACTCAAGATCTATGCAGAATAATACTGAGCAGGACTCGGATTCAGTATCAGATTCTTCGCCACCTCAGATATTGATCATTGGAGGTGGACTCCCGAGCATTGTTTTTGCTCGACTTCTCAATCAGAGCGGATTCACACCCGCTATCGCTCCAACAATGATACCGTCGGATGATAACCAAATTTACTCACTATCTCGGAGCGCACTGCGAGTCTTAGATAAGGCAGGTCTTCGGGATCAGATAGAAAATCATAGCCACTCGCCAGCACGCACGCATGCACACATGCTGCCGACTGGCGAATCAGTACGTGACTCGTCTCGATCAAACGTTTCTCTCATCACGGGGAACACAGTACAGTCGGTCATACAGAGGCAAAGAGATTCAAATGATGATATAAGCGTACTTTCACGACAGATATCAAAAATTCGTCCGAACAAGCGATCAGTCATTATCCAATTTGACGGCGGTCATACGGAGGCATTCGATGTCGTTGTTTCTAGTCAAAAAGCCGGCCTTCCGGGCCATTCAACGAGACATACCACTGGAGTACACGTGTGGCGATTTCAAATAGAGAACGCAGATAATGCTCAAACACACATAAACGAGGTTTGGGGTCATTCTCGTGCGGCTATTCATCTCAATTTCAGTGATAGAAGTCATTTAACACTCATTTCGTGTGAAAATATTGAGTCAACGCAGGTTGTTCGTGCTGAAATGATTCGTTGCCACTTCCATGAGTTAATCAAGCGTCTCTCCGTTCAAGCAGAGAAATTGACAGATTCCAGTCTGGAGTATAGCCAAATTGTGATGAGTATACCTCGGAACCTTGTCAACTCACTGCATGCACGAATTGCGTCTGCGTGTCATCCGGCCTCGCCTGCCGAGTCAATCATCTCATCACTTGGGATTGAAGATGCCTGTGGTCTCGCTGAACAGATTCACACCCATCAAAATAATCCTAAACGAGCCCTCAGTTCATTTGAAGCGGCACGTCGATCGCGGCAGGACAGCTTATCCTATCAGAATAAACTTGATCACCATTGGTCAAGACATCTAAATACACTATCACCGCCGATACAATTTCTCTGCATTCGGCGGCACCATCACTATCAGACGAATCTACCAACTGAGTAGATGATTGAAGACGCTCTCGACGATGAAGAAACGTGCCAAGTGTCGCTCCACCTATGGGAACACTGCGGAAACTGGCTGGAAGTGTATTCGTTCCGTGTAACACTTCATAGACAAACAGTCTGACACACTTCCCAGCGTATCTCATTCTGTCTCATTTAGCTGACAGTGGAGATGGAATGGACAAGACAACATCTATTTGAGTCAGGCTCAACGTGGACAGTGATGACGCCACGCTTCCATTAGACACGGCGATGAACATCCGTGAAACATAATCACGTAATATACACGACTACACCAGGGTTAATATCGGCGTGAATCACCGCGTTGTCGACTCAACTCGCACGCTCAATGCTGAGAATGAGCTTGACTACTGGCGACGGTGACTGTCCTGAGCTCACACAATTCGGGAGTCATCAACTTTCGTCATCACAGCGCATATATCTGTTTAATCTCGGGCATCCGCTCTGCATTGCTACGACGGCGTGTCCGACAAGACGCCTTGAACACGGGATTGGTTCAGAACGCCCGCAACGAAGCCGCCGCAACGTGTAAGCCTGTTGTTGAGCGGTGCAGGCGAGAAAAGATATGTCGCGTCGGTGTTCGATATGTGGGGTCACTCAGGTGGACAACTCAGAGGGTTAAGCCTCTGAGTGTCAAAAGTGTGCTACGAGAACCACGCTGGCAAGAACATTGGCCTGCGGTATTTTCATCGCACCCAAACCGGGGGGCGAGTACACACTTTGTGCATGTACCTGAACAGCGGGATGTTGAACGTGAATTGGGGGTATAAGCCTCCTGCCGATGATTCGGCCGGAGTGGGAGTCCATGCTGAATCCCACCCCTTTGGCGGTCTCAATATAGAATCAATTTATAACACAGCACGTTCAATACAGACCCTCTCTGTTGTCCAGGTGATGAGTCAGTCTATCTATCTAGCCATTTTGCTCGAACGTGAGTAATCATAATATCCATGATTGATACACAGATCCCGGTTGTACATTGCGATGACGACGATGAACCAGCAAAGCCAGCGTGCAGCTGCAGTAGCACAGTATCAGGAGAGCACACAGAATGGTTCACGACATGAAGAGCACCTCTCAGCAGAGGACCAAGCTGTCGTGCTTGAACTATTAGCAGACGAGTATGCATGCTCAATTCTCCAGGCATTAGATGATACGCCAACGTCTGTTGATTCACTAGCAGAGGAGTGCAATATGTCTCGACCAACACTGTATCGCCGCTTGGAACGACTCCTTGAGGCTGACATGATCAATGCAAGAATTAATCCGCTTCGTGATGGGCACCACCGTCGCGAATACTGGATCAAAGAATGCAGCTACGAGTTTGATGTCGCAGATATCGCTCTGTTGTAGTCACAAATAATTTATCTTGATTGTGCGTTTGCTTCTGCCCCACAGAAACTGTCAAGCGACACATGATGCTCCAGTATGGCTCCGGAAACTCTCAGCGACTGATAGATAATCAACTAATATAGAGCATATTAATTCGAATATTATTGGTCTCCCGATATGTTCCTGTATTGGGTGCTTATCCATCATATCCATTCACACACTGTTTGCACAACGACACCAACACCGGTCACAACGAGCGCACAGCCAACGCCAATTTGACTGAACACCATCGAAACCCTATGGTATCACTGCCGCTACCGACTCCATTTAACATTGCCCCCACCCAAGCAACAGGAATGCCAGTCCTGGCTCAACGCCGACAAAAGCGGAAATTATGAGACCACCCTCTCGGAACACACCTGCTGGGTGAACTACCCTTGCTAACTCGCCTTGGCGATTCCCTGAAGACCCTGAGCACCTGTTAACTGCGAAGTATACGATAGAAGCTCAGTATTCCTCCTCTGTCTCAGTGGATCCAAATAGAATCTCAAACAGTCCCTGTTGACCGAGTCGAAGGTGCTTGCTGACCGTTGGCTGTGTAATACCTAATTGCGTAGCTACCTCTTCTCCGCTGTTCGCGCGTGGCCATTCGAAGTATCCCATTGAGTATGCTGTTTGCAACACCTCATACTGACGTTCGCTCAGTTCATCTGTAATCGCGTCCTGAGTGTGTCTGATTGTGTCCACTGTCTGGCGGTGCTGGCGTTTCGCAGTCAATTTAAGTGCTGGATACTCCCCTTGGATCCGATTCACGATACTTCTCGTATCAGTCTCTTGTGGTAGTTCAATAACGATTTCGACATCGTTCTCTGCAGCGTAACACCGCCTGAGGATGCCACCATACTCAGAGACTAGCGACCCAATCCAAGAGTCCACCCGATGCTCTATATCACATGTCTCGGTCTGCTCGGAGAGAATATCATAACTCCCCGGGAGTGAACTACAACACTCCTCTACATCGGAAACTGGCGGAGGATCGAATATACGGTAATATACGCTGACAACTCCCTCTTTCCGCCGAATGGTGCGCTCGTGTGCAACGTCGGTTTTCAATTTATCGGCAAGTTGAGCAACGGGCAACTGCATCTCTGAGGCGTGGAACTCCAATTCAATTGTATTATCTGCCTCAAGCGCCCGCTGCCGCTCAATGGCAGTGATCGCGTATCCAACCGACTTCCCAAGTTGACTCAGGATTTCAGTCTCGCGACGATTAAACGCATCTGGTCGCTCGGAAAACACAGTGAGGACGCCATATCTGATCTCGTTATATACTATCGGCACAGAACACACAGCGGCGATTCCAGCACGACGGATATCTGTTGCCCACTCCCCGGTTACCCCACGTAAGATATCCTCAGCGACGCATGCTTCATTTGACTGCCATGCTTTAATCGCAGGATGAGATGCCTTTTGTGTCTTCTCTGGCGCTGACAGACTCTGGTTGACCAGCCGTGATTCAATCCCAACAACCGTTTCTGTCGTAAGTCGATTCGTCCCAACTTCTCCCGTTGCAGTCATTGCACCAGCGAATTGATCGACACTCGTTAATTCATTACATACTGCTTTTTGAATTCCTTTTCGCGTTGACTCCCGGGTAATCGCTGCCTCTACGCGGTGGGTTAGTTCCGCAATTGAATCGAGTCGCTGCGCTCGCTCAGTTTGTTGATTTAGCTCCTCACGGTGGGATTCGAGTTGTTGCTCTCCATATAACCGGTTAAGTGAGGCTTCAAGTGTTGCTGCAAGAATACTTCCTGCTTCAGTGTCGAACGATGATTGTTTTCCCCAGATTATCAAGACTCCATTCGTTCCTAGTGGCAACATGAATACATACTGGTACGAGCCCGTCTGCAGAACTGGCGTTGCCTCAACTGACTCAATCTGCATCGACTCCCCAATGAACGTCTCCCAGACCGGCTGTATATCTGCGGTGAGCGTATCTGGGATTCTATCGGCGTTCATATTCGGTCCTGTCGAAATCAGTGATAGTTCTCCACTTCCCTCTTGGTAAGTATATACTGCTGTCGTTGGGATATCGAAGACGCTTGCCGCTGCATTCACAGCAATGTTGCCTGCCTCGTGCACTGTTTCTGTAGTGGTTAGTTTCGCTGTGATGTCGTGGAATGACTCAATCGTTTCCTCGCGTGCCTTGCGTTCGGTGATATCTCGAGAGACAATTACAATTCGCGGTTCACCTTCAAGCCATGAGGTCGGATAGTATTCTGATCTGATCCATTTCGTAGTTCCATCGTGAAGACGAATACGATATGTCCGAATGTACCGCTGATCCACCTCGCCCGCTTGTACATCAGCCTGAATTGACTCAATAAATCGGCAATACGAGTCATAATCATCTGGGTGGAGTGCGCCAAAGAACCCCTCATCGAACACCTCATGGATCGTCCCGAGTGGTGTTCCGAGTAAGTCATCGTAGCCAGAGCTGACATAATCCGGCTCCGGCCGTGGTTGGTTTAGCTTTGATACTGGCAAGAGTAAGATAGCCTCATCGATTCGATTGATGATTGCTTGCAAGCGTGTTTCGCTCTCTTTGAGTCGTTTGCCACGATGGATACGGTCGAGCGCAACAGCAGCGTGTGCAGTGAGTACTTGTGCTGCGTCAGTAAGATACGGCTCATAGTCACCGCTCTGGCATTGACCAGCGGCTAGTACACCGTAGTCTCGAATTGGAGTCAGGATGGCCGTTTGGACTGATGCTTCTTGATGATTTTCAGCCGGGCTATACTCCAGAGTATTCCCGGCTTGGAACGCTGTGTATTCAGGACTCTCTGGTGGCAATATGTCGGGCCCGAACTCACCAGATTCGGTCTGTGAAACACATTGAAGTCGCTCTTCAGACTCATCATAGCCCCAGCAAGCTGTTCGTGGAAGTTGCAGAACCTCTTCAGCAGTTTTTTCAACAATCCGATATATCTCTTCGACATTCTCTGCAGCCTGCATTTTGTCGATTGCACCTTGGAGATTCTCCATCACTGCCTCACGCTTCCGCCGTGCCGTAATCTCTTGAGATGTCGCTAACACTCGGTCTGACCCATCAATCGTCGCCAGGGTCGCATTGACCAACATTATATGAGCTTCTCCTGAAGAATCTTTGACGACCCATTCAAACTCCTCGGTCGTATTCGATTCTGCTACGCGGTCGATTATTTCCGCCCCACGCTTTTTACTATATTCAGATGTATTCGCAGTAATCCCGTTGACATCTTTCTGCAGGATTGTTTCCCGGTCATATCCTAAGAGCTCACACATCGGGTCGTTAACGCCAACGAGTTCTTTCGAGTCTGGATCGTGTACTGTTATCCCTGCTTTGACACTATTGAATATCTCACGGTATGTCCGTTCGCTTTGCTCAATTCGGGCTTGTTGCTCTTTTTTACTCGTGATATCGCTGAGAACACACACATGATCATACGAGTCATACGACTCATCGAGCGGATACCCTGTTAGCTCAAGCACTCGCCGACCACGCGTCGGGTGATTGAACTGAAACTCAAAGCTGTGTTTTTCTTTTTCACCAGAAGCGGACATATACTCCATCATCATCTTGTACTCCTGACGAAACTGCTCTCGACTCTCTGTGGGAACTCTCTCTTCCAGACTGCCCGGCCCAGACAACTGCTCAGTGTCGAAGCCAGTCAGTTTCTGTAATTTAGGGCTAATATATGCCGGTGTATCACTATCCTGATCAGCAAGGACAACTCCATCATCGATCCGCTCAACTATTGTTTCCAACCGACGCTCAGTCTCTTTTCGATCGGAGATATCTCTAACAGACGCCAAGACACGTTCGTCTCCGTTGAGTGTCACACGAGAGAGATGAACCTCCACGGGATATTCCTCGCCATTTTTCGTCTGATTCATCCACTCTATCAACAATTGCTCGTCGTGTTCTAATTGTGTTAGATGAGATAACGCCTGTGAGCACTCTTGTTGGTCAGAACTCACCTTTTCGACTGACTCGCTAATCAGCTCCTGTTTCGAGTATCCAGTCATCTCACAGAAACGCTGATTCACATCAAGCATTTCCCCAGTCTTGAGATCGTGGACAACTAACCCATCAGATACGTTTTCGAAAAGCTCTCTGTTGGATTGCTCAAGTTTTTTTCGCTCTGTGATGTCCTCCGCAATTCCGACGTATTTATTCTCACCAACGGCTGTCTCTACGGGATATCCAACAGCATGTATCCACCGAACTGAATCATCCGCATCCGCGTTCTGGAGCCGAAATTCGAAGGTATAGCTTTCATCGGCAACTCCCGATTTGATCTCCTCACGCATAGTGGCAACTTTCTGTTGCACTTGGGACTTGTCACGTTCATCAATCGCACTAATAAACGATGTCTCATTCGCGTATAGCTCCTCAACAGGTTCCCCCCACATGTCCTCGTAAGCCGGGCTGATGAATTCAACCTCAGAGAAGTCATAATTGGCAATATAAATCACCTCATCGATATTCTGTGTGACAAGATCAAAGCGTCGTTTCACACGCTGGAGCTCGGATTCGCGTTGCTTTTGACGAGTAATTTCCCTTGAGACTGTAAATATACATTGTGTCCCGTTTGTTGTTCCTGGCCACGCATGAGTCACAAACCACCGACTTGTTTCACCAGTTTGTATACACCACTCCTCAAAGCACGGTTTCCATTCGGATCCTGCCTCCATAGCCAGGCGTTGTAACGACTCGATCGCGGCGTTGTCATCGCATACCATCTCACTCTCGTCTGCTAGGGGATTCAGTACTGAACGTAACTGAGCATTGAAGTTCAAAACCGATCCCGTATCTGGATGGTGAACCGCTGCGGGAAGATCAAACTGTGACACGACAGTCGGTGGTGAATCTTCCTTGGTCTGTTGGATTTTGAGCTCCCTTCCGCGGAGAATAGCCCCGTCAGTGACGCCCTCGATTGAATTAATCTCCGCGTGGAGCCATCCAATCTGTTCGTCGCTCGTTTTGAGCGGGAGGTGTCGACGGCATGACTCTTCATCCTCGCTATATTGTGTAAGTGAATCAGTCAGTTCATCAAATGTGATCTGTTCAGATAGAAACGAATCAAGACTGGTGTGTTGGATAAAAGACTGATCGTGCCGAATGAATGATGCAAACTTTTCATTTGAAGCAAGTATTGAACCCGTTCGATAATCAAATACACATGCTGGTTCGGTGATCTGGGATACAACAACATCCGGCACTTGGGATCCCTCTGTGGGTACGTTGAGCGTGTTAGCCAGGTGAGTCAGTGCTTCTGCTGGCTCTGTTTCCCATCTCGACTGTGGAATGACTGCAGAGACATCTGTGAGTGCGCTCCGACTCACTTGGCTTTTCTCACGACATTCGTTGGTGATTACAATCGAAACCTGTGGATGATGCTTTCTAATTTTATGAACAGTATCATTGGTGTTCTGTGTAATTCCTGCTGTGTTTATGATCACGCAGTCAGGCGGGATGGTATCTGAGCACAGTTCTGTGACAGACTGCGCTGAAATATCTGTCGAGACACTCAATTCTGCCCCTTCGTCAGACTTTGAGATGGTATCACTGCAGCCAATAACCGAGATAGTATGTCTCCGACAAGATATCGCCATTTTTCTCAAATCGGATGGATGAGAGATAAAAATGTTATTGTATAGGAAAGAAGAGACGCTGAGCAGCAGGACAACACCAGTCGAGTTGACATCCTCCTCGCGTGAGCGCGGAGGAATCCCGAGCGTTGGGATCTGAGGGTTTGCAGTCCCCCTGCTCTCTCGGTGTGAACCGTCCGCTCTCGCGGTCGAACAGGAAGACTCCGGGCTGTGCCAAACAGCCGTTACTCATATCCCCAGTCGGGGGACTCTGAGTTATCTTTCGTCGGATGTTCACCGCACCGTTCACGTCCGCGTTCATCGTCATCCCGCACGACTCACAGACGTACAGACCGCGCTCCACACGATTCGCGCCCCAAATCTGCCCGCAACACGAACACGTCTTCGAGGTGTTCCTCTCATCCATGCGGTCAACAAGGATACCGTGTTCCTCAGCCTTGTATTCGAGCAGACGGGCAAAACGGTCGAACTCCCAGCCGTGGAGTTTCTTGTTCCCCGACGCACCCCAGTTCCGTGAGTCGCCGTTCTCATCTTCGCGGATGTCGCTGAGGTCGCCAACCGCTATCTTCCCCACACCCTTGTCTACACACCGTTGCACGATGTGATTGCTGAGGGTGTGAAGGAAGTGGTCTTTGCGTCGGGAGAGTTTTCGGCGAGCCTTTCGCGCACGCTTCGACGGGCCGTTTTTGCCCTCGGTCTGGTACTCCTCGCGGGTGAAATAGTGCTTGTCCTCTTTCAGCACGTTCCCCGGATATAGTTCACTTGCGCCATCTTCGTAGTCGATAGCAAGGTAGTTACTGATACCGAGGTCGATACCCGCCGTCTTGTCTCCGGGAGCGTCTTCCACAGGTATCTCTTTTTTGCAGACGAGGTGCAGCTCCCACTCGTTGCCATTCCAGACGGCACGCACCTGCTGAATGTTCTCCACGGTCACGTCAGAGCGCGTCTCGTACTCTGCGAGGATGAAATCAGACCGGCTCTCTTTCAGGTTAAACCCTTTCGAGAGACGGAGTTGGCCGTGCTTGTCGTCGTGCTTGATGGCTCGTTTCTTCCACGTGACGGTGGAGCGCGGGTGGTCGTTGCCACGTTTCCGGTAGCCCGGTGGGTTGTTGCCGTCGTCGGAGTTGTACCAGCCGGAGAACGCTTCAGCAAGTTCTTCGAGAACTCGCTGACTTGACTGCGAATGCAGATCACTGTAGCGTTCGTGGTCTTTCAACTCCGATTTCAGTTCGGCTTCGTCGGGTATCTCGCCGTCGTCATCCCACCGTTCTTGGATGTAGTAGCGACCGACGTTCCACAGTTTCGATGCAGAGAACCCACACTGGTCGAGGTCGTCACGAACCTGTTCGTGGTTCGTGATGCGCGCGACGTAGGTGCGGGTTGTCTCCAGCATCGTACTGTGTTCATAACGTATTATAAACAGCTTCTTCTTAAATCAACGACCGAGCGTTGAATATCCGGTTGAAATGTCGTCGGTGGTGCGTCAATCAGATTGTCGGATTCATCCCGCGCCTGAAGGCGCGGGTATTCTCCTTGCTCTCTATAATGACAGCGAACGAGTGAGCGTGATTCACTCAGATCATGCACTACCCCGCCTCAGCACTGACGCGATTACATCTTGAGGAGGTTGGTAGTGGATGACAGTTCGAATACATTATTTCAGTCATCTGAAATTTATTCGCTCGCTTATTCTTGAATGCCCTCGATACTGTGGGTGCCGAAATAAATTGTATCAGCTAAAATCGTGAGGAACATTTATAATGATTCACTATATTGTTTACTGATAAGACAGGGTAGATAATAAAATAATCAACCTTGTCCTACTGAAGGAGATAACAATGACAGATACATACGTTGGTTCCATCGACCAGGGAACTACTGGAACTCGGTTTATGGTTTTCGACCACAGCGGTCAAGTGGTCGCTAATGCCTATCAGAAGCACGAACAGATTTATCCTAACCCAGGCTGGGTTGAGCATGATCCGATTGAAATCTGGGAGAATACAAAAGAGGTTATTACGCGTGGACTGGAAGACGCGGGCCTTGACGCATCTCAGCTTGAAGCGCTCGGTGTTACCAACCAGCGTGAGACAACAATCGTATGGGATGAGGCATCTGGAAGACCAGTTCATAATGCGCTTGTCTGGCAGGATCGCCGTACCACGGATCGAGTAGAAGAAATCCAAGAGGACGGAAAGGTAGAGATGATTCGAGAGAAGACTGGTCTCGAATGTGATGCATACTTCTCCGCGACAAAGGTAGAGTGGATTCTTGATAACGCGGAACCACTCAAGATGCAGGCCTCTCGTGGAGGCGACCTGCAAGACCGCGCAGAGGATGGAGAACTGTTGATGGGGACGATCGATACCTGGATCATTTCAAATCTCACGGGTAACCACATCACAGATGTGACTAATGCATCCCGGACGATGCTGTACAATATCAAAGATTTAGAATGGGATGACGAGCTACTCGAAGAATTTAATGTCCCCCGATCGATGCTTCCTGAGGTACGCCCATCCTCTGATGAGGAACTCTATGGACACACAGACGAAGACGGGTTCTTGGGCGAAGAGATTCCTGTTGCAGGAGCGTTAGGTGACCAGCAGGCTGCTCTGTTTGGGCAGACCGGATTTGACCGTGGTGATGCGAAAAATACCTACGGAACCGGGTCATTCTACCTGATGAATACCGGGAACGATGCAGTAAGCTCCGATCATGGCCTCCTGACGACAATTGGCTTCCAGATGTCTGGTGAACCAGTCCAGTACGCGCTTGAGGGATCAATATTCGTCACTGGTGCAGCGATCGAGTGGATGGAAGATGTTGACCTCATAAACAACGCAGCACAAACGGCCGAATTAGCAAGTTCCGTCGACTCAACTGATGGTGTATACATGGTCCCAGCATTCACCGGACTGGGTGCACCACACTGGGACGGGCGCGCACGCGGCACGATTGTCGGGATGACCCGTGGCACGAGCAAAGAACACATTGTTCGAGCAACGCTTGAGTCGATCGCATACCAGACTCGCGACGTGGCTGAGGCTATGGAGGCTGACTCGGGAATCGAAACCACATCACTCCGAGTTGATGGTGGAGCGGTGAAGAATAACTTCCTCACACAGCTACAGTCCGATATTATTCAGACAGAGATCGCTCGTCCAGTTGTCGATGAGACGACAGCTCTTGGTTCGGCGTACGCTGCTGGCTTGGCCGTCGGATATTGGGACACCGTCGACCAGCTCCGAGACAACTGGCAAGTTGATCGGGAGTTCAGCCCTGAAATTCCAAGCGCGGAAGCAGATGAGATGTACGAGCGCTGGGATGACGCAGTTGAGCGCTCAAAGAACTGGGCACAGGAGGAGTGAGTATGAACGCATTACTACAGGTTCCCATCTATGGAGGCACAGTTAACGAGTTTATTTTCCTGTTAATCGCAGCCTTTGCTGGTGGTGCATTTGGTGCAGCGTTAGGTGCACTGCCGGCGTTTTGTTTCACTGGGTTCATGGTTATTGCCGGTGAAGCTGCAAATCTCGTCGGAATCGAGGGGGCTTCGTCAGGAGTAGCAATTACATCCTCGGGTGTCACCGGACTTCTTGGCTTTGGTGCAGTCTTCGGACCACACATCTCATTCGCTGGCGGTGCAGCCGCAGCGGCATATGCTGCACAGAAACAAGGTGCAATGCCAGAGCCTGATGACGGTGATTATCACCCAGCAAAAGACATCGCATACGCACTTGGTACTCGACCAGATGTTCTCGCAGTCGGCGGACTGTTCGGCATTTTCGGTGCTGTAGGAACGGTTATCTCTGGTGGACTTGCACTTCCATGGGATCCGATTGCAATTATGGTGGTCTTGTCTGCAGTCGCTCATCGATTAGCATTCGGCTACCCATTGATCGGTGGTGATGGGCGTAATCTGTTGGATATGTCCCCATTCGAGCGTGAGGAAATGCGAACCGCAGCCGATGGAGGTGACGTCGCAACGGACGGTGGAATGTCTGCACAACGATTGGCAGTTGAGCCGTGGCTTCCTCACCAGTATAAATGGGCAAATGTGGCAATGATTGGATTGGTCACGGGCCTTCTTGGTGGATTCATTGCGATTCGAACTGGGAGCGCATTCCTTGGGTTCGGAATCTCTGCAGCCAGTCTCACGTTTCTTAACCTTGGTGTCGAGAAGATCCCAGTCACACATCACATGACACTTCCCGCAAGCACTGCATCGTTAGCGATATTTGCGGACCCCACCGGGTCTCTAGAGGTCGTCGCGCTGTTGATTGGAGGTCTGTTTGGCGCCTATGGAGCCTTGATCGGAGAAGTTGTCCAACGTGTTTTCTACGCTCACTCGGACACTCACTTTGACCCGCCGGCGGCTGCGATTGTCGTTTCGACATTCACCATAGCCGTTTTAGCTATCGTGGGCATATTCGACAGCGCAGCATGGGTCCCAACACCGTAATCAACTTAACCTGAATCTTTTTTTTACCCAGCAGGACCAATTCAGCTTTAACCACGTCACAATGGATATTGAGGAGCGAATCAAGAGGCGGACGCAAAATGAGACGCAGCCACGGTTCATCACTGATTATCAACTCATTTCACCAGTTGCTCACGCTAATGAACCTGTTGCACGTGGACCGCTACTTGAGCAGTTGCTTGATTTTCTCGAGCCAGCATTTAATGGAAGTATCCCCCCGAATGGATACGTATATGGTCCAACTGGGTCAGGAAAGACGGCCGTCGTGAGCACTCTGTGGGATAATCTAGATCAGCTACCATCGGGCAGCGTTGCTACAATCCATACGAGCACCCGCGTACAGACCAAAACATTTCCACGATTCACCTACATTGATGGTCGCCAAGCCTCCAGCACGTTCGCTTTCTACCGCGCGGTGCTCGACTCGATAGCGGCAGACCAAGTCCCTAAGCACGGTATTGGAACTGAGACGCTACGGGAGAGACTCACAGAGAATTTAGAGGGCAGCCCTGGTCTCATTATCTCTGTTGACCACGTCGGTGAGTCGCTCAGTATTGATGAGACTGAATTTATTGACCTCGTTCGTGGGCTTCCGACGAATGTGAGCTGGCTGGCCGTGAGCCGAAAACGACCAAACGAGACGCCATTAACTGAGTATACGGGTAAATCGATCTCGGTTGACCGGTATCGAAAACAAATCCTCGTTGATATACTCATGCAGCGTGCTTCTGATGGCTTGGCGAATCAGGCTATCCGACATCCAATCGCTGCTGATATCTCACAGTGGGCTGACGGAAATGCACATGACGCACTGTGCGTACTGTTCGGGGCTGCCATGCGTGTTGATGACGCCAATCGAGCACAGTTCGCTGATACTGATATTACGGCAGTTATCAAAAACATGCGACACTCAAGGGTCCCACTGGGGGTTGTATTTTCATTACCGAAGAATCGCCAATCAGTCCTCCGTGAACTCGTTCGGTTAGGCCCTGATCAGCGGCAGTCAGTGAGCACAGCAACGAACGCAATTGAGCAATCAGACCTCTCGGAATCTACAGTCAAGCGGTTCCTGTATGAGTTGGCAGAGTCCGGTATCATCGAGCGAAAAGAGTCAGACACGACGCACAGCAAGGGAAGGCCACCGAGCAAAGTGATCCCGAGGTTCCCTGCAGAGGTGTTTGCCCGCCTATACGATTTTCAACAAACCAGTTGAAGCGCGCGCTATGTATGCGAATTCTCACTCTTCGCGCTGATAGAGAATATCGAATTGGTGTGCGACGTACATGAGATCTGCATTATCCAGTTGTCTTCGCCGGGTCTGAAGCCATTCATCAAGGCGATGTGGTCCATCAAGTGATTCGACACTCTGCTCGATGAATCCTAAAATACATGAAAGAAAGAACGCCTCATCCCTTGGATACCCTCGCCCATCTGGTCGAACGATCCAGTCAGAACTACGAACTGCACGAAGGGTGCCGTTCAAGCGCCTGCAGACCTCAATTGACTCTCGGCCCGCCGTGACTGCTTGGTCATCTGTTGAACCCATTCTCCGGTGGAATCCCTTTTCAACCGCATGGTCAGCCGGGTGGCTTGGATAAAACATTGTTGCCCCATCGAACGTAATTGGAGCATAAATAAGACCCCCTGGAGTAAGGGCTTCGACCGCTGCGGTGAAGAACTGCTCTATCGAGACTAAATCTAAGAATGCTTGTGCCATCACAACGTCATGATCTTGCTCATCTGCCAGTGCTGCCGGCACCTCGCCACGGTCAAATTGTGCCTCAAACGGTCCGATAGAAAACCCATCGTCTGTCTCCGCGACTGAGTGGCCCTGATTTGCAAGTTCACGGGGGCGGACATCCTCTGCGAAGTCAATCAGTGTCTGACTTTGATCGATGCCTTTGTACGCTGCGTCTGAGATACCCCATTCGAACAATCGAGGAACCGTCACTCCAGTTCCGCACCCGACCTCAACAATCGATGGATTCGGTGGAACTGCATCAACGAATGACGTCCGAACTACTTCTGACAGTGCTGTCTGGTCAACGCTCCGTTTCGATTCTAAATATCGCGTTCTTGCATGATTCATTCTGATATAGACCGAGAGTGACTTGCCCACGCCATTTCATCTTCCCACACCCGAACAGTCAGTGAGTCGCCTGTCCACTCACTGATCGCATGGCTCATTCGTTCACTCAGTATTCTCGCAAAGTTCTCAATACTCGGATTAAGTCCCTCAAACTCAGGAAGCTCATTGAGTAGTGCATCCGTGTAGCGCTGCTCAATTTCGTCAAGCGCCCCGTTGACTAAATCAATATCAATAATATATCCATATTCATTCAGAGTCGCCCCCTCAAACTCAATTTCAATCGTGAAGCGGTGACTGTGAATGTCTCCTTCCTCACCGGGGTTAGGAACTGTGAGGAAGTGCTGTGCGATGAGTTCACGTGTCACCATCAACTGATACTCACTCATTTTTCGTGTCCTTGTAAAGATGTGTTAGTGTCGAATAATACATTGACGAAACGTATCAGTACGTGAGTAGTACTTGTAACGGCCTATTTTCGTCCGAATCCAGGAGGTCATATGCCTGCGGTGCATCCTCAAACGGAATCTGATGAGTAATCAGCTGAGTCACATCAAACGTGTCTATCTGTTGGAGTGTCGTCTGTGTCCGACGTTCCTTTGACCACCGTCCACGCAAGTCTGGATCGATTGTGCTGACTTGACTGGACTGTATTGATATTCGGCCACGGTGAAACTCCGTATCGAGTTCCAACTGTGCCCTCTCGGTTCCATACCAAGAGCCAACAATAATACGGCTATCGTACCCAGCAACATCAATAGCGGCATCTAACGCTGCTGGATTCCCCGATAATTCATATGTGAGGTCTACTCCATCTGTCGAGATTGAATCCACGTAGTCCGAGACTGCCTCTGGGTGAATGGCACAGTCCGCACCCATTTTTTTTGCAAAGTCCTGTCTCTGTGAGACTGGATCAACAGCAACTAATTTTCGAAGCGGAAATCTGGAGAGTAGCGCAATCGTTGACAGCCCAATCACTCCCGCTCCAAACACTAACACGACTTCGTCTATCTTCGGTGACCCATCCAATATGAGTGTGACCGCGGTTTCTATACTCGGATAAAAGGCCATCTCAGGAGCTGAAAGGTCTGGGGGTATCGAAATCAATTCTGTGGGATCGATTCCGAACCGTGTCTCGTGTGGATTAAACGCGAACACTGACTCACCAATCCAATCATCGCTGACGCCACCTGTTGTCTGTACGACAGTTCCGACCGACGCATATCCATATCGAAGCGGATAGCTCAGCGTTCCATCAAGTGCATCAAGTGCAGTGTCTGCAGATGCTGATGGCTGTGCCTTTCCCTTGTATATTAGCAATTCGGTGCCACTGCTAATGGCAGATACGTCTGTCTCAACGATAACCTCCTGTGGGCTTGGATCATACTGTGTCTCTTCAATCTGAACACTCCCCGGTTCAGTAAATAGGAGTGAGCGACGATCCATCTATACAGACAGCACTCCTCTCTCGTTCACTATACTAATCACATGCATCCTTCGTTGAACACTCATATCAGTCAATTCGTATCGGCATTGTGTTTCGGTGATTGAATGCTGGGAAAAAACAAGTGAGGCTCATCATATCACAAGTTACTTTTAATTTGCGTCCGAACATAATTATCTTTCTTTATGCGGATCTGCGCCCGGTTACAACAAGATAATCGCGTATGAAAATGATGAGAGAGGGCAACAGCACGACGACTGCGATTGCCCTGATCTGTCCGAGTGTTGTCAGCGGTGAAAGCGACAACGTAATAAATACCATCTGAACACCAGCAAGCGGCCGTCTCACCCGACTTGGCGGCAATCTGTATACCGGTCGGTCGCGAAATTCACGATAGCTAATAACGCCGACGAACAGATACCGAGCGATTCCAATTATCAAATACCAAACCGGTAGCTGTTTCCAGAGGATAGCCACGGTTGGTGCAACTGCGAGACCGAAGGAATCGAATGCCATGTCAAGTTTCTCACCTAGTACTGATCGTCTATCAACTACCTTCGCAGTTAATCCATCGACGTAATCTAACGCACTGGCGGTTCCATACAAAACCGAGGGAATCCAGACAACAGCTGGTTGGATCATAACCGGAATGAACCCTGCCAGCCCAGCTAAAAGGCCCCCTCGGGCAAGTGTCACTGCATTAGGAAGTCCCAATAGATCATATAATTGTCCTCGTCTATCTGGGGGATGATTTGTATCTAAGTGGAAGTAAAAATAATACAATTGAGCGGTTGCTGCAACGATTGCGCAACTCAACCAGAGGAGGAAAGTAGAGTCTGCAACCACTCCATTGACCGTCGAGTCTAATCGATCGACGAGCACAAATAAAATGCTCAGTGCCGTAATCAGCAGTGCCGATGATATGATCCCCGTCGCGACGATTCCTGGATGGCGGACTCTCGGCATGGTTGACCCAACCCGTCTCCACCCGATATCTCTCATCGCGTATACTCCGCTCCTGCGAGTGATGTGAGTTCACGGTCCAAATGCAATAACCGAGTCCCAGCGACGGTACTGCTGTAAAGAACGTGTGGCTGTTGTGTGCCTGACGGGAGTGGTTTCACTCTACAGTCGGTGCGATCTGTCGGTGCACTCATCGTCGTGAACGTGTCGTAACAATCTTTAAAATTGTCGCGATCAAATTTAAACATCGTCGAATAAAGAAATTGTTGAGAGCCACCGATGCCGGCATCATTGTCTGTGGCGACGGCAACGTTGAGATCGCGTTTATGTGCGACTGTGATGAGTTGAGAAGCACGACCCGGGCTTACCGCTCTGGACTTTTTCATAGATGCATCTGTATTCGGTCTCAAACGTGGGTTGGCAATTGGGGTGTACACATTATCTGTGGTGATATGAACACCAATTGCGGCTGCTTCGTTGGCAACTGACTCATCAGTCGAGGTATGTAGAGTAATCCCATACTTCTTGACTACAGGCTCTGGTTTGCTCGTATAGAGATCACACATACCTGCCAACTCAAGCGGAGAGTTGAGAGTTCCAGCGGTATCTGCCGACGCCACATCACTTGCTTCAGTGAATACACATTCCATTATCACATTTACGAATGCGACTGACTAAAGCCCGCGGGCACGCTTGATTCGTCACATTCATTCCTCTGTCGCAGTCGATATAGATAAACAATCAATGGCTCATATCGCAATCATTCATAACACATTAGATTTCCAGGGGGGTGCAGATGTGGTATGTCTCCAAACGATTGCGACCCTGCAGCCAACTCATGACATAACATTATTCACCGTGTCAGAGACATCGCCTGCGAAATTAGCGTCAAAATTCAACATCCAGATTGACTCGAGGTCATTACAACTAATGAGGCCACCAGCAGGTATGACAATCGCATCAATCTTATCAGCTGCGTCAGAACAACTTGGTGACCTGCTAGCTTCACGGAGTGTACTGATTCAGTGGTACTTTCGTCAATTTGCAGAGAACTTTGATGCAGTAGTCAGTACCGCCAATGAACTCGACATATCGATCCCGTCGCTACAATATATTCACTACCCCCAGTTCTGGCATGCAGATGATGGTAGAATTGAGCTCGCTAACACTCTCGTTTCAAGCGTTGGTGCTCCCCGGCGGCAGACGCTCTCAGATCACAAAACAACGGTCGTTGCCAATTCACAATGGACAGCAGACGTATTTCACGACCGGTATGGTGTCATGCCAGCTGTCGTGCACCCTCCTATTGCGCAGATTGAATGTCCACACCCATGGAACGCTCGACAAGATGGGGTCGTCGTCATCGGGCGGCTCGCACCTGATAAACGACAGCACAAGGCGATTGAGCTCATAGATCGACTTCGAGCAGATGGGTATGATCTTCATCTTCATATCGCTGGCTCGGTGAGCACAGCCTATCGCTCATATGTGAGGGCACTCAGCACTGCTGCTGCGAAGCGACCATATGTGCATGTTGAACGTGATATCTCCCGCGAGAGATTAGAACAACTTCTCTGCGAACACAAATATGGGCTTAATCTCAAGCAACGCGAGCACTTTGGAATGTCAGTCGCTGAATATGTAAGTGCTGGATTACATACACTTGTTCACGACAGTGGTGGTCAGCGCGATATTGTCAGACACCGTGAGGAGTATCTTTTTGAGACGATCCCACAGGCAGTCAATCAAATTGAGATGATCCACGATACTGACATTCCTCCTGAGCTATCGTCAGACCATTTCGGCATATCAACCTTCAGGTCTCAGATCAAGAGTTTCGTTGATTCGACGCTTTCTATTGGTTGAAATGAAAAGCAACATCAAGAGTCTTGATGTATCGTCGGGGATTGATACATAGAATGAACGCCTCTACTCAATGTGTCCTTCAGTTCGGAGCTGCTCCGCATCTTGCTCAGAGTATCGCCATTCAATATTTGCTTTCTCATCCTGCCAGTCCCAGGGCTCAATAAGCACTACGTCACCCTCATTGATCCAGGTTCGATACTTCATTCGGCCTGGAATCCGACCCATGCGGTTCTGTCCGTCCTGACACTGAACACGCACATGATTCCCACCATTGTGTTCAACAACTACTGCAAACATCTCCGTTTCATCCGGCATTCGGAGATTTTGCCGTCCAGATTCTTCACTCATACAATAAATTCGGTCGGCATACTAAAAAGGCGTCCGTTCTTTCAACTAAGGTATTCACACCTGGCAAAATATAAAATTCATGTGAGTTGAATAGCTGTCGAATGTTTGCTTCGTTGATACAACTGTCTTTAGCACATTGTCAAACCTGCTCTCATACAGAACATGAACTCGTCAGTGAAGATGTGGCCTCAATCGAGAGGTGTCTATGTTATCTCACATGATGTCGCAGATTGCTTACGGCAGTGTCAATTACTATTTCAAGACACCATCTCGTCTAATGTAGTTTAATCGAATCGAATTGTTTGTAGAGTAGACTAAACAAATAAAACCACACGCAGAAACCACCGACTGGTATCACTACCTCGGTTGGCGTTTAGCAGGTGTGCACGGTTGGTATGATATATCAGCAACAAAGTGAGAATGTCAGATAACGAAATCAATTATTCACGTCCGGAAATCGATGAAATTGGGCAGCTAGTCTCGTTGTGGATGCGTTTGGCGGATGGACAACGAAAGTTCGGATCAGATGTATCGGTAACAGAAAATCGCACACAGATACAGGACGTTATCGCTCAACACATTGTTGATGATCAAATCTGGGTTGCAAAGACAGACCGTCAAATCATCGGGTTCGTGTTATACGCAATCGAAGAGGGATACTATGTTCTTTCGGAGGCGCGCGGTATCATTCGAGATCTCTTTGTCAGAGAGGATTATCGATCACAAGGGGTAGGTAGCCATCTGCTTAACCGTGCTGAGATGTCGCTGTCAGGCGCGGGAGTGACTGTGATCATACTTGATTCGATGGCAGATAATAGCGCTGCACGCGATTTTTATCAATCACACGATTACACTGTGCATCGGGTTACCTATCGAAAGGATATAGAAAACGATACACACTCAAAGGGGGAATGATTAGTATGCAATGTGCCAGGGGAGCATGGGCGGTACATGCACTCGACTTGTAATCGAGACTTCGTGGGTTCAAATCCCACCTCTGGCTCTCTCAGCGTTACCTCGTGTTTCTATCGCTGTTTGCCGCTCGTTCGATAAGAGGACACGTGTGATAGAGATTACGAGCGCATACCCCCGTCTTCAGGCGGGGGTCAAGCGGACACTTGGCCCGTTTGTCGGTGGATTCATGCTTGTGGCCCCCGTTGGCACGGATGCGACGGACTCGGTGAGATGCCGTCCCCAAACCAAACCACAAGGGGTGGCGAACCGGCGGTGGTTCGCACGGCGATGACACGGAGTCCGA
>JAQCNF010000125.1 GCA_028275165.1 Haloquadratum sp.
AGATCGCGTCGATGATCAACGGTGCAATTGGTGAGATGGTTTGGGCTGCCGAGCAGTATCATTCGAGAGATCGCCACGTCGACGTGGCGATCGACATCACCTACATCGCGTACTCTGGTAACCGCGATGAGTTCCAGATAAGCACCGGCGCTTCACCGAGCAAGTGTTATTCGTGGTGTGACAAGATGGCAACAATCTCGATCGTTGGTGAGGAAGTGAAATTCACGCTCGGGATGCGGTCGCTTCGCGGCTCCATCCCTCCAAGCGTGCTCGTGGAACAACTGATCGAGATAGCAAGCGACCATGTCTCGCTCGGGACAGTGTCTGCCGATGCCGAATTTGACGGCATCGGCGTCATTAACGCTCTCGAAGAGAAGCGGCTCTCGTCCCTGATTCGCAAATCCTCGGACGACCGCGTTGATCGGTTTGTCGCGGACATGGATCACAATGTAGCGGTCAAGCAATCCCACGAGATGGAGAAGACGAGTGGGGGCGACTCTGTGACGGTCACCCCGACCCCAATCGGGGTTCCCGCAACCCGGAAGGAAGATGAAACGGTGACGTTCGTGACGAATCTCCAGGTAAGCGATAGCACGAAATCAGCACGCGGGCGTACCCGCCGCGTCATGAGGCGGTACGCCCGCAGGTGGGGAATTGAGAACAGCTCCAAGTCAATCACAGATTTCCTGGCATGGACAACATCACGGAATACGGCAGTACGAGTGTTTTACCTCGGATTTGCGGTAATTCTCTCTGATATGTGGTCGGTGGTGGATTTGCTGGTACAGATCAGTCTCACCGTCAAGCAGCGACTGAAACCACGCGTGCCTGCCCGGACGTTCCTGAATATCGTGCGCAAGGAGATGCCCGTAACCTAGGCGTTCCGCCGGGCGGAACGCCGACTCGTGAGACACATCTCTCCGCAGTCGGTCATTTTCGCCCCACTATTCGTCGAAATTAGTATTTCGTTCCATTATCTCCCAAGGCAAAGTGCAGTCCGATATTATTCCATCAATATATTGGCGATAATAACTACCACTTACCAGCAGCTGATGCACATTCCGAACACCTGACTACACCGTCCGAGCGCGTATCTGGTACCGTCAGTTCCGAGAAATCACTCTCGCCGCAGCAGTCTACAAGATCAAACGAGCCCTCAAGCGATGAACTCCGCCACTGTATGTGGATTCAATAGAACCGATTTCCTCACAAACGGAACTGATAAAGACTCTTATCAGAAATTTGTAGATGAAATGATCCAAGCGGGGTGGATCCTCCGTATTAGATACTTGGGCTGGGTTTATTAAATCCAGGACCAGATGATTGGACGGTACAAGTCTTGAGCGGCGAGACATCATAGCGTGAGAATTATATCGAACTCGAAAGCCCTGTTATACTCTCGCGAGACCTCATGGACATGAGAGACTATATCAACTGTAGGAATCAAATAAATCGGCGTCTAGACCGGTTACCTTTCGCACAACTCCCGAGATTCGTGTCGTACGAAGCTGAATGATGTGGCATCTGATTAAGGAGGATAGATCTTGAATACACGAGTCAGGAACATGTGGACTGTGTTCGAATCGGTAGGACACGGTTCCAGTGCGTACAACGTGCAATGTGAGTCTGAAAAATCATGTAGACCGGAAGGCGTCGTTGCTTATGTTTGCGGGAGACTTCGGTTCTGGAAAGATTGAATCATAATGTGTCTGTTCTCAATAACCCCGACAGTATGGTGGTGGGCTAAGTGAGCCAGTCGAACATAACCCTGTTTCACCATTCGAGGCTACAGGTCAGTATGAAATATGAATAGGAATTAATCCGTGGGAAGAGGCAGAAATCGGATGTGACCCGAGGCAATTTGCATTGATACAACATGTCTACATCTGGTCTAACCCAGTTCCGCGGTGACCACACAAATCACTCGGCATCAATTAGTTATCGCTTATCAGAATATATCGAGCGCTGAAACACAGCCGGAGTTAGTAGCCACTGTATCATATGGGCGAACAGTATTGCTGGTACTCTGTATATCCGTCAATCAAATACTTCAGGAATTCGTTAACGTTCAAAAAATTCTTAATATCTATATACATGAAATGGAAATTTCGGGCAGTTGAATGATCTCCGATCGCGAAACATTCGAACGAATAGAAGCGGATCTTGATCTCTTCTCGATCAAAGTCGATAGCGTTCCGGTCTGGGAACGAGTTCGGTTCGGCGTAGTTCGTGCGATAGCCACTCAACGAGGACAGGGACAGGCACACACTGGAATCGATTCGGATTTTTCTGATTACCTTCGTGGAGTCGGACTGTGGCTTCGGAATGCAATTTACCGGAACCCGTATTTCGCTGGCGAACACGATTTCCTCTTTTTCGGTCACAGTCGACGGAAGCTCGAGGATGACGGCTACTGGTGGGATATATATTGTGACCCAATTCATGAGCATGGCGATCTAAATGACGTTCATTTTGAGTCTCATTATCTCCTCAGCCACAGGACACCGGCAAAAACCGATAACCTCCGATATTTCGAACTAATTCAGTTCACAGGAACGCTCCAACAGAAACTTGGGCTCCGTAAGCCCAATATTCCTGAAGAAATCATCAATCGGCTCAGAGAGGCAGAAATGGCGATTCATGAGCAGTTTGACGCTGATGTCGATCTTGTCACGAAAGTACGGAACAATCTCCACGCTCGGAAAGCGACTCTCCCGTTGTATGAACGACTCCTGGAACGGATCGATCCGAAAGTTGTGGTGGTTGTCGTTTCTTATGGAAATGAAACGCTGATCGAGGCGTGTAAACGAAAGGGGGTTCCCGTTGTCGAGTTACAGCATGGCGTGATCTACGACTCTCATTACGGCTACTCCTACCCCGAGGACGAGACAAAATACGCGTTCCCGGATTATCTCTTGACATTCGGCAAATTCTGGAACGAGAACGTCCGAATTCCTCTCCCTGACGATCACGTGATCCCTGTTGGGTACCCGTATCTTGAGGAACGGCTCAACGCTTACACTGATGTCGAACGTATCAGGCAACTTCTGTTCATATCACAGGGAAGTATCGGCGAAGAACTGTCTCGGTTCGCATTAAAGATCTATGATGATGATCGAATTGACTATGAGATCGTCTACAAGCTTCACCCCGGCGAATATGATCGTTGGAAAGATGAGTATCCGTGGTTAGCGGAATCGAACGTCCAGGTGATAGACGGACCTGAGCCGCCGCTCTATCGACTTTTTGCCGAATCCACCGCCCAGGTAGGCGTTGGGTCGACAGCAGTGTACGAGGGGCTCTGCTTCGACTTGAACACATTCGTGTTCGATACGGACAGATCGTATGTGTTGCAGCCACTCGTTGACGATGGAGTAGCATCCTCTATCGACACAGTGGATGAGTTAATTACGGAACTCCAATCAAGCGAGAGTGGCTCGTTCGACCGTGAACGGTTCTTCAGATCGGACTCTGTTGTCAACATTATCGAGGTCCTGGAGTCGATAAAAGAAGAAAGCGTGTGAGTGCAATTGAATCAGCTAATAGAGCAAAATAGTAGTCATTAACACATTCAGATAAAGCAACGTTGAGCCTCCGATTTGCCGGTAGTTCACAGAGATATTCGCCCGAGATGCGTATCTATAATAAACTCGGAGTATCTTTGATGTGTCGAATAAAGATACGAGTGCCCACATTATTGTGAGCAAAATCTATGTCATGAAGCAAAATTCTACAAGAATTCAGTCCGCGGTAGTCTGAGTGTTGACTGCAACACCGCGTTCGTGAGATAAAATAAGTTCAATAACATGGAAGACACAGCGACGAAGCTTATGAACATTTGATCTGCTCGGAAGCAGAGTTCGTCATCGGAGCTAAGATAGGGGATTCACTGCTCGGAAACTCAGTGTGAAGAACAAACACGATTTTTAAATCCTGAGACTGGTCACATAGGAGAATCTGACCGAGCCCGCGGTCTCGTTCGATATGCTCGCTGTCCGGTTCGTTGATGCCCATTCTATCGGGCAGACATGATTACGAACCATCTGCCGCCCCGAATACTGTAGATATATTCTGTTTATTTCCGCGTGGCTATTGCGATTGAATGCAGATTTGAGGACTCCAAAAGCTATGCCGCCCCACTGGTTCCGCTGTTAGTATATTGAACTGGGTACACGCAGGGTGATTCAGCGTGCATGCATCTCTCAAACGCTGACATGGAAGTTGTCAACGGGTGGTCTGGAGACTTTACGCTTCACACGAGAACTTGCTCTGTCATTTTGATCATCAAAATCATCGGGATATCCAGGGACTATTCCACTAGAGCCCGATTTTGAATGGACTTCTTAGGAAATACCGAGAGATATCCGAGAATATATGTGATTGGGCGCTGTCGAATCCGTATACAGCGACGGGGTCACTGTTTGAGGGCTCGTTTGACGTTGTAGGGGGTGTCATAGAGCTCTTGTCATACCGTGATCACAGTACTTCCCGGATTGTCTCCTCGTTCGTAGTTGGTGATTGCGACGACGAGCCAAAGGCACAGCGCAAGGAAAACCTGTGCTCGTGAATAAACGCGGCCTCGGGCGTGCAGCGCGGTATCGACCTCCCGACACGTGAGACGCTCCTCGAGCCATTCACGAGTGGATACTCGCTGCTCGACCCAACGGGAATCCAACAGGGAAGCGACAACAGTGAGTATCATCTCCGAATCAACGTCGACCAGGAGATACTCGGGTTGATGGAGTCCTGATGCCGTTTGATCCGAGAGGGAGAGTGAATAATATACTCCTCCAAGTACAGCGAATCAAGTAGATGGGTCACGTTTGCTATCACCACCCGGATAATAATCAATTCTCTCTTGACAACTCCAGTAATGGATCGAGTGCCGACGCATATTCAATCGAGCGCATATCGACCCAACGGGCACTGCTCACTTCAGAACTCCTCTAACAGGTCGTCCAGCATCGGCCGCAGTTTGTACTTCTGATAGTGTTC
>JAQCNF010000131.1 GCA_028275165.1 Haloquadratum sp.
GTGGACGACCGCACCGAAGCTGTGAAGAGCCAGGTGATCGAATACATCTCCTGATAATCTGGAAACCGTAGCTGAAGATGATTGGGACAGTTCACTCCGTGATTGATATGCGCGTTCTATCTTGCACGCGGGTCTTGACAAGACTCGGATAAGAGGAGCGTGCGAATCTTTCTATGACACGCTCTTCCTTGCGCAAGTCGTCGTACAGGGCGTCTTCGGCTTTGCTCTTGCTGGTGATGCAGTAATCGTCGTAGCGTCACGCCCACTCACTTGTGCGGTTGGCACAGTGCAGAAATTTGTCTTTGGTCTGATGGAGGTCGCCACAACGCTGTTCGGGTGCACCGAGTTTTATTGACACAGTACGCCGTGGCGCGTCATCGTTCATTGTGATTCACATTTATATCTATTACCTGATAAATATTTATAGTATATGATAGGGAGTCAGCATTGCTGTTGAGCGTTGTTGGCGTCATCAAGTGTCGGCTTCCTCCACGGGGTCAAGTGGTTCGAGGGACTTTGTCTCTCGTCATCACGGAAGACTGCGTCTTCCGAACGACCCCGTGGCATCCGCCTCGATATTCTGTGAGGACTACGCTCTCTGTGGAGCATTCTCTGGTTTCTGCCAAGCGCGTCGTGAAAGCAAGAGGCTCGACCTGTGTTGGCTCACTCACCGTCTGAACGGTCCTGAGACGACGTGTATCGGTTGACCTGAGGTCCCTGCGTGTCGAGTCCGGGTTTCAACGAGTCTGTGGCCCTGGGAGCGGCGTGAGAGTCCGTGTTTGTCTGCGCGCGCAGTGGAAGAGTTCCATCACTTGTCTGGGGTGGTTAGTAGTGCCGTTTCTTTATTAACCTTAGAAATATAATAAATAAAGCTTTTGAGCGGCACTCCAGAGTAGTATTACAAGGACTGAAGTATTACGAAAAATAGTATTTGCATATGAGCGGGTCAGACGACGGAACGACTGTAACGGTCACGAGAAAGGGGCAAGCGACAATCCCCAAGGAGTTTCGTGACAAACTCCACATCAACACACCAGGCAGAGTCCGGTTCGTGGAGAACGAACAGGGCGAAGTCGTGGTTCGCCCGGTCAAGCGCCCGGCCAAACTTCGAGGTGCACTTGCAGCTGACGGCCCGCCCGCCCCCAAGCGCGTGGAAACCGCGCCGTCGTCGGGCGACGCCCGACTGCCTGAGGGACGTAGTCCCTCTCCGTTCACGCCGCGGAGGATGTCATAGATATGCGGTCCTCACTTGATGTCTGATAGATATGCATACGCGCTTTTTTCAAGAGCTGCAGCGTAGTCATCGTAACTAAGAGCCGGAGCATTCGTAGCCAAGCCAACAGAGGAAAGTCGATGTGTTCCCACTACGGTTGATGATTTGCCGTCGTGCTCGGTGTGACCAGGGTAAACGAGTGCTCCGCATGTTTCGAGTGCAAGAATATATGACGTGAGTTGATACACATCTCCAGATGACGCCGACCCAGTTTTCCACTTTGCATCAACAACAGTAACGGGTACCCCATCCCTTCGGACAACAACATCCGGGCGCATTGACACGGCATGTGGCCCCTCAACGATATTTTCGATCGAGGCTTGCCCCTCGACTTCGAGCCCTCCAAGCTCCGCCGCCGCCGCTTGGAATGAACGCTCGACAACCCGCTCAAAAATATCGTTCATATTGATAAAAAGGGATAGTGCCCGGTTTTCTCCAGCAGTGATATCTTCGAAGAACTCCCTGGAGAGGACAGTTCTGGTCAACTCCAATAGCATCTCGTAATGATTATTTAAGCGAGATAATTCAATTCGGGTAACCTCTTCCACAGACACTGGTGTAGGACTGGTAAACTGCCGAAGCCGCTGCTTCTCGTGACGAAGTCGACCCGTCAAATCCGCATCCCCAACTAGTCGAATGAGGGCACGTGCACCTGCTAATACCGCTTGATTCAATAGCGTATCTGTCGTGAATTCATCGTAGTCAACTGCAAAATCAGTTGGTTTGGGATTTGGGCGCTGCAGTTGCCGCTGGACATTGATCCGACCTCGGACCTGCTCTTCGACTGCCTGTGTGTGGACGTATCCCCGATGTAGTCCCCGATCAAGTACTGCCCTGAGTTCATTCCAAAACAGGATTCCAATTGCATCGAAAAACGACGACGCTGTTGCGAAATCTGTTTCAAACTCCATAGAATCAACCGGCGTATCAAATGCATACTGCAGTAGCCATAGGAGGCGAGTCACTGATTCTTTCGGTGAGACTTCAATCTGCGTTCCACTCGGTAGCGTTATTATCCCAACATGAGACCCGGTTCGGATCTGAATTTTCCCGTCGCTCGTGTGATTTAAGTCAAATGGAGCCGGTGAAGTCGATGCAATAACTCGTTTGAGGAAGTCAGCATCCGTTGAACTGATCTCAAACGGTTCGGTCGAATCGTGCTCTGCTAACTTGATCGGGTCGTTTGGTGGTTTTGTCTCCTCGACCGTATCGGTCTCAATCGTGGACCCAAAGTGACCAGAGGCGAACTCAACCATCTTGGAACCGGCTGGCTTTCTGTACGAACGTCTTGACGCCGTCAATTAGTGTTTCCATTTCGCTTTCGGAGAGATTGTGCAGCTGTATCCTAGGTTCGGTGAAACGCTCATTCGCTTCGGCATCAGGGTGCCATTCGTGATTGTACTCCTCAATGGGGTCGAATACGTCTGCTGCTTCATCAACAAACTCTCCCGGTAAATTGTTTTCACCACTGTCAAGCATCCGATTCCATTTGAATTCGATTTCTCCGGTCTGGCCGACTTGTAGCACCCCGACATTCGGATCAATCTTCTCAGTTTTTAATTGGACTATCCCGTAGCTACTGCCTTGGCCAGTGTCAAGCTGTCCAATCTCCTCACCGAGATTCAATAACCGATTCACCCGTTGGTAGATTTCCGGTTCAACCTTCGGTTCAACTCGGTCACGGAACGCATCAACTGTCTCCTCAATTGGACCCTGTCCATCTGCAACTTCTACTTCATTGCTGTCATTTGTTTGGGTACCCGCAACCGCTTGGGACAGGGGAGTCGTATTATCAATATCAGCCACGTTACACAACGCAGTATACAGGTCCTGAGGCGAGAATGACTGAATCTGCTTTTCGTCCCACTGTATAAG
>JAQCNF010000133.1 GCA_028275165.1 Haloquadratum sp.
GTGTCAATCGTAGGGTAGTTCACTTCTTCTCGCGCTTCCATTGCTGGTCGCGCCAACATACCGTCGTCGGTAACACATGAAGCGAAAACTGCTCCGTGAGAGTCGGGTCCTCCACCAGCCCCCGATGCCGCCCGTCTCACCTCTTTCACAGAAATTCGAGGCGGATGCCACGGGGCTTGACCCCGTGGAGGAAGCTGACACTCGATGGCTCAAACAACACTCAACAGCAGGGCCGACTCCCCCACAATAATATAAATATTTATTTGGCATTGAATCTAAATGTGAGTTACGATGGACGACGACGCGCCACGGCGTACCGTGCCCATCAAACTCGATGTGCCCGAACAGCGCCGTGGCGACCTCCATCAAACCAAAGCCCACTTTCTCCACTGTGCAAACCGCACAAGTGAGTGGGCGTGGCGCAACGACGATTACTGCATCACCAGCAAGAGCAAGGCCGAAGACGCCCTGTACGACGACTTGCGCGACGAAACCGACCTCACCGCCAACCTCGTCCAGAAAGGTATTCGCCGTGGTATCCAAGCTGTCACAGGTGGCGTCGAGAAACTGAAACAGGGCGAGAAAACGAGTCAACCAGAGTTTGATTCCTGGAGCGTCGTCTACGACAAACGCTCCGCGACATTCAACGACGACCACGCGACGCTCTCCACGCCGAACGGCAGAGTCAAAACTGACTACGTTCTTCCACCGGAAGGCGAGCGCGAAGAGACACCGTTCGGTCGGTATTACGTGAGCGACGACTGGGATGCCTCGAGTGCTACACTCCAGTACAACGAGCAGGAAGATACATTCTTCCTGCACGTCACACTGAAAAACCCAGACTACGAGATTGACGGCACAGAACGCCAGGAAGCCGAGTCACCCGACGGCCACGACAAGAACGGAGTGGTTCTTGGAGTGGATTTGAACGTGACCGGCGCGTTTGCCGTCACCTCCACGGGAGAGTTCATCGGCAGTGCCGACTATCTGAACCACAAACGCGACCAGTACGAGCAATGCCGCACCAAACTGCAACAGACAGGAACGCGATCAGCACACCTCACCATCAAATCCATCGGGAGTGCGTTCAGCGAGTGGTCGTTGGACTGGTTGCACAACCGAGCCAACGACCTCATTGCGGAAGCCCACAACGCGGATGTGGACGGCATCATTTTCGAGGATCTTGACCACATCCGCAAAAACATCGCTAACGGGTCGAAGTTCCAGCAGTGGGCCTACGCCAAGTTCGTGGAACTCGTCGAATACAAGGTTGAATCCACAGAACTGTTCGTGGACTTCATCAATCCAGCCTACACGAGTCGGCGTTGCTCTCACTGTGGGTTTACCCACGAGGACAACCGTGACGATAAGCAGTTCGCATGTCAGGACTGTGGGTATGATCTGAACGCGGATTACAATGCGGCAAAGAACATCGCCAACCGATACTGCGGGTATATTCATCGCGGGCAGAAGTCTCGCGGTGGATGGGCCACCAGTCAACTGGCCCTCAAGTCAGGGACGTTGAACGTGAATGGTGACTACACACCTGCCGAGTTACTCGGTTAGAACGGGAGTCCACTGACAAGCCTCGGGGCTTGACCCCGAGGCAGTTGACATGAGGAAGGGTTTCGAGAGACAGCACACTTCCATACTGCTTGGCAACCCACTTTTGCGCCACGCAGGTTGCCACCCTCCTATCAGCATGGTCTTGGAACCCACACTGACCTTGGCACCGTTAGGCGTGTTGTACGGAGATCAGGCGCAATACCACGGCCTTCGCGGGTGAGGATGTCAATCATTGAGTGTCGGCTTTCTCCACGACTCCAAGGGTCAGGGTATCTGCCTCGACAGCCGATTAAGAGAACATTTCCCAAAATATTAATTATCTGCCGGTATTCATCTGCAGCATAGAGCATAAACAACCAACCCACGCTACCGTGGCGGCAAGCGAAACCCGCTATCTGGGCCGTAGCGGTCTCAGTATGCCCTGTAACCCACGGCCGTGCAAGCAGTAGATAATTTCCAAGCTAACATAAAATGCCAGTAACTGATAATGTTACATTCCAAATAGACGACAACAACGACATCTGTAAAATTACAGATAGAGTCAGTGATAAGCTGGGACCCAACGGATCAAATCTTCTGGGATCCCCAGTAACCAGTATAGCGCCAGAGTCGCATGCAGACATAATTGAATCACATGTTGATGAAGTACGGGGAAAGGAAGGGCCATCTTCAGTTATGTGCCAGGTCCCGCTCAAATCCAATCACGAGAATGACTGGGTTGAGTTAGAAGTCAGCAATCTAGCTTCATGCGAGACCAGCGAATGTCTTATTGGTTCGATATCCCCTTGTGGGGGTTCAGTAAGCTCTCCTCTCGCTGTGGGGGAAACAAGTCGGACGGCGGACATTATTGACGTCGTTGACGACCCGGCTTTGGTATATGATATAAATAGTGACGGCCCCCAAATCACCCGGGTGAATGCGGAATTCGAGAGGAGATTTGGATCTACGAGTGAAGAGATTAACTGTAACAAACCTGAAAATTATCTTGCATCTTATCCGGGAACAGACAGCCCTATTGACTCGGAAATTAAAAATAAGCAGACATTCCAGGAAACGACAGTATATCAGACGGCCGACGGGCTTGAAGAATTCTTACAGTACGAAATACGACATGGAAACTCGGACCAACAGCACGGTATTGCAGTATATACAGAATTGTTTGGGCAGCACCAACCTAGACAACAACTAAGAGTATTACACCGGGTGATGCGTCATAACCTCCGAAATCGCCTCACAGTAATCTTTGGAATGGTGGATGAAATCCTACATCAGACAGAGTCAGAGCAGACAATCTCCGCTGCAAACAAAATTGCCTCCCAGGCCACGCAGTTAGAGGAAGTCAGTGAGCAGTCACTTGATGCTGAAGATATTCTTGATAATCGACATGAGCAACCACAACAGGATATCAGTCAAACTTTGACCGATATTATTAGTGAATCACGCAACAAGTGGCCTGAGGCGACAATAAAGAGTGAGATAGAGAATCACTTGCCTGTTACCGTCAGTTCAAAAATTCGAGAAGCGATTTTGATCCTTATTCAGAGCGGAATTGAGCATAATTCAGGTGATATATGTGTCAATGTTGAGGCTGCTCAAGTAAGTCCAATACATCTGACGACAAGAGAGAGCGGTGATGCAGTAACTATTACCGTCGCTAACAATGGATCTGGAATTCCAGCGCATGAGCGTGACGTGGTGTTTGGCGATGACGATGTAACACAACTTAAACATTGTAACGGTCTTGGATTGTGGATCGTTCGATGGGTAGTCGATGCTGCAGATGGATCCCTCAATTACGAACGCAGGGATGGCTGGACGAATATTACCATCCAGTTTCCGTATGCAGGACACATGACATCCTCGGCGCCCTGAACAGCGCGGTTCCCCGCCGTGGGAGTCTCATCCGTGACTCGCCGGAGACAACATTCCTGCCTTGTGAACGGTACTCAGGTTTGCAGTCCATTTACAGGACTACCACCGCTTTCGGACACGGGTAGTCCGATACTATTATCGGTATTGTGGACTGCCGGCCATGCTAACTAGTTGTTACGCTTATTTTCGATCATGCGGGACACCCCGGTGTTGTTTTTTTTTCACGGGGACGTTAGCAAATGTCAACAGATTCTGGGGTGTCTTTTGATCTCTTTGAACAGTCGGCACGTTGGCAAACTTTTCTATGGTTTGACATTCGCCGACTGTTTTTCGAGACTGTCTTGTCACGTGAGCGGAGAGGCCCCTCTGAAGAGCGGTTCGGAATCCGCTCCGTTCCGATCGATTCCAGCCTGCTAGTTTAATCGCCTATCAGTTACCTGATAATAGGTAGCGCTGATGGAAGATGGTTAGCAACAACGTGTGAATAGAATGCTATATACACTGTTGTTGAGGCGGCAGCGGCGCTCAGCATTATAGCTCTGGCACGTGTGTGTTCCGTTGCTAAAACCGTCCACACGGCAACCATGACACCGATTCCAAGGGCAACACGTGATAGTACCAGCGCAACAGTCAGTGATTCTATTCCGTATGCAAGGGCGCTGAGAGTCCCCAGACTACCGATTCCAACTACACCAATATATCCACCTAGAAGCCACCATGGGTACGAACGTATCACTGTTCGAATGCTTGGTAATCGAACAACAGCATAAATCCCTATGGGGTACAGTGGGTGAAGATAGCGAACAGTATAGGAGGTATGGACTGGGAGTCTGGGGAGGTATATAAGCAACATAAGCGACAGGTACACTACACAAAACACGTCAGCTGCACGTGCCGCCGTCAGATTGTGTGTCGAGAGCGAGAGGGAGTCTCGAGCCTTGAAGACGTGGATCGGCCACGCGACAAGGACTCCGAAGAGTGGCATAGCCGGCAGCACAGCTAAATTCACGTGCACATCAGAGACAAGCAGTCCAGAGCCTCCGGGCGTAACGTACGTTGGCTGTGACCGGAATATAAATATCCTCAGCAATCGGGTCGGCTCAACAGCGTGTGCCAGACCCGCCATGACCTGGGTTATGAACTGGGCCACTCTTGTAATAGCAGCTACAATAACGTTACCTGCGGAACTGCCAACGGCCGCTGTCGAATCACCGGCTTGCTGGGCCAAGTAGAACTGACGATAGTCTGGCAGTGCTCGGGGAGGTGTGAGCGGGTTACCGGAAATAAGCGTATTCGTGAGAAAAGATGGACTGAGACTGATGAATAGGCTGGTGGCAACAACTGCCAATTCACGTGGGCCGGTTGACCTAGCAGTTAGGAAGTCCGCACTCACCAAGGCAATGCAAAGAATGAGTCCCTCGGGCGCGTGAACCCAGACTAAGAGACCAACTGGAACATATGCAAGCGCTCGGTACAAAAGAACATTGTCCGATGCAGCTACTCGACTGTAATATAGGCCATACAGTGATGCAACGACAAACAGTGCCGTGAAACTGTGGCGTTTCGGGACTGTACTCCAGAAGGCAACTGGTGACGCAAGTAGTGTCACGCCCGCTGCAACGATTCCGATGTCCCGGTCATAAATACCTCGGCAGAGTCCGTACATGAAGACCGGCACCAGTGCGCCTGCGACCAGACTTGTTAGTTGCAGTGCCAACACCGGAGTGGTTGCACTGCTCGGTGGGCGAGTGACTGTGAGCTGCGCAAGAAACAGACAAAAGGTCAATGTGATAATTGTGGCTTGTCTTCGCAAGTCAGTACCAACGAGGCTGAGCAGAGCTACAGTGAGACTCCCGGTCCAGATGAGAGCAATGACCGTTGATGCGTCAGTTACCCGCGCCAACCCGTTCAGAGCCCACAGGGCTGGCAAGCTAAAAAAAGCCTGTCCATAGTTCCGTCCATACAGCTGGTCATCAACGATGTGCATACCTGGCACGCGCGCGTGTGGTCCATATGCAATCGTTTCGATAGTCAACTGTCCATTTGACACCGCAACAAGAGCATTAGCAACAGCGTACGTATCTGTAATGACTATGCCCTGTCGCCACATGAGCATCAGGATAGCCAAGCCACCCGCGAAAATAACACTCCCATCGCGCCAGATATCTCTAGCTGTTTTGTCCTGTGGCGCTGAACTTTGAGTGTGACTCATCCTGCGTAACCAAGATATATACTGCTTCATTGAACTAGTTTGGTATCTCATTGGCGATTTGAGCGAGTTTGAGAACTGAGGTGTCTGTAGACTCTTTTCGAGTTCGATACGGAATGGAGCCAACGCTATCTACCTCTACTCGGCTACCCGTCCACGCTAACTGGCGTGGCGGACACGTCCGGATGGCCAACGTATTGTTTGGTAAGATTCCGACATATCCAAGCGAGTCGCCTGAGAGATCGACCATGGGGCCCGACCTCGAGGCTCCTCACACACGCGAAAAAATAATAGCTAAGAAGAGCTTTCTGAAAGGGAAAAAATTAATACGAAAGACAGTATCCAATCGATTGGATCAGTTAATTCCAAGTAACTGATCTCCGACCAAGACACAGAAACGGCAAGTCACTCACCCCCCAATCCACCCCCGACTCTGCCGTGTCTGGTCCTGATGCCAAAATGGGAACCTGCTGTAACACCGGCCACACTCGCCGGGAGCCTGGTTCCCCACCCAAGCTTTCCTGTTTAAACGACGTGTTATTGGGTCAGCCCAGCCTGTGGAATTTGGTCCGTCTGAGGTCCGACCACTTATAAAAGTTCACTCTGACCTCTCCAAATTATCAAAAGAAAAAATCAGGCCGTGTCGTTTAATGCATATGCCATGAACTATCATTGTATGGTCGCATGGAGGCAGCATGTTGCCGGTGTATCTTTCGGCCAGCAGAGTAACCTCAGCTCCAATGAAAAATATTCCGATGGGTTCTTGAAACAAAATAACTATGACATCTGGTGGTTAAATTTAGGCTGCCTCGATAGCAGTCCTCCAAGACTGGCTCGGATGTCACAGAGCTGGCTACCGGTGGCACACAAGCGAAAGCTACTGTCGCGTTCCCGTTGATAATGAGTTACGACAAAGTCTGCCCTACCCTTGATCAGTCTGATGCCGCTACAATCGCCCGCTCGCGCGTGTTTGACTGGATACTCATCAGTCTATTTCCAGTCGCCTCCGCCATCCTGTACGCGTTCCCAACTGCTATTAAGCGACAGATGGTCTTTCATCCAGACCAGCCGGTATTAGTAGCAGTAATAGCCTCTCCGTTAATTCATGTCGAGGCGAGCCACCTATACTGGAATCTATTTGCATATACAACGCTTGTCCCGCTGAGCTACACGCTGAGTTGGTACGGCAACAAAATCAAGCTCTTTCGTATTGTCATGGTGTTCGGCCTCGTTGGGAGTTCAGTAATTACTGCGCTCGTCAAATGGATCCTGATGAGTTCTGCTGTGTCCGGTGGACTATCCGGACTCATGTTCGTCTTCGTCGGATACCTGCCGGTTGCAGCAGGTGCATATATCGAGGCAGAACTGGATCTCGGTTCACAGGACACTACTGGGTCGGGCTTGCAACTCGCTGGATTGTTTATCACGATACTCCTGGGATACAGCGCCTTCGGAATGAGTCTCCCCGTTATGTTACTCATCCCATTGGGCGGTGCTCTCTGTGTCGTAGCCCTATACATCGGCTACGCTACTGGCTTTGAATGCTCCGTCCCAGAAACGGAGATTAAATCTGCGTTGTCTTCTCCCGGACATGCAGAATTGGCCTTCGGAGCGTGTTGTCTAAGCCTGTTGCTTCCGACGCTACTTGTGTGGCCAGCATTTGGGGGCCTTACGATGGGTATTGATTACTCCGCACATTTGTTCGGATATCTCAGCGGCGTAGTGCTACCACAACTGTTTATTTAACCGGAAATCGGCGGTGAACTACCATCCTACTCAGCCACTGAGGGTGGGCTTCCTGTTTTCACGACACGGTTTATTTTTGGCTCTTGCCGAACGCAGTAAACTACTCTACCCTACTTCGCTCGGGGTCTAAGGACCCACTCGCTCGTTGAGGGGAGGGCTTTCGCGTGGACTCCCGTTCTATGCCTCAGCCGAGGCAGGAGGGTTGTACTCCCCACTCACGTTCAATGTCCCGCGATTCAAGCGCACGTCTACGGGTGCGCCTCCGTCGTCTGCGTTTTGCCGACGTTGACGAGACGCTAGCGTCTCGTTCGCACACCAGAAATCGGAGATTTCTGGGGACGCCGGAGATACTGCAAGCCGATGTTCTTGGAAGCGTTGTAGTCAGCGTGGTTCTGGTAGCCACAATCCCACCCGTTATCGCTTTAGATCCAGATGACCGTTCAGGTCGGTAGCTTGGAGCGTCTGTGGTGCTGCTGAAGCGTGGAACGTACTCACGGAAGGCCAAAATCAGCGAGAACGCTCCAGTTCTCGGTGGTGGAAGAGTGAAACACCGTCCGGAAACTGTGTGATCGAGAGTGTAGCCACTCACCGTGGCGTTCCCCGGCCCGACTGAACGCCGTCAGCCGGGCCGGATCGTCGCCAATTCTCCAGCCTTCGTGAGGTTTGGATCAACGGCTCCGTACGCCACTCGCTCCGTGAGCGCGTGGTGATTCACATTTGGATCAATAGCGCTCCTGACGATTGTTTCCCCTGGGTCCCACGAGTATCCAAACTGCTCGGCCAGCATCCCCAGAATATCCGTTCCAAACGCCCGAAGACGCTTCGAGAACGACATCGGCTGTGTCTCAGTCTCCTCCTCAACGGGGCAATCGCAGGCAGATCCGAGCCCTGTTCGAATCTGCCGCAACAAGTACCGGCTGAGCAGTACCATCACCAGCGACGCCAGCATGAAACACTCGATCGATTCCGTCGTCCGGACCGAGATTTCGTCAAGGCCGAACACGGATTTCGCTTCTTGGATGAGCGTTTCAATGCTCCATCTCACAGAGTACAACGCCGCGATCTCCCGGGGCGAGAACCACTCTTTCGGGAGATTCGTCACGTACAGGTGATACTCGTGATCGGCGTCAGGTGCGTCTTCGTCATCGGCCGCCTCGTCGTGACGCAGTCCGACGAGGCGGAACTCACAGGGGAGGAGTTCGCTGTCTGAACTTGGCGTATCGAACCGCGCAAGTGCGTCAATTTCGCTGCGGTAGAGGTCTGGAAGGACATCTTGGATGTGGGTATCTTCCAGAGAGATGGCACCTGCGGGCCATCTCTCGAGTTCTTCGGTAATCGGGCCGTTTGAGTTGACTTTCAGCCGATTGACAAACCAGCCACCACGCTCGTCGATCCGTGCAATCTTCCCGTAGTCGTGGTAGCCAAGATCGTCCAACAGCAGCGAATCAGCAACCCAGTCACCGATCTGGAGTTGGCTCAGCTCGTCAGTACGAACGTCGGTGATGGAGGCGAAAAACGGCGCACGCGAAGCGAGTGATTCGATCATGTGGAGCTGCGCTCCAGCATGATCGTCGCTGTAGCCGGGAAAATCCTCGACGGAAGCTGCTGAGAGCGTGCAGTCAGTCGCATCCGTGATAAAGACATCACGGAAACGATCAAACCGTCCACCGAGAGAAGATTCTGTTGCGCCGAGTTCGATGCTGAGGTGAGCAAACGTCTCGCTGAGCAATTGCTTGAGTTCGGGCGTAATCCACTGCTGGATCGACGAATAGGCGGCGTCGTGATCAGTGAACGCTTCGTAGAAGTTCCGTACCTTAGTTACAGAGCCGTCTGGCTGTGTCGTCCCAAACAAGAACGACCAGAGAAACGGCACTGATCCGATCTCTCGCCCTCGTTGAACGAGGCCCGTGGCGCGAGCAGTTCGCGCCACGGCCTCTTCTGGAAGTGCTGTCCGAAGCGACTGGACAATCCGGTAGAGCCACCGCTTCATGCTTCAGTAGACCAGAAAGACGGCAAGAAGTCTACCGTTTGGAAAGACGAGATAGGAGAAGACCAATTTGGGATGGGTGCGAACTCACAGTTGAGAGTGAACAATGGCCCACACATGCGACGCGTGCGGTGAGACGTTCCAGACGTTGACGAAGCTTCGGCTCCACGATTGTCCCGGTCCTGCTCTTGACGCACCAGATCACGTCAAGAAAATCGTCGAAGAGATTGGAGAAATTGGACAGGGAGACGTGCTCTCAACGTTTCCTGAGGAGTCAGTCCCAGTTGAGACGGTTGAAGCATTGGCAAACGCCGAGAAGATACAAACTGCGTTGCCGCTGATGAGCGGCAGTCCCGGAACGGGACTGACCGAACGCATTGCGTTACAGACGGAGACTGGTGGTGCCGTGATCGAATATTTCCCTCAACGAGGCTGGATTGCAGTTCGAACGGTGGATGGTGGGAGCAAAACCGAAGACCGGGTCAACGAAGAACTCATGGACCAAGTCCAAGACTGGCAGTCAGTAGTCACAGACCTTGCTCTCGGTCACGCATCTGGCGATATTGACGCGAAAAAGGAGCTTCGACGAGAACTGGGATTGTAAAAAGGAGCTTCACAGACAGTCGCGTTCCTGATAGCACCGATCATGCTGATGGCTATCTTGCTAAAGCGATAACGGGTGCCACAATCCAGACATTCAAAGCTCTCACCGTGGCGGTTGTCGTCGTGGGTAAACCCACAGGTCGAACACCGCTTCGAGGTGTTCCGTGGGTCCACTTGGACGGCTTCAATGCTCTGCTCACTCCTCTATTGAAAACAACAGAGGGCAGTCGGATAACTCCGTAATGAGTATGAGAGAATGAGGCCGAGGAGTCGATTATGGCAGTCGCGCTCCTCGACCTCGTTGAGCATGTACTACAGGTAGCAAAACAAGCGTTGGGAAATCAAGCGGGGAAGCCCGAATCAGGCGGGCTTCCCCGCGAAGCCCATATTGCTGCGCACTGCATTCGAAAGGAAGAGGGCCACACCTTCACTGAACTCGTCGATCGACTCGGACTAATGCCGGAAGTGTGTGACCGGCTCGGCATTCATCCCGACGCGCTACCTGATCCGACCACGTTCTATCACTCTCTGGATCGGTACGCAATGTACATCTGGCGGGCGTTGCTGCGCGTCTCAGCGCAGCAACTCCCGCAGTCAGGTCACGTCGCCCTAGACAGCACCTTCATTGAGCGTCAACAGGCCTCACAACACTACCTCCAACGCTGTGACCGAAGCGTCAAAACGATCAAAGCGACGACGCTGACCGATACAGAGTCATTAGCAGTGCTGGACGTGCACTGCTGTATCGAGCGTGAACACGATACGAAGGCTGGACCGCGGGTCGTCCGCCGGAACGCGGACGACCTGCGGTCCGTCGCCGCCGACAACGGATTCCAAGGCTGGAACAGCGAATACGAGGTTGCCGCACTCGGTGTCGAGTATCT
>JAQCNF010000153.1 GCA_028275165.1 Haloquadratum sp.
TGGATTCCGCAAGGAGAGAAAAATCAAAATGGTTCAAAGGTCGTATCGATACACAGCAGGGTCAATCTGTCTGTATTCAGCATCCATTTCTTATCAGTTGCATGTGGCCTCAACAAAACCATGATTCAAATCCAACAGTGGTATCTAAACCATCTTATCCCAGCTATGGGGTAAACTATAGTGTATCGGGTATAGACCGTTTCTACCTCTATAAATAGTACATTAGTGCTGTGCGTAGTAGGTATAATTAGAATGAGTCTCAGAGATAGTCTCTATGCGCCGTCCGATACGTGGATTGAAGAGATTGATGAGGTTATAGAAGAACTTCCAGCAAGTTTACTCAATGAGTGGGATGCACTCTCGGTCGTCTTGCAGGCACGGCCAAGCGCAACGCCGAATCCTGCGCTCCACGAGTTGGCAGTCGTATATGTGGCAGCTCGAAAGTGACCAGACTGCTGCATAGAACCTCTGTATTCAGCAGTCCGTTCCCTTCGGATCACGGACATTCGCCGTCCTCGTATGAAATAGCGAGGCTTCGCTCCAGATTGTGAACGACGCACTTGGTGACGAGTTCGCGGAACTGCCTCCACCAGAGGCGTGACCGCACAAAGGCCCCGAATTTCTGTTTGATCGCCGCATTGACTGTCTCGTTCATGTTCCGCCGATGGTAGAGATCGGTGTCCAGGCGTGCATTCCACGCCTTGTGGAGTGAGGTGAACTCACGATGCTTGATGAGTGGTCGAATATCGTGATTCCGGGCGAGCCGCCGAGCATCTGGTCGTCGTACCCCTTGTCACCGGTCAGGACTGCGATCGACGCTGTGTTCCGTTTCACTACCTGTGGGGCGATCTGCGTATCGTGTTTTCGTGTCGTCGTCACGTGAATATCGGGAACGGCGTTGGCCGCCGTATCGACCAACAGCGTTGTTTTCAGCTGCTGGATGGTGAGGTTCGCCCGCTTGGTGTAGTGAGTTGAGGCGTGGGCTCGCTCGAACCCGGACGCATCGATGCCGGTGACGCCGTTCAGCGGCACGTCAGCGAGCGAGATGTTCAGTAGCACTCGCCAGACAGCCATCTCCAGGCGGTCGAACGCTTTGCAGAGCGTCGAGGGTGCGGGGATCGAATCGAGATCGAGGGCGTCACGGATGCGGGGCATCTCGATGAGTTCGTCAACGAGGTCGCGGTACGTGGTCGTCTTCTTCACTTTGAGACAGAGCAGGACAACGTGTTGTCGGAGCGTGAACCGCTTCCGTGAATAGCGACTCGAATACCGTGTCACAGCACGACGAGCCAATACCATAGCCCGTTCAACGAATCGAAGAAGCCGTGATTTCGGGAGCGCATCCATCTTCCCTCCAGCTATTCGTCTGTCGTGTTAGTTAGCAAGGGTTTCAACAAGGCCACCCAGGAGCAAATCCCAGAACCCGGAGTGTCAGTTCTCAGCAATTTTCATTTCATCGAGTTTGTTCTTAACTTTGTCAAGTTTCCCGTCCAATTGACCAACAAATTCAGCCGTCTTTTCAGTCGTGATTGCACCCTGCTCGGATGGCTCGATGAGATTCTCTTCCTCAAGCACACGCAGAGAATATCGAACCTTGTGATGTGGATAGCCTGTTTCGTCAGCCATTGTAACAATACCGATTGGTTCACTGTCGATGACCATTTTGAGAACCTGGCGGTGACGATCTAACATACTTACTTCTTTTTCGAGCTTCTCCATCATGTTACTTGCTAACATTGCTTTTCATTGTTTAAATGTTCTTGTCTCAACAGTTTTAGGGGTTCGACGAACAGAATTCGTGACGCATCACACCGACCCAAAACAGCCTCCTTTGATCAGCCCTGTCCGATCATCCTTGTAACAATTGAGTGACCCCTCTGTCAGCTCATTCACCACTTACTTTGTATGCGAGTCCTGACGAGGATTCAACAAAAGCGAGTGGTACGGGTTCCATGATGCACTCTCTGATATTTTTATGTATCGTGTCTACTCTTATTTAGCTCGGCCACCAGAATACGAAGAAGTGAACACAAGCGGTTGCACACGGACATGGGCTTGTGAACTCTCATGTCATTATAATGTGTGATCCCCACACATTATACTCTCGGCGATGAGTAGCAGATACTCGATGTTCGGTTCCCACCGTCCAACCGAGTCAGAGCTAAGTTGCCCTCTGTAGATATCTTCCCAGATCGCGGCGAGGTCGAAGGCAGCCAGCGTCCGGTAGAACCGATCGTGTTCAAAAGCAATCCCAGTTTTAGCCTGGTAGCGCTCAACCAGTTCCTGGCGTGTTGGGCTTCCTGGTCTCGCCGTGTAGGGGGCGATGTTAGGGGCATTATCGCCACCCAATCCTTCGGTTATCTTTGTTTTGGGGTGTCTCGCTGCAATCTTTTTGATTGGCGGTGTCGGGTCCCCCTCGTCGCGCCACCGGAGTAACAGATAGCCGAGTTCAGTGCGGGGGTCGCCGAGCCACATCGTCTCCCAGTCGATGACGCCACCAACGTGTGGCTCGTTCTCACCTACGAACAGGATGTTTCCCGGCCGAAAGTCACCGTGACAGACTACAGTCTTCGAATCTGCGGGGACATTGTCACGAAGCCACTCGGCCACTTCCCAGACAGCGGGGGGGTCGTGACCAGTCACCTTGATAGCTGCCTCCATCCGGTCAACCACTTCTTCAATTTGGTCTCGCAGCGAGTTTCGCTCACATACGTCGCTGAAGGGCTCAGTATCGAGCGTGTGAAGCTCAGCAAGTTTCTCGACGACAATTTCGCCGAATCGCTGCCGGGCTGCTGGGTGTTGGAACCGGTCAGGAAGGAGCGACCCGAGTGCCACTGCTTCTCCCTCGATGTAAGTCGTTATCAGGAACGGCCCCTCGAGTACCGAGTCGCCGTCATCGAGAGCCACTGGTTCGGGGGCTGGAACCGGCGTGTGTTGGAGTTGTTCTAAGACGCGGTATTCCTGATGAATATCAAGAAAGCCATCGGAGTTTCGGAACTTGTTCGGCCGCCGGAGGACGTAAGCGTTTTTTTTACCGACTGTGTCGATACCCAGCGAGAGATTGAGCCCGTCATGGAGCAGTGTTACATTGACCACATCCTCGCCAATTATTCCTGACAACGTCGACTGGATATCCCCAGTTTCAAACTCTACACCGCACATATGTTCCCAAACGCCAGAACTGATGTAACCACTGTCGGTCAGTTTCGAAATGAATAACTAATCAATAGATTAAGCCGCTATATGAGCCTGGCTGGACGAACCGCTGTTGTCACAGGAGCATCGTCGGGAATCGGCGAGGCAACGGCTCAAGCTCTTGCCGACGCAGGCTGTTCGGTCGTGCTGGTGGCACGCCGAAAAAAGCGCATGGACTCGATTGCCGGAGAGATAGACGGCGAAACGCTGGTTTTTCCGGCCGATGTGACTGATAAGGACGCGGTCGCCGAAATGGTCGACCAGGTCCTGTCAGCGTTCGACAGTGTCGACGTTCTCGTCAACAATGCCGGCGTTGCAAGTGGCGGACCGGTCGTGGAGACGGAGCTCAACGAGTTACGACCCAGCATCCGGGTTAATCTCGAAGGCGTAATGAACGTGACTCACGCGCTCCTCCCGGGTATTCTTGACTCAAATTTGGGTGACGTGATTACCGTTTCCTCACTGAGCGCCCGGTATCCACAGGAAGGCGGAAGCAGCTACACGGCATCGAAGTTCGGAGTCAACGGCTTCATGCGGTCGCTCCGCAAAGAGATGTCAGAGGAAGACGTCCGGATCACTATCGTGATGCCGGGACCAGTTATCACCGAACTGAACGACTGGGAGCACTGGGACGGACAGGCGATGGAGCCGAGAGACGTAGCCGAAACGATTGTTTTCGCCGCCTCGCGACCTCCGCGGGTTGAACTCAAGGAAATCAGCGTCGATTCCACTGATAAATTCTAAGTACCTCCACTAGTCCAGAATAAATTTTAACCAGATCGCAAAAACGCATATCTAGAGAATTTGTGGTTGTATTCAGCAGCGTCGGACACCCTCGCTTAGTTGCTTTCACGACCAGATCGCTACATATAGAGTATGTATCGAACGATCACAGCGGTCCTGAACAGACCGAGCCGTAATGTCAGATCCGCCCCCGTGCTGAGCACCGAAAATAAAGTCGATCACTGATTGAGGGTTTCAACGAGGCAAAAACCCTCATTTTCAATTGTCTTTCCAGTCACGTGGGCACCCTTGTCGAATATGCATTCGCGCTTCTGTTTTCATTTCGTGAGACGGCTGTATAGCTTCGTTAGAAAAAATTGTTGAGTTTCTCAATAACAGATCACGACTTGGCCAATACTTACAGAATCAGCACTCCTTTATCGCTACTGTAATCTTCTTCTTTCGCTAATTGTGGTTCCCACATATGGACGGAACCATATCGTTTCTTTGGCTGGTCATCAACGACAATCACATTGTATGCATGACTGCGCTCAGTATCGATCATAACGCCAATAGAATTAATGAATGGATTCATTCTGGTGAACGCATCTCGAAGATCGAATGCAAAATTATCACAATCGTATCTATTGTGTTCGTAGACTTGACCGAGTTGTCGGTGGAACAAGTTTGCATAGAGCTTGACGCTCTGGTATGACTTTGGAACCCGATATTCTGTGTCTGGACCAATATGATAGACACCTCGGTTTGGCTGTTTCCAGTACCGTGGGATTGCGTTACGTAAGGTGCGTTTGATCCATGGGATACCCCGGTCTGCTGTTTCAACCGAGAGTATGTTCTCAAGCTTTAGCTCAGAGCCTGTCTGTTCGTGTGTTTCTGTCGACCCTAATGCGTTGAGTGTTGATGGCATGATGGCTGCGCCTCCGATGATACTCAAACAGTCCCGACGCAACATGCTCCACCGGGTGTATCTGTGTATAGATATGCATCTAATGGCCGCGTATATCGAATCATTTCCTTTCCCCTCCGTATTTACTCACTCAAAGCATGCTTATAATAGTTCGTATGACATGATTCGGTAAGTATCCACAGACTAAGCGAGGGGTATAGCGTGAAACGGGAACACGCGCGATTTGTGGGGGCACGTCACGATTGACCTGGTGTGGGCCTGGCATTTAATCAGTTTGAGGATAAGTCAATCGCTCAGGGAGTTGCTACATAATTGCCTGCTTCTCATCCTGGGTATAACTCTGTCCAGTCTTCGATTTCTGTGAGCGTCCGCCCACATCCACGACAGATTCCATCTCTCATCTGACACACTGCAATGCAAGGGCTGGGTTTCATCGGCTGTCGAGGTGGATACCCAGACCCATGAGGTCGGGGAGGATGCTGACACTTTTTCTAACAAACCATCCGATACCAGGTCTTCCCATTCACTATTTTTAAATATATTTGAGTATATGTACTCCTACTGATGAATTATGGAGGGTGTTCGGAACATCCGACTCAAACTCGCCGAAGGCGACCCCGAAGTCCCCAGTGAGGCGTTCGAGCAGTTCCGAGAAGCGGCACAACACGCCGCAGACCACGGGTGGGACGGCAACCCAAATCACGGACGCGAAGAATACCCCCCACAACGAGACGTATTCTGACGTTTGTGAGGCCCCCTCTCTCCAATCCAGCCTCGTACAAAGCGCCGCAACCTTGGATCAACACCACTCGGGAACTGCATCATCGAAGATGAGGAGAAAGCCAGTGCACTACCGAACAGGCTGGGCCAACGAGTCAATCGGCCCTCGCCTCAGGGACGTTGAACGCGAACGGTCACTTTCGACCGACTGCATTCTGTAGCGAGAGCGGGAGCCACTGACAAGCCTCGGCTTTGTTCCCAATTGGGAATCATCGATTTCCGTTCCTGTGATGGCGAGACGCTTTGCGTCCCGAACCACTTTACTTGACCCCGAGACGATTGACGAGAGAATCAGTCGCCGACTGCCTCAGCAGGCTCCTCGGAGTGGTCGATTTCGACTATCGACCCATCATGTCGGCAGTGCTCGAGCGCATGCTTTGCCTGCATCCCTGCTCCGTGAGCATGCTTGGAGATGCCAACACCAACTTTCAGTTCGACGTTAGCCTCAGCACGAACATGGCTGATTGCAGACTCATACGCTGATTCGTCTAATTCAGGATTCACTGCGATGATATTATCACCACCAACGAAAAATGAGAGTCCACCGTGAGTCTCACGGAGATATCGCATGAGTGTTGCATATCCTTGCTCAATCTGGATATATGAGTCAAACTCGCTTAACTGATCTGTGTACTTCCCTGTGGCATCATTGACATCAAAGTGTGCAATTTGAACGTCATCTGCACACCGCGCCTGGGTGTCGAGATACTCACCAGATAACACCTCTGTCCGCCCACCGTCTTGTGCGGAACCTGCTGCTTGTACTCGTGAGGTTGCTTTTTCGAGTGCGGTCGCTGGGGTTTGAGATAACCCGGTTCCGAGGCTAATTGAAACAGGATATCGGTTCCTGATAGACTCTTGAAGCAACTGATGGTCTGTCTGATCAAGCCCATTGGTGACCGCCACCATGTTGTCGAATCGGGTGAAGTAAATATACCCGTCGCGACTTCCAATAAATTGTGCAAGGTCAGCAAATAAACGCGATTGTAGTGTCTGTAAATCCATTTCGCGCCGCGGTTCAGGAGTCACTGTCCATGGACCGTAGTTATCAATCTGGATCAGCGTCAACTGGGTATTCGTCACATATAGATTCTTACACGGCCGGTATATGCTTCTTTCCGTATCAGTTGAACGAGGCGTCTCATATCTGAGAATCTGGTCTGAGTACCGCCCACTACGTTGAATTGGCCGCTCTGATTAGACACAGACAATGCCAATAGAAGCCATGATCTTTGATGTTGACGGTACAGTCGTTCGCGGGAGCACTGCACTCCCTGGGGCAAACGAGGCGATGGATCTGTGCCGCAGACATAGTCTTGATCGGCTCTTTGTTTCAAACAATCCAACGGAACCAGCGCACACATACAAAGAACGCTTTCGATCAGCTGGACTAACTGTTGACTGTGGCGAAATTCTCACCGCAGGCGAAGTGACTCGCAAGTATCTCGTAGACACACACCCAGAGGCAACTATTGGCGTTGTCGGCGAATCGGGATTACTCTCACTACTTACCGACGCCGGTCTTCATGCGTCCTCTATTTATCAGGAGACATACCTAAATGACGCGCCCGATGTGTTCGTTGCTTCGATTGACCGAGAGTTCGAGTATCAGACGCTCACGCGATGTTTGAGAGTTCTTGGGGGCGCTGATATTCCATTCATTGGCACTGACCCAGATATGGTTATCCCGGCAGCAGATGGAGATATTCCAGGATCCGGAGCTATCATACACGCAATCGCGAACGTTCTCGGCAGACAGCCAACTACAATCTTGGGTAAGCCCAGTTCAGTCGCTCAACAGATGATTTTGGATAAGCTAGGACACGATCCCAGTGAGATAATCGTAATTGGTGATAGGCTTGACACCGATATTGCCCTCGGGAATAATGCAGGAATGTACACTGCGCAAGTACAAACCGGGATTGCAGCCCACTCGACGCCTGAGTCCCACGCAATCAGCCCGGATTATGAGATAGATTCACTGGCAGACATTCCAGACATTGTCTCACAACTCTCCTGAGTGCTTTCTCTATGTGAGCGTGTACGACTCATCACCATCGAGTACATGAACTGTCGTGCCTTCGGTCCTGTTCTCTACGGCGTGAAGTAGATCCTCAGTTTCGATCTCAATCGGGCCAAAAGTATCATAATGCATAGGAAAGAGATGTTCGACACCGAGCCAATCTGCAGCAATCGCGGTCTGTGTGGGGCCCATAGTGAAATGATCTCCTGTCGGAAGCGCTGCAGCGTCCGGTTGTATATACTGCCCGATGACATCCTTCATCTCTGACATCAAGCCGGTATCTCCAGCGTGGTAAAACGTCGTTGTGGTGTCTGATTCGCTCATTACCGGTGCTGACTCACTGAGGATAAATCCAACCGGGACTCCAAGGCTTCGCTCGTACCCAGTATTCAATCCATTCGTGTGGTCGGCTCGATGCATCGTGACATATCCATCACCGCATGAAACTGTCCCCCCGATATTCATACCGACGCTGGCATCAAATCCAATTTCAGACTCCATGTATCCTGTCATTTCAGGGACTCCGACAACTGTTGCCTCGGTAAAGGCCGATGCATCGGCGATATGATCAGCATGCCCATGCGTTAAGAGCAGATAGTCAGGGCTATCCACATCCTCCGGGTCCATCGAAGTGTGTGGATTCTCAAAGAAAGGGTCGATAAGAAAGCTTGTCTCGTCTATTGTAACTCGCCAGCAGGAATGGCCATGCCAAGTCAGTTCCATCGACATTATATATTACGGGGGGAGGTACCTACTAAAATATACTGCAGTGCCAACTCCCTTGGCCTCAAGACTCGAGGTTCCCGCCCTGTTTCGCAGATGACTCGTATTTTCTGAGTTAACCACCCTCGACGCTCATCAGTATCGTGAATATGAGGCGCTGCTTCACAATATTGGAACTAGCGTCCGCCCTTCACACACCTGTTTGTTGCTGTCGACAGACCTACGGTTCCGATGTGAATCATGGCTATTTCTCAAATCAGATTCGCTGATATAATACCGCATGACATAGACTGTCAAACGTCGCATAATACCATCGTCGAAACAGCAATCGTCTCGATTGAGGAGCCTGCGGTGCAGGAGCAAATCGGTATGTGTGGTTCTTTCAGAGCCGGGGAGGTGAGAGATATCTCATAAAAGAAAACACACAAGCGATTGGTTTGCTTTTATCTTCGTGTGTCGACAATTAGATTTCGAGACTCAAGCGGCTATGTGCGAACAGGTACCCTTGATGGCGAGACGATCCAGTATGGAAGCAGTGAAATTCAGAGAGCTGAGGCTTCGATACTCGCTCCAGCACAACCATCAAAAATCGTGTGTGTCGGGCTGAACTATGCCGACCACGCTGCGGAGCAAAATGAGCCGATTCCTGATCGTCCATTATTGTTCTTGAAACCCCCGAACGCCGTTGCACACCCACACTCTGAAGTCACACTTCCAAGCGGAAAGGACCGAATCGATTACGAAGCAGAACTGGCAGTCGTAATAGATAAACAGGCCAAGGAGGTGCCTGCTGAGGATGCACTGTCGTATGTTCGAGGATTCACCTGTCTGGATGATCTCTCAAATCGAGATGACCAGAACCGAGAGCAAAACTGGATACGCGGCAAAGCATTCGATAACGCTGCACCAATGGGGCCAGTGCTTGCCTCACCGACAGCAGTTCCGGAGGATGCGAGCATTTCATTATCGGTCAACGGCGAGACCCGTCAGCATTCTTCACGTGACCAATTTATTTTCTCGATCCCAGAGTTGATCGAAGAGATTACCACATACCTTACACTTGAACCAGGCGATGTCATATCAACTGGAACACCGAGTGGCGTCGGGCCCGTCTCAGACGGCGACACAATCAGCATCTCAATTGATGGAATTGGGACGCTCACCCACTCAGTACAGATCCCTGATTGATACTTTCCCCGCTCTCGAATGCGAGGATTGCCGCCTCACACTAACCGCCTCACACAAGACACACGTCGAAACACTCTCGGTACTCACAGGACTGTCCGAACGCTAGGGTAAAGACGGGGGAGATGCATTATTTATATATGCAACCACGCGATCTCTCGACACTCTCTGCATATACACCTGGCAAGGGAGTCGCAGAGGTAGCTCGAGAGGTAGGTATTGACCCTGCTGCACTCATTACGTTGTCGTCAAATGAAAACCCACACGGGCCGAGCCCGGCCGCAACCGAGGAAATCGAAACTGCTGCGACGGAGGTTCACCGATATCCAAAGCAGTCACATGTCGAGCTAACAGAAGCGCTGGCACAGAAGTGGGATGTGCTGCCGAAGCAGATCTGGCTGTCCCCCGGTGCCGACGGGGCGATTGATTACCTCTCACGTGCTTTCCTCAATCCAGGTGAGACAGTCGCAGTCCCTGAGCCCGGATTCTCATACTATGATATGTCTACACAGTATCACCACGGCTCATTGACCACGTACGAATTAACGAAGGGAGAGGACTTCACTCAGGACCCAGATGCAATACGATCTCAAATTGACGAAAGCCGTATTTTGCACATCACTTCACCACATAATCCATCTGGGTCTGAGATGCCACACAACGACCTCAAACGACTTCTCTCTACAGTGGATAATAAAACACTTGTCGCTGTGGATGAGGCGTATGGTGAGTATAGTCATCAACCATCAGCAATCAATTTAGTGACAGATCACACGAACATCGCCGTCCTCCGAACTTTCTCGAAGGCATACGGATTAGCAGGACTCAGAATTGGGTATGCTGTTGTCCCTGAGGAGTGGGCTGATGCATATGAAAAAATAAACACCCCGTTCGCAGCGAATGAAGTCGCCTGTCGCGCCGCTCGTGAGGCACTCGCAGACACCGCACATCTGGAGCAATCAGTCGAGACAGCCCGCTGGGCCCGTGAGTACTATCGAGATGAACTCCCGGTTCCAGTGTGGCCATCAGGAGGAAATTTTGTGTTGTGTGACGTTGGCGATGGCACAGCGATCGCTGAAGCAGCTCTCAACGAGGGAATCATCATTCGTGACACGACGAGTTTCGGCCTTCCGGGGTGTGTGCGACTGTCCTGCGGGACTCGCGAAGAGAGTCGAAAGGCAGTAGCGGTTCTTTCAGATATTTTGGACTCGACGTCGCCAATGCAGCAAGTGAGTGGCAGTTCCTCAGCATAACCATGCAAATCGCGCTCACGGGAACACCTGGAACAGGGAAAACATCCGTTGCTGAGCGACTTGCGGTTGCACACGAGTTCAGCGTCTCTCATCTCAATCGAATTATTCGAGAAGCTGGTCTCACTGTTGGCACTGATACATCGCGGCAGTCATTGATCGCCGACTTTGATGCGATACGCGCGCATCTACAGCCATGGTCAGGAATCATTGAGTCGCACCTTGCACATCACCTGTCGGCTGAAAAAGTCATCGTACTTCGCTGTGCTCCTGAAGAACTCACGCAGCGACTTGCAGCCCGGGGGGAGTCGTCTGAAACTATTGCTGAGAATGCTGAAAGCGAGGCACTCGATATTATCCTCTCTGAGGCTGTTGACAAACATGGCCGGTCATCCGTGTGGGAAGTAGATACAACGGGTCGATCAGTCGAAAATGTCGTGAGGGATGTCGAAGCGATTCTTCAGGATACCTGCGAGCCGACTGTTGGAACAGTCGACTTTACTGGTTATCTATGACACTCGACCAGTACCGAAATGCGATTGATGCCGCAATTGACCCCTTCGTCGATATCGCAATCAAAGCAGGCTTGACCCCACATGGAGTGAGTGTTATTGGATTTGGCTGGGCAATCGCTGCTGGGGGTGCCTTTGTCTTTGATACACCACTGTGGTATCTCGCTGGAGCAGCATTCGTCTTTATTAATGGATGGATGGACATTATCGACGGGGCATTAGCCCGCCGATTGGGATCGTCAACTGACAGTGGAGATATGCTTGACCATGTCCTTGACCGATATGCGGATATGATCATTATCATTGGGCTCGCTGCCGGGAAATCGGCCTTTGCATTCGGGCTTCTCGCAGTCACGGGAGTGGTAATGACTTCGTATTTAGGAACGCAGATTCAAGCAGTTGGGCTTGGACGTGCATACGGTGGATTACTCGGCCGTGCCGATAGGTTGGCACTAGTTAGTATTACTGCTGTCGTATCTGCAGTGTTGTCGAGCTTTGCGGGACTACCATCAGAGCTTCTTGGCTTTAGTCTCATTGAGCTACTGCTATTGACATTTGCTCTTGTTGGTCATCTGACCGCGATACAGCGCTTTCGACACGCGTGGTCGGATCTTCAGTGAACGAAATCAGGAGAATTGGCGTATGGTTTATATCGCCGCCTTGTTTACGGGTCGGTATGCCACAGTGTGAGATGTGCGGGAAAGAACAGCCGTCATTGACGACTGTGAAAGTTGAAGGAGCCAAACTTCAACTCTGTGATGATTGTAAAGAATTCGGCACAGAAGTGAAAACAGAGACAAGTTCGACTGCTTCGACAAAGTACTCGACAAGTAACAGTGCTTCGACGAGCTCTTCGAGTGGTAGTTCTGCTTCGTCACCCTCGCAGAGTGGGTCAACCTCGACATCGCGTCAAGATATGTTCGATAGCATGGACGAGATTGTCGGTGACTACGATGACCGAATTCGTGAAGCTCGCGAAAATCGGAGCCTCAGTCAAGAGGACCTTGCTGACTCTCTGAACGAAAAAGCAAGCTTGATTCGAAAACTCGAGCGGGCTGATATCCTCCCTCCGGACGGAGTGCGTAAAAAAATTGAGCGGAAGCTCGATCTCTCACTCGTTGAAGGTGGTGAAACAGAAGAAAACGAGTGGTCTGGTGGATCCTCAACGACGACAACGCTTGGTGACGTCGTCAAGCGAAAGGACTGAGTAATCTGGTTCAGGCCACGCCACGCAAACGTCAATCTATTTGATTCCTCGGCGTGTGAGTACAGCTGTGTTCATTTTAATCAATTTAAAAGCATATCCGGCTGACCCAGTCGCTATTGCCAACGCTGCAAAAGAAGTGGCAGATGCATCAGGGGCCCGAATTGCGGTTGCACCACAGGCTGCCGATCTTGCCGCAGTCGCTGAGACTGGTGTCGAAACTTGGGCACAACACATTGATCCGAACGATCCCGGGAGCCACACTGGGAGTACCCTCGCAGAGGCGGCCAAGCGAGCAGGCGCGACGGGCACGTTGATTAATCACTCAGAGCAGAGACTCAGGCTGGCAACAATTGATACCACAGTGCAAGCAGCCGAGCGAGTGGAATTAGAGACGTGTGTGTGTGCAAATAATCCGGCCCAGATTGGAGCGGTTACTGCGTTTGGTCCCGATGCCGTCGCAGTTGAACCACCAGCACTCATTGGTGGTGATGTCTCAGTCGCCACTGCTGACCCAGACATTATTTCGAATGCTGTCACGGCTGCAGCAGAAGTCAACGCTGAAACTGCGGTCTACTGTGGAGCCGGGATCTCGAGTGGTGACGATCTTGAAACAGCATCCGAACTCGGTGCAACTGGAGTTCTTCTTGCTTCTGGTGTTGCCAAGGCAGACGACCCGCGAGCAACTCTCAACTCGCTCGTTGAACCAGTATCGTGAATCATCCTGAGCTCACGGGTTAGTTTTAGTTTCTCGCTGTGTTCCGGTTATCAGTTGTTGGTAATACGGTCTCTTTATTCAGTCCACGCCACGATCGACATCCTCCTCGCCCTGAAGGGCGAGGTCTTAGCCTTGATTTACGAGTGCCGCAAAGAACGGTGTCCTGATCAAGCAGACATCTCGAATCGACGGGGGCGGTGAAGACAGTCGCGTTCGACAGGACCGGGACGCTCACCCACGGCCAACTACTGTCACCGACGTCGTCCCCACCGATGGAGAGACCAGAGAGTCAGCGCCATCCGTGGCAGCAACTCTGGGAGGGTGCAGCGAACACCCCATCGTGGAGGCTGCCGGTGAGGCAGCCATCGAACCGGCCGACGTATCCGAGTTCGAGAGTCTGACTGGGACAGGCGTCCATGCCGACGTAGACGGCGAGACGCACTTCGCAGCGGAACCAGCGTTGTTCACGGAGTGAGGTCTCTCCCTTGAGCTCGTCCGAGCTCTGTCCGACGGTGGTGTCACAGTTGGGGACTCCGAAAGTCACGATGCTGCTACCGCCGCCAATGATACGATCGAAGAACTCCAGACTGACGGAAAGAGAGTCATTCTCATCGGAACCGAGGAACGGAATATGAACATGCAGTAGCCGACGAGGTACGTGCGGAGGCGAAGCGAACAGTCGAACGCGTTCATGACCTCGGTGTCAAGCACGTCGTGATGCTAACCGGTGATAACGAGGTGACTGCATGAGCGGTCAGGAAACCGCGGGCGTCGATGACCTGCGTGGTGAGTTGCTACCGGTGCAGAGAGCCGAGACGGTAGCGCTCTCAACGAGGAGTTCGGCGGCGTGATGATGATTGGTGATAGCGTCAACGACGCCCCGGCACTTGTGACGGCGACTGTCTGGGTAGCGATAGACGCAGCGGGAACAGACGCGGCTGTCGAGTCTACAGACATCGCACTGATGGGCGACGAGCTGTCGAAACCCTGGTACTCTACGCATTGTCAGGGAAGGCGAACGGCGTCATCCGTCAGAACATTTGAGCGAGCATCGGTGTGAAGGCGCTGTTGGCGGTGGCGTGCCCTTCGGTTTGGTAAACGTCGCGGTCGCCGCCGTCATTGTCGAGAGAAGGATGAGCTCCGGTGTGACACCGAACGCAGTTTGATTGACAAGAATCAAACCCGACCGTTTCGAGTGACTGTTTCGCTCAAAGCCTTCTCGCACTCGGATAGACACCGCCTGTTCTTCCGAAATTTGAGAACCCCTTGCAGAATACTCGTCTCTTGCACACCGGTTCCATCAGTTTCAGGAGGTTTCAACAGAGTTGAATATCTGAGACTGAAGACCAATTGATCGTATTTTCTGTGTGTGGACGATGCTATTCCTTTTGCCCTGAGCCCCCTTCTCAAACCAGAGCTTGGAAGCACTGCTGAATAGAATCGGCGTGTTTTCAACGACTATGATGGAACAGTGCGCGACTGACAATCACTGAAACTCGCACAGTGTCGTCTGTGTATCCAAGCGAGTTGCAGCAGCCTGCGCCTGGGGATCCTGTTTGCTCGGGGGAGAGTGACCAGACTGCCAGCCATCAAGCTGAGTTTGTTCGCTCTGCGTGAACGAGAGGTTCGAGACACGAACACCTAACTTCCGTATTTTGATCATCTCGAATTCGGCAAGCAGGTCCCTCGCAACTGAATTTACTACCGTTGGGTCATCAATCGGTCCAGACAGAGATGTTTCGCGGGTGCTAATCTCGAATGGTGGCTCAACAACTTTTATTCCGATTGTGCGATAAAGCGCGTCACACTGTCGAGCCCGCTCTGCAACGGCCGTCGCGAGTGCAGCAATGACCTCTTGATGCTTTCCAGAGTCGTCTGTAATATCGGTGAGCGCTGACTCGCGAGAGAGGCTTTTGGGCCGACCACGCGGTGTGACAGTGCGAGTATCGATACCTTGTGCCCGTGCCTGTAATTCAGCACCTCGGTCTCCGAGGATTTCGGCAACTGTGTCTCGGTCAGCATTGGCTAATTCAATCCCCGTCTCAATATCGACCGTCTCAAGCTCTGCGGCCGTCACGGGCCCAATTCCGTGGATCTCGTCGATAGAGAGTGGGGCGAAAAAATCTTTGACCTCCCCTGGCTCAACACAGACTAACCCATCTGGTTTGTGATAATCTGAGGCGACCTTTGCTGCCGACATCGTTGGAGCGATTCCGATGCTCGCTGGAACACCAACCTCCCGCTGAATCCGTTGTTTAATATATCTTGCATACCCCTCAGCTAATGGACGGTCATACAGTGTACCGTACTCCCACGTCGTCTGCTCTGTCAGGTCGAGATATGCCTCATCAATGCTTTGTTCTCTGACAACGTCTGCGCAGTCGTGCAGTATGTCTTTGACCTCTGCAGCAATACGTTCGTATACACCGAGCCGCGCCGGCCGGTAATACCCAACATCACTATCCACTGAATCTGTCTCATCCGCAGACGGGAGCAGTTGCAGAGCTTGTGAGATTGGTTGAGCACTTTCAATCCCAAAATTGCGTGCTTCGTAGCTTGCTGTTGCGACTGCACCATCTGATGTCCCTCTCTCGTAACCCATCCCAACAATCACAGGCTTATTCTTCAGCGATGGTTCTTGCAACCGTTCACAAGATGCATAAAAACAGTCCATATCTACATGGCAAATGACCGAGGGTGGCTCCGACGGAGCAGAAATCCCCGGTAATGTTTTGCCAGACATGAATGATCAGATGGCTGTGATTACTCTTCGTGTCTTGATCGATTATTTGAGCTTCTCTTGGAGGAACGACGGATGTGCAGCAGTGACTCCGTCAACAGAGACGAGTGTCTCTGAAATAATATCACCAAGTGCGTCACCATCAGAGGCTCGCACCTCTGCAATAAGTGTATGATCACCAGATGAGGTATACAACGACTCCACCTCTGAAAGGTCTCTGAGCGCCCGCGTCGCGTCCACATACCGCTCAGACGACACGTCAAGTCCGACCAGCGCAATGGAGGTCTCCGAGAGTTTTTTTGGATCAATATCTGCGGAATACCCAACGATCACCCCTTCGTCTTCCATCTTTCGGATGTATTTTCTCACTGTCGGCTTCGAAACGTCTGCTCGGTCTGCGATCTCCGCGTACGAGGCTTGAGCGTCGTCCTCCAAAACCCGAAGGATCTCTGTCTCCGTCGAAGTTGTTTCCATATCACTGAATTTGTGATGATGAAAAAAATACCTTGCGAATAAGAAAACCAAGCCGACTCTATGTGGTCTGATTTGGCTTTTCGCTACTTATGTTTGTCAAGAAACAGGTCATAAGACCGTTTCCACTCATGATCTTCATCGAAATACTTCTCTGCGAGGGGTTCCTGTGGCATTTCGCCAATCGCCTTCTTTTCCTCCTCATACGATGGTCGATCAGCATCCACGTAGTATCGACCAGTCAGAACAGTTCCCTCGTGCAGTGCTGTTTCGGTCTCATACATCATCTGCGAGGCTGAATTCCGATCAGTTGGATCGATTTCGTAGTCCTCTGAATCGTTGATATCAATGTATGGGACATACTGCTTCGCATCCTTGTTCCAGGTTGGACATTGGGTTAGGAAGTCGATATGTGAGAATCCGTCGTGTTCGATTGCTTCAACGAGAATATCCTTGGCCTGGTTCGGATTCACGGCCGCTGTGCGAGCGACATATGATGCGCCTGCGTTCAAAGACATCGAGAGCGGGCGGATGGGGTCTTTCGCTGACCCATGTGGTTGGGTCTTTGATTTGTGCCCCTTTGGAGAAGTCGGAGACGTCTGTCCCTTTGTCAGGCCAAATATCTCGTTATTAAACACGATATATGTCATATCGTGATTTTCGCGAGCGGTATGCATGAAGTGGTTTCCGCCAATGCCGTAGCCATCGCCATCGCCACCAGCAGCAACCACAGTCAGGCCATCATTTGCGACTTTCGCTGCCCGTGCAACTGGGAGTGACCGCCCATGTATCGTGTGGAATCCATAGCTTTCGAAGTAGCTATTCAACTTCCCGGAACATCCAATTCCTGTACAGACGAGCATCTCCTCCGGAGAGAGGCCCAACTCTGCTGCCGCTCCTTTCAATGCTTTCAGGACACCGAAGTCGCCGCAGCCAGGACACCATGTCGCTTGTGGCTCAAGCCCTGGAGTATATTCGGTTTGATCATGTTCGATACCTTCGTCAATTGCGCTGAATGCACTCATAATTAATCACTCGCTGCTGGAACGTATTTTGTTTCGTGACCGAGGAATTCACCCTCTTCGATGACTTTCGAAAGGAAGCCATCGACGATTTCTGCCGGTTCAAATGGATTTCCGTTGTACTTGAGAAGGCTCGATAGTCGGTCACCATACTTTCCTAACTCTTTTTGCGTCAATCCACGGAACTGTGCGGAGGCGTTCATTTCAACGACGAGCACCTCGTCAACACTCTCGATAAATGAAGACACCTGATCAACTGGATACGGTGCCATCTCGGAGACACCGAGCATCTTGACCGACCGACCTTCCCGCGTATTGAGAATCTCCACTGCTTCTTTGACCGTCCCTTGTTGTGAACCGAAGGTCAAGATGCCATACTGAGCGGCTTCCGGACCATATGCGGTATTTAGTGACTCACCATTATTGAGCTCTGCTCGAATGTGCTCCATCTTCTCCATGCGACGGTCAACCTGTGCTTTCCGATTCTCAGGGTCCTCAGAGATATGTCCTGGTGGGATATGTTCGTTTCCCGTGGCTAAGTATCGGCCACCCTCTTGTCCAGGCAGTGACCGTGGACTCACTCCGTCTTCACCGACATGTTGGTACCGATTGTATTTGCCCGAGGAATCATGTGGTGCCTCTTTCAGTTCGTCCTCAGTCAGCGTCGATCCAAGATCTGGATTCGGCTCCTCATCGAAGACGCTTGCAGGAATATTTTGCAACTCTCCACCGTTCTTTTGATCGTAGAGAATGATTGATGGAATCTGATAGTCATATGCAATTTGGAATGCCCGGCGTGTCTGGTGATATGCCTCCTCTGCACCTGCTGGTGCAAACACCACCCGGTGTGAGTCCCCCTGTGAGGTGTATAAGACGTGCTCGAGATCACCCTGCTCTGGTTTCGTCGGCATTCCTGTCGATGGGCCTGCCCGCATTGCCTCAATGAGCACGACTGGTGTTTCTGTCATCTCTGCGAGTCCAAGCGGCTCAGACATTAATGCGAATCCACCACCAGAAGAGCCTGACATTGCCTTCACTCCAGCGTGAGAAGCACCGATAGCCAGGGCAGCGGCAGCGATTTCATCTTCGACCTGCTCAGAGACGCCGCCGACCTGAGGCAGATTTTGTGACATAATCGTGAAGACTTCCGTCCACGGGGTCATCGGGTAGCCAGCAATGAACCGGCACCCCTCATCAAGTGCACCATAAGCAATCGCGTCCGATCCAGAGACCAGAACCTGCTCTTCATCATAAGAGCCCTCTGGCACAGCAACTGCTGGTGCATCCGGATCATACTCTGATTGAACCGTCTCAAAGGCATCATCAAAGACAGACATATTCGGCTCGAAGATCTTCTCAGGCATCGCATCATCCATCATACTCTTGATGATACCTGGATCGATATCTGCAATCGCACATGTCACTGCAACACCTGCTGTGTTCCGCATTACCTCACGACCGTGTTCTCTGGCAATATTACGGAGGTCGATGTCGTATACGTACCAGTTGTTCTCCGCAACGCGCTGGTCGAAGTTTTCGATTTCTTCGACGTCTAAGAGACCGGAATCATAGACGATCACTCCCCCCTCGACGAGATCGTCGAGATTCTCTGTCAGTGGCTTGATCTCCTCGACCCCATAGTATGCTTCCTCTTGGGGATTCCGTGCAAACGAGTCTCCCAGTGCGAGAAGGAAATTGTAGCCATCTCCACGAGAAGACAGTGGTTCTGCAGACACGCGAACTTCTGTATAGGTATGGCCTCCTCGAATCCGCGATGGATAGTGTCGATGCGTGAATACGTTCAGGCCCTCTCGCATCAGGGCCTTAGCGAAGTTCTGGCTTGTTGAGGCGATTCCATCGCCTGAACCACCTGCAATCCGCCAGATAAGTTCGTTATCTATCATAATTGTAAGCTCTCGGCCCTGGTGGGCCAGTATACCAAATGTTAATATTTGCCAATTAAAGCCTTTGCTATTGGTTACCAAGCAAAAATAATGAGGAATCAATTGCGGGTCAAATCACCGGTGCACCGATTCTCTCACACCTGCTCACAGATTCCCTGGTAGGATATACCTCTCTTCGCACCAGATATAGAGACCAGCCAAACAGTTTGTTTCTCGCAGCAGAAGGTCGTCACTCGCTGTGAGCATGATCTTGCACACAGGAAATCCCCGAGCCGAGCGAATGCAGCTTAGTTCCGCGGGCTCGAGGGATGATACTCCGTATCGTATTCGCCAGGATTCCCATCGAGTCGGTCCGGGTTCAATCGACCTCCCAAAAGTAGGAAGTCAAGAATCGTGAGGCTCAACATCGACTCAACGACTGGCACAGCACGTGGGGGTAAGACCGGGTCATGTCGCCCAACAACTTGAATCTCTTTCTCCTCACCTGTCTCCCAGTCGACGGTACGTTGTTTTTTCGGAATCGAAGTCGGTGCATGCCAGGTAGCCTCACCATAGATCGGTTCACCCGTCGTGATTCCTCCTTGCAGTCCAGCATGTGTGTTTCCGACTGGTTGTGGATCGCCATCAGCGTCAAACTCCCAGTTTTCGTTTCGGTCTGACCCGGTCCATTCGCGTGCCTCCTGACCGAGGCCATACTCGACGCCGGTCGTTGCAGGAACCGAAAACATCGCCTGACCTAATCGAGCAGGGAACGAATCGAACCGTGGGGCACCCAGCCCACGAGGGACACCTCTGGCCTCAAAGTAGATAGCTCCGCCAATTGACTCACCTTCTTTTTGAAATGTATCTATCTTCTCTCGCATTTTGTCAGCCGTTGGTGGATGTGCACATCGAATTTCATTGTCTTCAGCGTGCTCGCGAATTTCTTCGAAACTTACTGGCGGTGCACGAATATCATCAATTTGATTCACGTGAGCCAGGACCTCGATATCTTGCGTGTCAAGTATCTTTTTCGCGATTGCTCCAGCAGCGACCCAATTGACTGTTTCACGCGCTGAGGACCGGCCCCCACCTCCCCAGTTCCTTGTGCCGAATTTCGCAGAGTAAGTAAAGTCACCGTGGCTCGGCCGCGGGGCAGTCACATACGGCTCGTACTTTCCCGAGCGAGCGTCTTTGTTTTCGATGACCATCCCAATCGGAGTGCCGGTGGTATAGCCATCCTGGATGCCAGAGTTGATCTTAACCGCATCAGGCTCGCCTCTCGATGTGGTTATCATCGACTGGCCTGGCTTTCGCCTATCTAGTTCCATCTGAATATCATCTTCAGACAGTTCCAGTCCTGCAGGGCATCCTGAGACAGTCACACCCATGGCTTCTCCATGGCTTTCACCATAGGTTGTCATCTGAAACAGTCGGCCGAACTGATTACCATTCATTGTATCGCTGTCAGTCTCCCGTGGTAATGGAAGTTTCGAGCGAGCCGTCAGTCCGTGAGTTATTTCGGTGATTCATGTTGCTGCTCGATTGCTGCACCAACGCGAGAAAGTTGTGTAAAAAACTCTGGGAATGAGACGTCTACGTGCTCTGCTCCAGAAATACGAGTTGTTTCACCACTGCCTAATGCAGCGACAGTTAATGCCATGACTACGCGGTGATCACCATGTCCGCTCACGGTTCCTCCAGCGAGTGTTGTCTTTCCACCGTGTATCTCAAGTGAATCTTGATGTTCGGTCACCTGTGCGCCCAGTTTCTGTAGTTCGGTTGCCATTGCACTTACTCGGTCTGTCTCTTTATACCGAACATGCTCACAATTTTCTATAATCGTCGTCCCATCAGCAAGAGCGCCAACCGCTGCGACTGTTGGCAGCAGGTCAGGAGTGTCACTCACATCAACAGTGGTCCCCGTAAGCGGTCGTGGCTCGACTGATGCCGTGGCTGTCGATTTGTCCCACTCAATCGCAGCGCCCATTCCGTCTAAAATGCCGAAAATGGCTGTATCACCCTGTGCGCTCTTCTGAGCGTTCTTTATCTGCATCGTTCCATCCACGGCACCTGCAACAGTCCCAGCAGCGACGAGATACGAAATTGAGGAAAAGTCGCCAGGGACCGTGTATCCACGCTCAGGGGTGCGGTAGCTCTGCCCACCCGGAACGGTGAACCCCATCTCAGTCTTGCGAACCTCAATGTCGAATGCTGACAGCACCTCTGTTGTAATGTCAACATAGGGGGCTGATTTGAGTTCAGTGGAGAGATTGATGCTCAATCCGCTCTCTGTCGCTGGACTCATCATCAATAGAGCCGTGATGAACTGTGAGGAGACATCGCCAGGAATCGAGACAGTATCGCCGTCAATACCTCCACCAACAACGAGAGGCGCCTGTCCATTTTCACGCGTCGAGACTGCTGTTGCTCCCAGAGTTGAGAGCGCCTCAAGTAGCGGGCCCTGTGGCCGACTGCGGAGTGATTCGTCGCCGGTGAGCACAGCAAGTCCATCTACGAGGGCACTGCAAGCTGTCGTCAGGCGCATAGTCGTGCCTGAGTTATCACATCGAATAATCGATGACGGCACTGTCGGATTGGAATTGAATCCCTGAATCATCACAGAATCGTCGCCCTCATCATTGACTGTGCCACCGAAAGCCTCCACGGCCCGCATCGTTGCACGAGTGTCAGCACTGCGAAGTGGTGTGTAAACGGTTGTCTGCTCGCTATATCCACCCGCCAGAATGGCACGGTGTGTATAGCTTTTTGATGGTGGTGCCTGCACTGTCCCACTGAGCCTACTCTCGGAGACAATTACATCCATGCTACTGATTCGAATTGGTGGTTGTAAGATGCTACCGATTGGTGTCGATCGGAGCACATCATTTTACCTCCGGGTCGCGTGTACCTATCTATGCAGCCTGACTTCTCACAACTTGATGCGTATCTGAGCGCCAACAACGCAGATGGGTATCTTGTCGATGCCGATGGGAGTTCAGCGATTCAGCGATACCTGAGTGGATTCGATGCACCAGACCCATTTTTGAGTGTTTATACCCCAACAATACAGGCGATTCTTGTCTCGACACTAGAGTATGGACGTGCCAAAGAAACAGCGCGCGTGGACCGTGTGTCTCGGCTTGCAGATTACGATTATCGAAACAAGGTTACTGAATACGGCGCTGAAAAAGCCAAAGCACGTGTCGCTGCTGAGTGGCTTCATTCATTCGGGGTTGAGAGCGTTGAGGTACCGTCTCGGTTTCCACTCTCTCGTGCCGATGCGCTCAGAGACCAGGGTATAACTGTCTCCCCAGCGAGTGAGAACGTCGTGACAAAGATCAGGGCAGTCAAGACCAAAGAGGAACTCGGCCATATCCGACAGACACAGAGAGCGAACGAAAAAGCAATGCAAGCAGCAGAATCGATGCTTGAGCGTTCTTGCGTGGCCGATGATAAACTCGTGCTTGATGATGCTCCACTTACAAGCGAACGAGTCACGAAGACAATCGAAGCGACACTCCTTGAGCATGGATGTGCACTCGATGAAACAATTGTCGCAAGCGGTGCACAGGCGGCCGATCCACATAATAGGGGGAGTGGGGCACTTGAACCGGACTCATTTATTGTCATCGACATTTTCCCTCGGTCAAAACAAACCCACTACCACGCGGATATGACTCGAACGTTCGTCGTCGGTGATGCCTCCGCACAACTGACTGAATGGTATTCACTCACGAACAGGGCTCTTGAGGCAGCTCTCAAGACGATCCAGGCTGGTGTGACGGGCAAAGCGGTTCATGACGCCGTGTGTGACGTATACGAAGCAGCAGGGATCCAAACGCTACGGGAAGACTCAACTGCCGAGACAGGTTTCATTCACTCGACTGGACACGGTGTCGGACTCGACATTCACGAACGTCCGCAACTGTCGCCTGATGGTGGGGAATTGGCTCCAGGCAATGTCGTCACAGTTGAGCCTGGGATTTACAATCCATCTGTCGGGGGCATTCGGATTGAGGATCTCGTTGTTGTGACAGAGGACGGCCACGAAAATCTCACTGAATACCCCCGTTCGGATCTTGGCTAGTCGGTTATAACGAGAGAACAGGGAGACTGCAAACCCTCATATCCCAACGCTCGGGATTCCTCCGCCTGAAGGCGGAGGAGGATGTCAATAGAGATTCTATCGAGAAGCGTCGCGTCAAACACTCCAATGACCCGTATGCGTAGCATCGAACTGTTTTTGACTCCGGGTCATCGATTACCGTCCAAATGGAGGTACTCGTGGTCGGGGCAGGCGAGATGGGCTCATGGGTAACACAGGTGTTACACCCACAGTTTGAAATCGCTGTGACTGACCAGAATCGATCGCGAGCAACCACACTCGCACAGGCTGTCGATGGACGAGAACTCCCACTCGACTCAGATGAGTCCACCGAGGTTGTCTGTCTCGCTGTCCCTATCTCAGCAGCATCAGCGGCAATCGATCAACATGCTCCACGCGCTGAGATGGCGATGTTTGATATCACCGGTGTCATGCGAGAGCCAATAGAGTCCATGAGGAAGGCACTCCCAGCGCGTGAGCGAGCCAGTTTCCACCCGCTTTTTGCGGCGGCGAATGCTCCCGGTAATATTGCACTGGTAGATGACCAGGTCGGACCCGCATTGAGAGCGATTTGCTCTGCATTTGAGACAGCCGGCAACGATGTATTTGAGACAGATATCGCCGAACACGATACCGCAATGGAAAGCGTGCAAGCAAGTGCACACGCTGCCATCTTGGCATACGCAATCGCCGCTGAGCCAGTCCGTTCAGAGTTCATCACGCCTGTCTCACAGACATTCGAGGATCTCATAGATCTCGTCCTGAATGGGACTCCACGGGTGTACGCTGAAATTCAACAAACATTTGATGGAGCTGATGCAGTTGCAGAAGCTGCCGCAAATATTGCGGCATCGAATCCCACTGAGATAGAGAAGATGTATGAGGAACTCTCCGAACAATACTGATTGACGATCGATGAAACATATAGATGCGGGTTTGCCGAGAAATGAGGAAGCCGCTGTCAGGCTGGGAAGGATCTCAACCAGCCATGATTGATCGCGATGCTGTTTTGAATAACGCAAAATATCTTCGGCAGGTCCGGCCAATTGACCCTGAGGAAATCACCGATTATATTACTGGGACGCCACACCCGGCGGTCATCCGTGAAATATTACGTGAGGAAGCATATGCACTCAAGATTCGCGAACAGGCCGACGGAACGTTTGTGCCGGTCTCAGAAAACCCACTGGAGCGTCCGTCATGGCAGCCAGAGGCGTTTCCACAGCCGTACGCTGACACTATTGAGGACCTGCTCATTGAACAGTTTGGCCTTCAGTGGGCAGCGGGTGAAACCGGAGCTGGACTTCGTTCGGCGATTCGGTCGCTGAAATCGCAGTATCTTGAGGGAGACTCGGTCTCATACGATTACCAGACTGCTCTCGGGTATGCGATATATCACCTCCCAACATATTATGCCTCGATAGGATACGTTCTGGACGACCTCGCAATGAATGACTGGCTCTCTCGAAGTCTTCGGATTCTCGATATCGGCGCTGGGACCGGCGGACCAGGTCTTGGCATTGCAGACTACTTTCCCTCTGATTCAATCGTTGAGTATCATGCAGTTGAACCTATCTCGGCGGCTGGACGTGTAATGGATGCGTTCGAGAGTGAACTTGGCAAAAATGTTCGAGTCCATAGACACCAGACCACTGCCGAGACGTTCACTCCCGAGTGTGAGACGTTCGACCTCATTCTGTTTGCCAATGTCCTCAGTGAGTTGACTGACCCGCGCGCTGTTATTGAGCAGTCACTCTCCTGGGTAGCGAATGATGGAGCTGTGATCTTGACTGCACCAGCCGACAAGCGCACCAGTATTCAATTACGAACGCTTGAGCGCGCAGTGGTTGAGACAAGAGATGCCCTCTCGGTGTACTCACCAACGATACGACTCTGGCCTGATGCAGAGCCTAACGACCGCGGGTGGTCGTTTGATAGACGCCAGCCGATTCAGCCACCAGCCGTACAGCGTCAATTAGATACTGTTTCAGATACCGACCGCGATACCGAAACCGATGCCCCGGGCGATGGAACCTTTGTCAAGACGTCTGTCAAATTCTCCTATGCGATTCTTCGGCCTGACGGAGCGACCCGAAGTGATATCAGAGCAAATTCTCAGAGGCATGCAAAGATGGCAAAGATGAATACTCATGTCACACATCGAATCGATTTAATCGCTGTGAAACTAAGCGAGAACTTGACCCCGACGCCACAACGAGCAGATTCAGCAAATCCACTATATAAAATAGGAGATGGAAGCCAGCATGTCGACCATTATGCCGTCCTGACCGTAGAAGATCCACTCACGTCAGCACTTGAGCGTGCTGCATACGGGCGCATACTCGCTTTCGAAAATGTACTCTGTCTATGGAATGATGATGAAGACGCGTACAATCTTGTCGTGGATGCAGAATCCGTCGTCGAGATACTCGAATAAATGACTCCCAGCGGTCAATCGCCTCGGGGTCAAGTGGTTCGAGAAACTTCGTCTCTCGTCATCACGGAAATCGAAGATTTCCGTACGACCCCGAGGCTTATCAGTGGACTTCCGTTCTCACTGCGTAATGCAGTAGGTCGAAACTGACCATTCGCGCACACCGTCCCTGACCTGAGGGCCAATTGACTCGTGGCCCGTTCAGCACCAGACGTGAGCCAGTGCTGAACAAGACGCCACCCGACGTTCCGAGCGGCGTTGTGATCGCTGTGTAACTGCTTTCCGCATTTCAGACACTCGAACTCATCACCGTCACGGTTGTCCTCGTGCGTGAATCCACACTCCCCATGACTACATCGCTGACTCGTGTACGCCGGAGCCACGTCATCTACATCGATACCGTATTCCTCGGCCTTGTATTCGACGTGGCGTTGAAGTTCACGGAACGCCTACTGCTGGAACTTGGAGGCGTTCGAGATACGCTCGCAGATATGCTCCAGTTCTCGAACGCAATTGCCGTACAGTCGTTTTCAACGGCTTCTCTGACAAGCGATTTCGACACTCTGTGAAGGTAATCGGCACTCCAACGGGCGAACCGACTGCCGATGCTCTTGATAGTGAGATGTGCCGAGCGAGTTCCCGTCTGTTGGAGGTTGCCGCGCCGACGTTCGTGCTCGTCGCGGCGGTGGTTGAGGGAGTCTGCGTTACCGAGGAACGCTCCCGTCGAAGTGACGGCAAGGTAGCCATCCACGTTCAAATCGACACCGAGAACCACTCCGTTCTCGGATTCACCGTCGCCAGAATCAGGTTCGAGAGCTTTCTTCACAGCAACGTGGAGGTAGTACGTGCCATCGCGCTTGTGGAGCGTTGCTTGCCTTTCTCCGACTCATCAGTCCAGTAGTCCTCGAACGGCGTGCCCGCGTCGTTGACTGGTGTGACGTATTCGGCAGTCACTCGCTTGTCGGTCGTGGCGAGAGAAACGTGGTCGTCGTTGTATGTGATTGTTCGACCGTTATACACGACGACCGTGCCTTTGAACTCGGGTTGACTGGCTTTCTCACCGTCTTCGATAATGCGGTCTTTGCAGTTCCCGAGTGCCGTTGATGCAAGGTTGCAGGCGCTTTGTACGAGGCTGGATTGAAGAGAGAGAGTTTTTCACGAACGTCAGAATACGTCTCGTCGTGGAGCGTATTTTTCGCATCCGTGATTTTGTAGGGGTTGTCGCTCCATCCGTAGTCTGCGACGTGTTGCGCCGATTGTTGGAACTGCTCGAACGTCTCATCAAGGACATCGTGGTTGTCCTCGGAAACGTCGAGTTTGATTTGGATGTTCCGAACAACCTCCATATTTCAAAGCGAGGCTAGATATGATTAAAGATATATAACAGGTGTGGGGAGTCGGGCTTGCTATCGAACGTGGCTTGTGGAGAGAAGTGTCGGCTTCCTCCCCGACCTCAAGGGTCGGGGTATCCGCCTCGACAGCCGATGAAACGAGACGGTACATCTTTTCACCTTCCCCGCAGAGAACATATATGACCGCAGAGCCATCTATTCTCCTCACAAATGACGATGGAATTGATGCCGTCGGAATCCGCGCGGTATATAATGAACTCAGCGACATCGCAGATATAACTGTGGTGGCCCCAGCCAGTGATCAGAGTGCTGTCGGGAGGAAATTATCAAATGATGTCGCCGTATCTGAACACGAAATCGGGTACGCAGTCGAAGGAACACCTGCCGACTGCGTCATCGCCGGCCTTGAGGTCCTCACCCCCGAGGTAGATATGGTCGTCGCAGGCTGTAACAAGGGAGCAAATATCGGCGCATACGTACTCGGTCGGTCAGGAACGGTCAGTGCGGCGGTTGAGTCTGCCTTTTTCGACGTTCCAGCGATTGCTGTCTCGATGTATATTCCGGGTGATGGGGACCTCCCGTGGCATGAGCAAGCCACCTCACCGTCTGCATTCGCCGAGGCAACTCGCGCAACTCGCTTCTTGATCGATACCGCATTCGACGCTGGGGTCTTCGAACAAGCTGAGTATCTCAATCTGAACGCTCCTTCAGTTAGTGCTACCGACGGAGCCGCACCAATCGAGATAACTCGCCCCTCAATGTTTCACGACATGGGAGCCGAGCCCTCGGGTGATTCACGAGTAACAATTCATGACCGAGTCTGGGAGCGGATGCGAGCAGGAGATATTCCTGACCCTCAAGGGACTGACCGGCGTGCAGTCGTGAATGGGTCGATCTCTGTGTCACCACTCACCGCGCCCCATTCTACTGAGCATCATGAATCTCTCGATGCACTTGCAGCGGCGTATCCACCGTCGAAGCTACACTCAGACTCGAACTCGAGCTCAAACCCGAACCCGAACTAATCTCTTCGCGGCTTCCCTGCAGATGTTCAGTCGATGAATTGAATTGCGGCGCATTTAGCTCGTCGGGTGCTTCGAATTGTGGATGGAAAGCGCGTTCGTAAGAGAGCATCTCACGGGCTGTCAGACGCCGTCTGACACCGTCATCGAATCAGAAAGCCATACCCTCAAGGAGCCTGTGTTGGCAGGCGAGTCGGATGGAGTAGTTCACGAGAGACGATATCGTAACAATGCAGCAACTCCACCAAGATTCCGAAGTCGCTGGCCCGGGTCAAACTCTCCAGAGAGAATGACTACCTCACCACCTTGTTGTTCGACTGATTCAATAATCGAATCGATATCTTGCTCCCAGTCTTGCTCACCACGCCGGGCAGCGCGAAGTTCATTATCAACAATCATTAATGTCTCGACCGCACCAAATTCAGCAGCCTCCCCAACAGCTGAAACGCCATATGCCACCTTTTCATCTGTCGCGATTCCTTTCATCAACTCATCGATTAAGTCTGCCTCGCGAGAAATACGCGTTTCCTCTTGTACGGCATCAACTGCCCCTCGCTTGAGAACCTCGTGAACCCCACGGTCTCCGACGCTAGCTGCGTCGACCATCGAGATCCTCTCTGCGACCTCTGGGTAGTTTGAATCGATATATGATTTCGCGTCTTGTTTCGTAAATCCCGGTCCTGCGAGAATAATCGCATCAGCAGACATTCGACTCAGTGCCATTCCCAGGTCTGCAAAGAGTTCGGTTCGGGGCTGTGCATAGTCACCCTTCCCCGTTGGCGCAGTTTTCGAAAACCGCTCTTCAGTTCCATACTGTGCGACCGTGTGTACGTGCGCTTCGCCCTCTTCGACTGTTGCGACGACGACGTCAGCGTTCTCTGCAGCCGCTTCTGCCTCCTCAAGCCGCGATAACTGGTCTGGTGCAAATACCTTCTTGACTGTCAACTCATCGTGTACTTCGATGTTGATTGTATGATGATGCCCTAATTGATCTTCGCGTGAACATGAGACAATCTCCCCACCAACGCGCAGTCGATTCGCGAATCGTCCAAATTCGACATCCGTTACCGAGAGCGTCACTGAGAGATGCTCGCGTTCTCCACCTGTATCGCGGAGTGCGTCATCATCCCGCTGAATTCGTCGCGTTGTATCCCCACTGACACGGTCAGCAGGCTCAAGAATGTGCGAGAGGTGCCAGAGGTCGTCGACGTTTTCCGGCGTCAGCTCCACCCGTAGTGTCTCACCATCGACTCGTTGTCGATCACCAATTCGCATCCTTCACCTCTGTTTCGATCCGATAACTCGTCATCTGTGCTCTCCGCTGAATTACTCTCTGAATGATATTCATGAGTCGTCTAAAATGTCGCTCGTTCCAGGCGGCAGGAACTCTTGAATTTGATCAGGGCTCGCAATTTTCCGGACGAATGACTCATCGGTGAACGCGCGCCGAAACCGACGATAAGCAAGTTTCCCAGCATCGTTCTGAGCATACTGTCCCGGTTTGAACCGCAACGAGACTGTCGCCTCTTCTTCGACTGGTGCTGGTGGGCCCCCGATAACGCGTGTGATATCCTCACACTGTATACCGACGGCAACCTCTGCCTCGACATCTCGATAGTACGTTCGATCACCTCGAACAACGAACGAGCCCTTTTCGATGTACTCACCAGATTCGGGGGTTTTCGACACCTGATCAGGCTTGACCATATACGCCTCACCAGCGAATCGTCCGTCCTTCCAGACAGAGGAGTACGACACTGCAAACTGGGCTGCTTCGGCGAGAGTCTGATCAGGGAATGCAACGCTTCGTGCTGCTTCTGAAGGGCCAGTTGCTTTTAGAATCGTGACTGGTCCCCCCTGAGCTTGCGTATGGAAGAATCGGTCATGTGGTTCAAGATACTTTTCGACTAGCATCTCATTCTGTGTGGCATTTCGCCCACCAATCACGAGAAACCCATCAGAGGTGTGAAACCAACGGAACTCTTCGTACCACTGCTCATTTCGACGTATCGGAATTGAATCCATTGACTGATAGTCGAGGTCATCATCTGGGCCTGTTGACGCCGATTGTTGCTCCTGCTCTTTTTTATCCTCCCCAGACGCGTCCCATTCATCTTTCCGCTGCTTGACGGCCTCTAATTCTGCTCTGGTCTGCTCTAATGCCTCTAATGCTCCCGTCTTTTTCTCTTCGACTCGCTTTGCCTCGGTATACAACCGATCAGCGTTCTTTTCGACACCATCTCGGATTCGGAGCGGAATCGAGTTCCCCTCAAGAGTGACCGTGACCGTCCCCGTTGATCCATCAATATGTGAGACGGCCGCCGCAGCACTGTTCTCGGGAGCAGCCTGTTTGAGTGTCTCACGTATGTCGTCCCAGGAGTGGTCTGCCTCGCGCGCCTCCCGGATCGTCGTGATGATATTATCGACGAGATTGTAGTTTCCATACAGGAGTTCTGCCTTTTCTCGGTGGGCCTGTGCCTCTGTTTCGAACGACTCTATTGCACCTTCTTGCTGGGAAATAATGCGTTCTTGCTTTGCTATTTCAGCTTCAAAATCAGGCTTGTCGTCGGTTTCTGTCGCCGCATCGTCCTCTGGGTCTTCTACAGCTTTGAAATACGTATCGACTGCAGTCATGAAACTGGAGTATGATTCTGCGGTCAACCCTGCCTGTTCGTACTCCTCAAGCGGAAGTGGCGTCACATCAACTGGGTCGCCGTCGCTGTAGTACACCCGTGGCGAGAATTCTCCCTGAGCAATATCCTCACGAACACGCTGTAGTGCCTCAAACAGACCATCATATGTAGATGCAGAGGTCGCATCGATATCAGTCGTTTTTTTCACACCCGCCCGTGCACACACTTCCTCAGCATACAAACCGCCAAGGTTGAGTTGCGTCGCTAAGGTACGAACAACGTCCGTATCGGAGTCTTCCATCTGCTTGACGAACTGGTCATATGAGAGAGCAAGCGGATTGATCCGAGAGCTCGGGAATTCATACTGGCTTCCAGGCGCAACAGTTCGAGAATTCAATCGGATTGTCTCAAGACACTGCAGCACCGACCCATTCTGGTCAACGACTGCAATGTTTCCCTCTCCAAACAACTCGGCGATGATTGTCGTATTTCCATCTTCCCGAGCGAATTCAAATCGAAGAATTCGGTCAAACTCATACTGCTCAACACCCAAGAAGTCTGCACTTCGTAACCGATTTCGGAGCTTCATCGCAAAATTTGGGGGCCGACCAGGGGCATCGGGGATCGTGTCAGGATCGGTCGTATGTGCTCGCTTTTGCTCACTCACCTCGACCAGAAGCTCTACACGTCCGCGGTCAAAGTCCCGCATCTTAATCCGGAGTAACGACTCACCGTAGAGATAGACCTTATCCACTTTCGCGCCCTGATGACGGTTCAGCTCCGTCTCAATCGCCGCAAGGTCAACGCTGGAAAGCTCCCGCTTCGGTTCCATTACTCAAAGTTCGGTCTGGCGGGCTGAAAAGCCACCCGTTCGACAATGGGAAAAGCAAGTCACGTTGTCCGAGTGATACCAATAACGAAACAAAACCGCATTGCACTGAGTAGGAAACTACATGGCTCGACTGGATCAGCCTTTGAATGCCCGCTGTATGTCTAAAATGGTCTCGAGAAACAGAACTCCAACTCCTCGGGCCCGAGGACGCTGACGCACTCGCCAGCCCGGAAATCAACGAGCGATCTCTCTTCTCCTCACCGGCTTTCACCGTGAGAGGATGGATACGCTCGGAGCACTCGTGGTTGACGACGGCTCTCTGAAAGCTGAACGCAACGCTGTCAAGAACACTTCACTCGTCATCAATTCGGTGAAAAAGAGGAGCACTACACTGAGTGGATTCTTTACCGAATGTCGTGAGCCGCAGTCGAACTCGCCAACTCTCAAACGTGGAAATGCCGACAGAGTTGAAACGAGGTGAAAAAGACATATTCGTTTGTCCGGTTATCATCGACTGGGTTACTCAAAATTAATGTGTCAAAACACGACTGGAGTGTTCATTGCAGATACTCCTCGCAAACGCCAAGCTGCATTTGAGGTTCGCAAGCGTGTCTTTGTCGACGAACAAGGAGTTCCATCTGAGATTGAATGGGATGAGTATGACGCTCCGCAGGCAGACACTCACCACTTTGTGAGCTTCCTTGACGGGTCTCCGGTCGGTGCTGCTCGATGGCGTCGCAAAACCACGACCGCAGGCAAAGTAGAGCGAGTCGCTGTCATCAAGTCAGCTCGCGGAAACGGGTGGGGACGTCGGCTGATGAATGCTGTCGAAACCGATGCACGGTCTGCTGGGATTCAAACAAGCGTACTCCATGCACAACTACGAGTCATAGAATTTTATCATACGCTTGGATACAGACACGTCGGCAGCTTATTTGAAGAATCAGACATCCAACATATCAAAATGACAAAATCGCTACGGTCATGAGCTTCGTGGGCGGGTAGCTCGAGAGACTGACCTACAGTTATTCGCGATACTGAAACCTTCGGTTTCTGTTCGACCCTGAGACAGAGAGCTTGCTCCGCATACCGAGGGTACTGTCTGTTGTGGGTGTATGCACTGGCTATCAACTGTCGACGGTCTCCTCCACGTGGCTATCAGTATCGATATGATACCGGTTGTGAACGAACCGTAAGAATCGTCTGACTACCGACAATATCAGTTACCTAAGATATCTATTCCGACTCCGCTCAGAGCTGCTTCATCATATATGGGCCGTCTTTGTGATAATCGAGCTGTTGCCGGTAATATTCCCTGGCACCAATACCAGAAATAATTGCCAACTGCTCAAATCCAGCTTCTCGGGCTCGATTCTCAGCTGTCTGAACGAGTCGTTTTCCAAATCCTTGATGTTGATACTCGCCATCGTTACCCAACCCGGCCTCACTACCATAGACATGTAGTTCACGCACGAGCGCAGCATCCCGTAACTCACGCCGCGTCGGTGAACCAGGATAGCGGAGTCGACAGAAGCCAATCAGGACATTATTTACTGGGTCCTCATACGCAATGAACTGTTCAGTTCCACCAGCAACGGTGTATTCTGTCGTTTGTAACTCGATCGTTGATGGATCAGCTGTCGAGTCAGATAATCCAGCCTCCCGAGCTCTGATATCTCGGATCTCAATTCCTCTTTGCTCAGCTCTTTGAGTGGCTAGCTGGCGGAGATTCGACTTCCAGACACCTGCATCAATAAAGTCCGCTGGAATATCACGCTGAACGCGCTGGAGCCGAGTGTACGGTGGAATCATTCCCATAATCTCTGCAATAAGATCAGCGGCTTCTTCATTTCCCAACGGTTCAAATTCATCGCGCCGCCACTGATCATACACGCGCGTGCCCCGAACAACGAGGGTCGGATAGATTTTGAGATAATCGGGCCGGTACGCCTCCTGGCTGAAGAGTTGACGAAAGTCCTCTAAGATCATCTCTTTTGTCATCCCTGGCTGACCAGGCATCATGTGAAAGCCGATCTTGAATCCTGCATCACGGAGACGACGATTCGCGTCGATTGAGGCTTGAACGCCATGGCCTCGATGCATTTCTCGGTTAATACGCTCGTACGTCGTTTGCACGCCCACTTCCACCTTCGTGGCTCCTAAGCGCAACATCCGATCAATTTGCTCTGGGTCGCACCAGTCTGGCTTCGTCTCGAACGTTGTCCCAATGTTACGGACGTCAGCTGTCTCGTTGTTCGCTTTGACATCTTCCAGATAGCTAAATTCGACAGACTCTGGGTCTGGACGGAACGAGCGTTGGTCTGATGGATTTGGTTTACTCTCCACATCATACTCATTCATTGCTTCGAGTGCACGCTTGACGAACCACTCTTGATAGTCGTGACTCCGAGCGGTCATGGTTCCCCCCATGATAATGAGTTCGACTTTATCAACCGGATGTCCGATATGTCTGAGCTGCTCCAGTCGAAGCGTTACCTGCCCGTATGGGTCGTATTCGTTTTGCTCTCCTCGTGCTGCTGCTGGTTCCTGACCAGTGTAACTCTGCGCCGAGTCGAATTCACTGGCTGGTCCTCCAGGGCAATACAAACACTTCCCGTGTGGACACATGTGTGGTGAGGTCATGATAGCCACGGGAGAGACGCCGGAGGCAGTACGCACTGGCTTTCGCTGGACGATGTCTTTGACCGTATCGCGCTGTCCCTCTGGTGCATACTGTAGGAGATCTGTATTTTTCGGGACCTTCGGTGAGGAGAACTCCGAACAGACCTCAAGCTTCTGCTTTTCGAGGTTATCGCGGTCAATATCGCCACGCAAAATACGATTCACTAACTCGGTACAGGTCTGCTGAAATGCGTCTGTTTCGGTCGGTTCGGTTTCGGTACTCACGTGCTATCACCACATATTGCAGCGAGCGTTAGGTGCCGACCCATACACATATATCTGGCATTTCGATGTTTAATAGTATCGCTCACACACGAGAGAAAATTCGTATACGACGCAGCCAGAGGTTCTTGACCGAGATAGAGGGAAACACAGAGACTCATGATCAGCGACTCTCTGAATAAAATGAAATGAGAGTGGGTTATAGCTCGTTGACTGCAGCCGAGATCACAGCGTCTACGGCCTCATCCTGAGCGCCTGAAAGGAATTCGATTCGATTTTGCCGCACCCCGACAGCAGTTATCCCCGCCTCTGGGACCTCTTTATCTGCGCTGGTGGCGACAGAGCGAACATCGATTGATGGAGATCCATGGATAAACAGCTCATCGGTTGAATACACAACCGTGATTGTCTGTTCATTCCGAATCTCACGGTGAACTGCCTCGGCAAGCAGTGGCGTAGGCGGAAAATCAAATCGGTGAGTGTAGGCGTTTGCATCAAGCGTATTGACAGTCACATTCGCCATTGTCTGGGTATTGAGACTAGCCGTCGCAGTATTGACTTCTTCAGTGAGCTTGATACGGAATTGTTCTGAGACGTGCTCTGCGAGTCCACCATCGTCATTAAACAGCAGGTCAGTGATGAGCTCGCGTTTGTCTTGATATGACTGATAGTATGCTTCGAGTTCGATAGCTTCGCGTAGTTGTTGGGTCCGGGACGCGTCGTAGCCAGTTGAACTTGCAAGACTCTCATATACTGCTGGCGTATCTCCCCAGTAACTCACTGCCGGCAGGTGCTCAATCTCGTCACTAATCCGTGTATTAATATTTATTGCAAGTGTGACCGCCAGGGCAGCCGTCGAGACAGCGGTTGTATCTTCTCCAGGTTCTGGTGCGACGAGCGCGTCTGTCGCCCCCCGAACTTCGGAGTCGATCGTGTCAGCCTCTAAGAGGACAGTCATTGCATCATATATGTTCAGTAGTTCGAGCCCATCTAGCGAATCGCTTGTCCCGCCAATGCCAGCTAAAACAATAACTGGCACCTTCTCATCGTGGCGTTCAGTATCTTGCAGCATTCGAGTGATATCGTTTGTCGCTGCATCCATTCCATACACTGGATCATCCAGCGGTCGGCGCTTGAGAAAGTGGTACTCTGCGTCAGCACGGTCGTGCTCGTCTCTAATCATCTCGATTATTGCTCGCTCGAGACCTGCCCCTGCAACGTATCCATCAGCAGTCGCTGGATGTCGGATGACAACTGGACGGGATTCAAGCACGGCAGAACGGATAATTTCGGCAGCATCAGCAATTCGAGTATCAGATATGCTGACAGGGGAGTCGGGGTGAATTCGGTCAATCTCTTCGGGCCGAGCCTCCTCGGAGAGTGCATCAGATAACCGTGTCTCGACCGCTGCTGCAGCTGAGCCATCGAGTTGGGTGAGCTCCTCAACCTCAATCTGGATATCTCCCTGTCGTCGTTCGATTTCACCAGTGATTGAGATATAATCTCCCTCGTTTACTTCTGAGTACGCTCTCACTCCCGCTTCGACAAACGCAGCACATTCAACATGGCCACTCTCATCTTGCACCTGAAAAATCGTTGGGCCACCGGTCTGTCGAATCGACTCAATCTCTGCTTCGATTGAGACTCTCTCTCCGACATGTTCGGAGAGCGTCTCAATGTGTGTCCGAGTGACTTCTGTTGGCTCAATACTCGGTTCGGATGGCTCTGAGACTGAATTGCTTGATTCCTCCGTCGATTCCGCATCTATAGCCGCTGTCTGCACTGTGCCTGTGGCTCCACCTCCACTTTCACTTTCGCTTCCACTTGTTTCATCTGCTCCGACGGTTTTTGCACTGGGGTCCTGTGGTGTCCGTTTAATAGGTGCTGTGCTTTCGGTCTCGACTGATGGCTCCTCACCGTCTACTTCTCCCGAGGGGTCGTGAATCTGAGAGCCACGAAACTCCTCGGGTGACTGCCGAATTGACCATCCCAAGTCGATATTTCCATTACTTCGCACATTTTGCACCTGTACGAACACTTCATCACCTGTTTCCCAATCAAGACTTTCAAGACGACGATCCAGCTCACTTCGATGGAGAAGTCCAGTCACCCCGGAGGCGAGATTGATAAAAACACCAAAATCAGCGAATCCATCAACAACTCCTTGATAATACCGACCAGAGGTTAGCTGATCAGCAGAATCACCCCGAAAATCAAACCAGATATCTTCGTCGTGTGTAATAAAATCCATTATGTGTATCAAAAGGGACCCCGCCTAAAACTGTTGTCGAATCCAAGTTGAATGACTCTCGATTGTGTATGCATCACAGATGGCCAATTATTGGAATTTAGATCCGTTTTGAAACTTCAATCGAGGCCTTTTGAATCACACTCGAAGAATATACGACTCTCGTAACGAAAGGAATCATATTATTCCATTCGTCGTGAGGAGCATCTCAAATGCATCGAACCCACGGAATAAGCCTCCATAGAGCAGCGCCCCTGTCGGACCCCCAGCAGCGATTGCTCGTAGTCGTGAGGTTGAGTGCACAGACCGAATGCCAACGAGCAGGAGACTCCAGGCGTATGCACAGGTTATGAGACGGATTATTGGAACTTGGATAAACGCGAATAGACATGGCGCCGACGCATATGCGATGAGTTGCACTGTCTCGCTTACCCCCCCTCGATCAGGTGCAAGCCCGATAAGCAAGACAGTCTGGAATGCAGCAGCGAGATGAAGTGTTATGGGACCAATAATCAACCCAACAGCCATCAGCAGGATGACTGAAGCGAGTACCTCTGGTTGAGCAACCGTCGGAGGTGCTGAGACAGTGACTAAGACGATTCCTACTGTATATCCGAGTGCAATAACAACGCCGAAAATTAATCCAGGAACTTGGTCGCCAGGGACGACAGCTGAGTCAAAAAATTGTTTGGGGGATATCAGAATACTCACGTATGTTTTCAGGAGTCCCCTTACTCCCCGGTCTCTTCCAGTTTCTGATGGGTTGATCCACGTTGTCACAGGTTACTATTACACAGTTTTCATATGACGGTTTCGACACCGTCTCTCAACGTGCTTTATCCGATGAGTCGACCCTCTCTCACAGATGAAAATTGGTGCCGTGTCTGGTCACAACATTTATTTATCGAGTATACAAACTTTCGAGTGCAATGGCGCAAGGCACGGTTGCGTTCTTTAATGACACTGGCGGATACGGATTTATTGAAAGCGACGACTCTGAGGAAGATGTTTTCTTCCACATGGAGGACGTCGGTGGTCCTGATCTTGAAGAGGGTCAGGAAGTGGAATTCGAGATTGAGCAGGCCGATAAAGGGCCACGAGCGACAAATCTCCAGCGTCTGTAAGAGCGCACCTGATAGAGCGGTATGGCAGTCGGCACTACGTCGAGTCAGTAAGATTCCTGTATTTCTCAACTTCTCAGTGAGTTCACAAACTCCACACGGAAGTCTCGTACGTCTGACTCCTTATTAGCGAAATCCCATTGCCTCAATTTGCTCTTGATACCGGTTACGGATTGTGACCTCAGTCACTTGTGCAACATCCGCGACCTCTCGTTGAGTTTTCTTCTCATTACAAAGCAATGATGCAGCGTAGATGGCTGCAGCCGCAAAGCCAGTTGGTGATTTTCCAGAAAGTAACCCTTCTTCGGCTGATACGTCGATGATTTCGGTTGCTTTGGATTGCACTTCCTCAGAGAGGCTCAGTGAGGAGGCGAATCGAGGAACAAACTGCTTTGGATCAACAGGGCGCAATTCAAGACCTAATTCCTGCGAAATATACCGGTACGTCCGTCCGATTTCTTTCTGTGGGACACGCGAAACTTCCGCGACTTCGTCAAGTGACCGGGGGATTCCTTCCTGACGACAAGCCGCATACAGAGCTGATGTCGCAACCCCCTCAATAGATCGCCCACGAATGAGGTCCTCATTGAGTGCGCGACGGTAAATGACGGAGGCGACTTCACGAACAGAGCGTGGAACACCCAATGCGGATGCCATCCGGTCGACTTCTGAGAGGGCGAACTGTAGATTTCGCTCACCCGCATCTTTTGTTCGGATACGCTCCTGCCATTTTCGCAGCCGGTGCATCTGCGACCGTTTTTCTGACGAGAGTGACCGTCCGTAGGCATCTTTGTCTTTCCAGTCGATCGTCGTCGTCAGGCCTCGATCATGCATAGTCTCTGTAATTGGAGCCCCGACGCGCGACTTTGATTGCCGTTCAGAATGATTAAATGCCCGCCATTCTGGCCCACGATCGATCTGACGCTCGTCCAAGACCAGTCCGCAATCATTGCATATTAATTCACCTTGGTTGGCGTCGGCCACAATGTTGTCCGACTCACATTCCGAACAAGTAAGTTCTTCATCGGACGTCTGCTCTGTCTCCTGCTCCCGCTGGCGCTGGCGACTTGGACGTTCCATATAAATCTGCTGGTGAAGGGTGTATTTAACTCTTATCCGATATACCGCAGTATCGACTCGTATTCTTCATAGATGCCTCTCAGGACCGCTAATCCGATCGGGAAAGCATAGTCACGATTAACATACATGAATGAGCAAGATCATATATATGTACTCCTCTCTACACTCGACGCTTGTTCGTTTCCAGCGATATCCATCGTGCATGAGTACGTTTCGATACATAACGACCTATGCCTGGTAAATCTGAGTTGGAAGGACAGTTAGCCGTGGTTGCAGGGTTTGCTGACCCACAGGCTGAGCTTGAGCAATACCCAACTCCTCCCGAGTTGGCAGCATCTGTGATTCACACCGCAGACCTCAACGGTGACATTCAAGACCGAACAATCGTTGACTTAGGCACTGGAACGGGGATGTTGGCGCTGGGAGCTGCGTTGCGATCCCCTCATCGAGTCATTGGTGTCGACATCGACCGGTCACCGCTACAGACTGCGATACAGAATGAGCACCGAGTTGGTGCCACAGCGCCAATTCACTGGATTCAAGCCGACGTGACTGCTGGTGGGCTTTCGACAGAGACTCCTGCCGTCGTCGTGATGAATCCCCCATTTGGAGCTCAGTATGGTAATCGCCACGCTGATCGTGAGTTTCTCACAGTCTCGGCTGATATTGCAGATGTCTCTTATTCGATACATAATGAGGGATCAGAGGAGTTCGTCGCGGAATTCGCTGCTGATCGTGCAGGAACCATCACACATGCATTTGCAGCTGAATTCTCTGTTTCAAACCAGTTCTCATTCCACACAAGTGAGACGGAGCAAATTCAAAGCGAAGTGTTTCGTATCGAATGGATGTGATGTATCGACATTGACATCTATCATTCTATTCCAATCACCCCGCCTGAGAGACCTCATCTCGACTAACGAGGGTGGCGTATATTAGCTACTGATTGCCCCCGACAAAATTCGGATGCGATGAAACATAACTGCGCCCACCGCATGACCGGTTAAGTTAATATCTATCCACACCAGCCGGTATCACTGATCTACCGATAGGTCTCACGAGTGAGCACCTCGACAGTTGTCTGATTATACTTTGCGATGATCGAATTATTTGTCCGGCTGAATTGAATGCCACCGATAGTCTTTGTCTGATTCTGCGCTGGGATCATCCTCCTAGTAACACCCACGTTTCCACGTACGACTATGTCGTACCCATCCACTGTTGGTATGGCTGTGATATGTCGACCATTGATCACAGGGCCTGCGGTCTGTGGGGGTGACTGAAATACAATCCTCTGCTCAGTCGGCGTTCGCAACCGGATTCGATAGACCGTTCCGTTACCTGTCACTGTCCATCCGTCACGCTCTGCCTGTATTTCTGTCCGCCACTGTACCCCGCCGATTGGGACTTGCTTCTGACCTCGGAGCGCTAACTCACCCTTTGAGACCGCCGTTGTCCAAATGCCATATCGCGGGTGCGACACAATCACTCCAGATGCATTCACTGCAGTTGTTTCACCAAATATCTCAATATCGAACTCACTAATCAGTCCATTAGGAATATTTTCGGCATATGTGAGCTGGTATTCACGCACTTGAACAGTCTCACCAGGAAGGGTGGTGTCGCCAACTGTTGTCAGATTGTATGGGATTGCAGGCACCGCCAGCACGAGTAATGCAATGATCAACAGTGGGAGGCCAGCACGACCGATGAGAGACTTGATATCCCTATCTCCATTCTTCCATTTCCCCCTTGACCGCCAACTAAAGACAACAACAATTCCAAGGATTGAGATGAGCGCCACCCCGAGCGCGCGGTACAGAACGAACGTTTGTGTTCCTCGATACCAATAAACTGCCCAGAGGGACTGCTCGGCAGCGACCAGAACGACACCGATCCAGAGTCGCCCTGGGGACGTCTGAATATTGCACTTTCGATAAAATACCACAATTCCAGCAAGAATTCCACCAAGAATTCCAATCGCGTGTCCTTGGATGGCAATATCAGCCCACCAGGGAGAAATAAACGCCGCCCGACCGCTTGAGACACTCACTGGACTCTCGAGTGCATTGATTCCCAATCGCAAGGCGTCTGCTCCAGAGAGCGCAACAACAGTCCCCAGTGGATATCGAATCACCGCAGCACCAGCAAGAAAGTAGACAACACCAGAAAACCCAATCACTGGGCCAATCGAAAAGATTGCAGAGAGTATTCCGACTATGAGAAGAATCAGGGGGAAGAGACAAAAGCCTCTCACATACGGATTTAGCCATGGTGTCGCAAATGACTGCGCGCCCTGTGTCTGAGGATAGTGTGCCCAATTGTATTCAACAATGGTACCTAACACAGCAACTCCAACGAGATTGCCAATCAGGTGCGATGGACCAAAATGTGAGAACCCTGCTGTAAGTATTCCGACCGGTGAAAAGTACGACCATGCCCGAAACGGGAGTGTGACCGGGGTTCGCCAATGTGAAATCCCACCCTGGATAAATAAATAGACACACATAACAACGACCATCGTCACGACCGTTCCGATTGGAATCCCGAAGAGTAATCGGCGGCGGATAGTATCCTGGGTATCGCTCACTCGCCAGACGGCGACGATTGAGCCACTGACTATCGCACACACTAACAATCGTTGGACAAGATCTGATGTAAGAGGGTCAGTCATCAGCCTATTCGTGTGTCATTACGCCGGAGCAACTCTGCAGGAGTTCTACTGTGTGAGGTCGATTCGACCCGCTCGCTCAGAGCTTTCCTTCAGCATCCGCGGCAAGTTCTTTCATCCGTTTTCCAACGCGACCGGCATTGGAAAATTCGTCTTCGCTCATCGTTGAGGCCAATGCGCTTCCCAGCACGAAAACTGCGTGCTTATGTTCGCTCTTTGATTTGTGGACATGTGATGGGTCAACATCAAGCGCATCATACTCAGCGAACAGGTCATCATCGACTTGTTCCCGAGTCTCATAATCCTGTTTGATAATAACCATCTGCTCGTGGAGCTCGAGAAGTTCGTCTTTGTGCATACGTATACTTGTTGGAAGAGTGATTTAAGATTTGTTGACACTCACTGGCTGCTCAGAACACGTACTCATCTTCATGGCCCATCATACCATCGTCCTCAAATCGGTCGTCTTCATCCATCGGACCGCTCGTCTTGAATGCACGTATTCCAGTGGAGAGCAACTCCTCAATAGCTTCTTCGCGACCAACAAACTCACCCTGGTCGACCAATTGCGCAATCTGCATTTCGATGTGTTCGGGGACGTTAATATCAACCGTTGGCATCTGAACATCAGGTCGTTCGAATCGGGATTATATAAACCCAACGCCGGACATTTCCCAATGAGAAATAATTCATTTAGCTGCAAGATACATACCTTTTCGCAATCGTAGAATTATTTATTATTTCAGTAAAACCCGCTCAGGAATGCCTGCGACCCTCTCCTCACAGTACTCTTGTATGTAAACGGATTGGATAGTCAAATAAAAGAACGTGGCTTAGTTAGTATGGGTGATGGAAAGTCCCCGGACCGATGCAGATGAGTGTGAGTTCATCAGCCGGTCGGTCCAGATCTCTCCGCCATCGTTTCGGAGCACTCTCACGCACGCGGCACACCCACGAACACTCTGGAGCGACCCAGATGGGTCAACGGTTGTCGGTAGTGGTGCAGCCGCGACGCTCGTAGCTAATGGTTCAGATCGGGTGAACACAATTCGAGCGGATGCTGAGTCATTGTTTTCATCTGGTGATGTACACGCCGGCACAGAAGCGGCACGCCCGCGACTATTCGGTGGATTTTCATTCCACACTGAAAGCGCAACTGATGCGTCATGGGAGGGCTTTCCGAGTGCAAAGTTTGTGTTTCCGCGTGTCCAGGTGACCTGGCCAGACCCTGCCAAGGATGCTGCATGGCTCACTGTGAATGCTGCTTGTTCTGACTCCACAGCAGATGACGTTGAACGCCTGTTGCGTCATAAACAGAGCCAGATAGAGGCACTCGACACTGTCAGCCCACTCGGGAGTCCGCCAGGAATCTCGGCGCGACAGAGAACAACCGAAAAAGCGGACTGGCGAACAGGCGTGACTGCTGCCTTAGAACGGATTGATTCGGGTGAGTTGCAAAAAGTTGTACTAGCACAAGCGCTCCGAGCGACACTCGATCAACCTGTCCAGTTGGCTGATATCCTAAAACGACTGGCGACGCGGTACTCCAGATGTTATCAGTTTATGATTGAGCCGCAGTCTGGTATGAACCCACAAAGGGCATTTATTGGAGCGACACCTGAGCGACTCATCTCTGTTCGTGGCCGGACCGTCAGGACGGGTGCTCTTGCTGGCACGACTGGCCGAGGAGATACTCCTGCTGAGGATGAGTGGTTGGCCAAGGAATTGCTCAAAGATGAAAAGAACGCACATGAGCACGAACTCGTCGCAGAAACAATCTGCCAGCAGTTACAGCCATTCGTGTCTTCGATCTCAGCAGAACCACGTGAAGTACAGCGACTGGCAACTGTACAGCACCTCCGGACGCCTATCAATGCCACATTGAGTCGAGATGAGCACGTTCTTTCACTCGTCGAATCGCTCCATCCAACACCTGCTGTTGGAGGTGTGCCACCGTCAGCGGCACTTGAGACAATTCGTGAGACCGAGCCATTTGACCGTGGGTGGTATGCGGCACCGGTTGGATGGATCGACGCTGCTGGCAACGGCACGTTTGCTGTCGCACTCCGCTCTGCGCTGGCAACACAGGAACAAGCAACTCTTTTCGCTGGTGTCGGCATCGTCAATAACTCGAATCCAGACCGCGAATGGGAAGAGATGCAGTTGAAATTTCGTCCAATTTTAGATACACTCGAAGCTGAGTCCATCGAATAACTGTCGGCTAATCATATTGTGACAAATCAATGAAAGACGCCAATCGGAATACGCTGTGGGGAGCGACGATTGTCGATGAGCTCGAAAAAAATGGGGTTGAGGCTGTGTGTATCTCCCCGGGAAGTCGGTCGACACCGCTCACAGTCGCCTGTGCGATGCATGATTCGATCACAACCTATTCGCACCTGGATGAACGCTCTGCTGCGTACTTCGCACTCGGCCACGCCCGACGTTCCGGCACGCCCGTACCGCTTATTTGTACGTCTGGGACTGCCGCTGCTAATTATTATCCTGCAGTTATTGAAGCCTCACAGTCGCGAGTCCCGATGATTGTCCTCAGTGCGGATCGACCGCCTGTCATCCGCGACTCTGGGGCCAATCAAACGATCGATCAGGAGAAACTCTACGGTGACGCTGTCCGCTGGTATCGTGATCTCTCAGAACCCGCTGCAGACGCCCGCAAACTCCGCTCACTCCGAACGACAGTTGCCCGCGCGCTCACGACAGCAGAGGGAGTCCCGCCTGGCCCGGTGCACCTCAATGTCCCATTTGAGAAGCCTTTAGAGCCGAAGTCAGTGTTAGGAGACATACCGGACGACCTGCCGTCTGAGGCTTATGATGGTCGTGAGACAGCATATGTCGAGACAACGAGTGGAGCCTCAACGCTCGACCCTGACACAATCACTCAACTTGGAGAGACACTTTCGGTGTCCCGAGGACTGCTTTTTTGTGGACCAATGAACCCCTCAGAGGTTGACCCTCAAGCCGTCGCAGCCTTCGCGCACGCCAGCGGCTATCCTGTACTCGCTGACCCACTCTCGAATGTACGATTTGGCGGGGTGACGAGAACCGTGCCAATCATCGGTGGATATGACGGATTTGTCGACTCGAAACTCGCAGACTGGTGGCCCGACCCTGAGGCAGTTATTCGAATTGGTGCCTCCCCGACATCGAAGTCACTACGCCAGTATCTCTCTGCCGTTGACTCGCCCCAGTACTGCATAGATCCAGCGGGTGCGTGGCGCGAGGAATCGTTCACCGCAACCGATCTCATCGAAGCAGACCCAAATAGGACCCTGGGACAACTTGCTCGTGTTTTGCAGGAACCAACAACTGCTTCGTGGCGACAGCGATGGACCTCAGCCGAGTCGCATTTCCAGCAGTTATCCGATGAGATGACGATCGGTATTGAGGGACGATTACTACGCCGAATCGTCGCAAGTGCTCCAGACCCGTCGACACTGTACGTTTCAAATTCAATGCCGGTGCGAGATCTCGACCGGTTTGCTCAGCCATCACAGAAGCATTTAACAGTCCTTGGAAATCGTGGAGCCTCCGGCATTGATGGGATTACGTCAAGTTCGCTTGGTGCTGGTGCGGCGACCACCGAGTCACTCACGGTGGTTATCGGGGACTTAGCACTATATCACGACATGAACGGATTGTTAGCAGTTGAACGGTGTGATGTTGATGTCACAGTCATCGTGATCAATAACGATGGCGGGGGCATTTTCCATAAATTACCCATCTCATCGTATGACCCGCCATTTACCGAGCAATTTGTCACTCCACATGCGATGGATTTTGAAAGTGCTGCAGACCAGTATCATCTTGAGTATCACCACGTCGATACGCCTGCTGCTGATACGGTCGAAACAGTATACACAGAAACGCTGCGTGACTCAAACTCGCATCTTATTGAGATTGATACCAACTCACGCT
>JAQCNF010000154.1 GCA_028275165.1 Haloquadratum sp.
TTGATCTCACTCCAGTGTCGCTCGCGGTGGAGTGGATTCCGACCGATGAGATAGTCGGCGAACAGATTGATCTGAGCTGCTGCTGGTGAATTCCCACCAACATACTCTCCAGTTATTCCCGTGTCAGTGTGAATCTTGAGCCCGAACAGCTTTCGATATGTTGTCTCACCTGGATCGTACACCAGGCAAAATCCGTTCGGTGAAGTTCCAACATCAGGTAGTTCGAACTGAAACTCGGTACTCTCGATTTTGGTTATTGTTGGAGCCACATTGAGCATTTGTGCAGCTGTTAAATAAAGATACAGGACAGCTGAATAAGGGAATCAATGAAATCAGTTGAGGTGATGAGTTGGATTTTCGCCTGCTAAAATCGCTCTCAGATCTGAAATAACGATCTTTGACCCATTAGCCACAGCATCTCGTGTTGACCCCGCTGTGTGTGGTGTGAGCAGCACATTGTCGAGATCTAACAGCGGATGACTCTCCGGAAGCGGTTCCTCTGCGAATACATCTAATGCTGCACTGTGAATCTCCCTGTTCTCAAGTGCACTTACGAGTGCATCAGTGTCGATTAATCCGCCCCTTGCAGTGTTAACCACCATCGCTGATTCCTTCATTATCGACAGTGCTTCGGCGTCAATGAGATGCTTGGTCTCCTCAGACAATCTCACATGTAATGTAAGAATATCAGCCTTTTTGAGCGTCATGGCAAAATCAGCCGGCTGTGCTCCTAATTGCTTGATGACCTCATCATCAACGTAGGGGTCATGGCCGATCACCTCGGGTTCAAATCCTTGCCACCGCTGGACGACGCCGCGGCCAATATTCCCGAGCCCAACGACACCGATAGTTAACGAACGGACATCACGCGGTAACCCATCTGGATCGAATGTTAGATTCCACTCCCCACTTCCGGTAGAGCGAACGAATTGGGGTATCTCTCGATGGGCAGCAAGCCCAAACGAAACTGCATAATCTGCGACTGCATCAGCATTGCGGCCTGGTGCGTGGAGTACAGTCACATCGTGTTCTGTCGCTGCGTCGATATCGATATTTTCTGTCCCACCGCGTGCAGCAGCGACGACTTCAAGCTCGTTACCTGCTTCAATCACATCTCGTGATACCGGTGCTTTGTGAACAATCAAGAACTGTACGTCTTTGATATTCCGTATCAGTTCAGCTGGATCGAAATCATTTGGTCCCCGTGATTCCATATCCATCGTGATATCTCTAAACGCTGCAGCTGAGAGGTCTGACTCCCATTCCATCTCACTTACACTCACTCCAACATCTTTCAGTGCTGTTGCCGCTTCGGACATCACGGCACTTGGCTGCTGTGGGTCACCACACAACAGACATTGTTTTGTCCCGTCGCTCATAGTGATTGAGACTCTATAGGTTGTGATAAATCCTTCCACGTTGGTTGAATCGCACTCAGTGCTTGGTTGAACACTGATTTACGGTCAGCGTAGATAGCTGTCGCCTCGGGGTCAGGTTCGTGCTGTCGAGCTATACTTACGAACTCGGCAATCGCCTGGTCATGCGTCTCAAATATTCCAGCTGCGAGTGCTGCACAAATCGCGGCACCGCACGCACCCGCTTCTTCATTCGCTGGGATCTGAATATCTATCTCCGTCGCAGAGGCAAAAATATCGGCCCAGACTGCACTCCGTGCGCCACCTCCACCAAGACGGAGGTCGTTTGCGTGGCGGTCACGGGTGACCTCGCTCAAACGAATCGCTTGCCCAAGTGCAACGCCTTCATACACTGCTCGAAGCATATCGGCTCGTGTGTGCTCACTCGTCAGTCCATAAAATCCACCTCGGTCAACTGGGCTATCGGTTGACCCGTCAATATATGGATGAAATAAGAGCCCATTCGCTCCGGGAGGAACAGACGCAACCGTCTCATTATAAACAGTGTATGGACTCACCTCACGCTTTGCTGCCTCTCTATCCCAGACGTCACCGAATTGATCAGTGAACCATTCAAGACAAGCTGTTGCGGAGCGAAGTCCCTTATATCGTAGATACCGTTCATCAAGAAATCGACGGGTTAGTCCGGCCGACTTCTCGTTTGTTTCAACCGTTTCTTGAATTGCAATACTTTGTCCCCACGTTCCAACGATAAGCGCAGACTGTCCAGCCTGGTATGCACCTAGTCCAAGTGCAGTTGCTCCGACATCGTGTAATCCCGAAGCGACTGGGACTCCAGCCGGGAGACCAGTGATTCTAGCAGCCTCCTCAGTCACCGTTCCACAGGTGGTCTGGCTTGGTACAACAGATGGAAGAATAGAATCATCGACTGGAAGCTCAAGATCTCGAAAAATTCCTGATGCGTAGCTATCTGTACCGAATTCATAGAATACGCTTGCTTCCATTTCATCCGTGCAGCACTGATCTGTTAATCGGTATTTGAGATAATCCTTGCAGAACAGGAGGGTGTCTAATGAATCAAGCGATCCCGGTTCGTGGACCGAAAGCCATTGCAGGATCGACAGTGGGTCTGCTCCGAACGGGCCATATCCCAGGCGGTGACGCATGATATCTGCTCGTCCATCAGCCTCCCACGTGTCAACGACTTCAGCACCACGGCTGTCTGTTGATTTTATTCCCGGTCGAACCGCTTTGCCCTGGTCGTCAAGGAGGTATGCTCCATGTCCATGGCCTGCAATCCCCACACCAACAATCTTGACGTCTCCAGCCCTTGAGACAGCAGTCTTGATAACTTTCGCGACGGCACCCCACAGCGTATCAAGTCCGACTTCTCGAAATCCCTCTTGCGGGCGTGCTGTGGGGGTATCGCATGAGGCTTCAGCATGTACCTGACCATCGGTATCATAGATGACTACAGTTGTTGTGGTTAATCCCGCATCAACTCCAACGACTGCGCTCATCGGTGTGCCTGCTGGGCACGACTCTGCCCAGCGCTCCCAGATAGAGTGGCGAGTTCGCTGTATACCTCTGTGATCTGTCGGTGAACTTCATCACCAAACGCGTGTGTTCGAAACCTCGTTTTGTCAGGTTGCCAACTGTGACCAGCGAACATTGTTGATGGGGTATCTGTGGTATCTGGTGGTGGCATGATGGCCTCCCTGTGGTCCTCGCAGTACTCGCACATACGCCGCGCCAACTCGTACTGATATCGAGTGTTCGTATTCAACTTGCAGACATCAGTTTCCATCAAAGCAGTCACCTGTGACTGCGTGAGCCCCGAAGACCCGTGCACGACAAGTGGAATCTCTAGTCCATGTTGACGAAGAGCCTCGCCAATCTCTGTTGCCAGCTCAACCCGAAGGTCAAGCTCTACACCTGCAGCGACCCCATGTTTGGTGCCGATGGATATGGCTAATAGATCACATCCTGACTGGTCGACGAATTCAACTGCTTCGGTCGGATCTGTATAAAGTGCTTCCTTGGTAACCTCTCCACTTTCAGTCCCTGCGATGGTGCCCAATTCCGCCTCAACAAGAATATTCGCGTCCATCTGTTCGACGCGGTCGACAATTTGGCGCGTCTTCTCGATATTCTCCTTGAGTGGGCGCTCAGACGCATCAATCATTATTGAGGATGGTGTAATCACGTCAAGCGCTGCATCAATCATTGCTCGGTCAGTTGCCTCGATATGATCGACGTTCAGAAAGACTGCATTATCCATGGTGGTGCTCAACGCAGAAATATGTGCGCTGGCGGCTTTAAGACCGGCACGAATATCTCCATTCCCGAAATACTCTGCAGTGTCCCGCTTGATCTGGAGCACGAGATCCGAGTCTGCTGTCTCAGCACCTCGCAACAGCCCCTGTAGAATGTCTGGATGCGTCAAGTTACTTGCAATGAACCCATAGTCACTCATCCGAGCACGCTGATAGACCTCTATTAGGTGGCTCCCATCGGCATATGTCATACGCAGTGTGTCTAATCAGGGATAATAAACGTTTGTAGACGCTGATACCGGTTGATGGCTGTCTACAAACAGTTATACACATAAGCAGTCAAAATCGCACACATGTCGGCGAATGACTCGGATACGATTAATTTGGCCACTCGGAATCAAAGTCAATGGACACTCCAAGATGCCGATGCGCGTCAATTTATTGCAAATGCTGTTCGGGCGACTGCTTCACTCGTCAGGACGACATATGGCCCAAAGGGCCTCGAAAAATTGATCGAAACACAAGACACGCAAAATCAGGACGAAATTGTCCTCACGAGTGATGCCGGTCGAATTATGGATGCAATCGAGCGGGGAAGTGGGTTTGGCCACCCAATCACGGCCATTTTCGTCGATGGAACTGATGGGATGCGAAAAGGAATTCATGATGGGACCACTGCGGCGGTGCTCCTCACAGAGGCTCTCTTTTCACAGGGACTTTCATTAATACAGCAAGGTCTCGAGCCGAGCAGCGTCATCATCGGGTATAGTATTGCACAGTCGTTTGCCGGTGAAACGCTTGATACATTAGCACGTCCACTCAATCTCGAAGACGCGGGTCGACTCACCAACGTGGCGGCGACGACAATGACCACTCTCTCCCCGACAGCGCGAGAGCGAATCGCGCCGACAGTCGCGAAAGCTGCTCAGCAGTTGGCCGACGCCTCAGAGACTGAGTGGTTGAACACCGATGATGTTCGAATCTTGGCTGCTCCCGATGTCGAAAATACAACGTATCGTGGACTGGTGCTTTCGCGTCCTAATGACGGTGACCCAAACGGCCAGGGTGCAGTCACTCCGTGTATAGAGCCGGGGATTGCTATCATTGATCGCGAAATCGACTTTGAAGATACAGCAACTGTCCTTGACGGGGGCGACGGGGTGCATCTTTCATCTGCTGACGCTCTACAGCAGTATCAATCAGAGCTACAGTCAGCGATAAGGCAGACAGCGACGCGCCTCGCTGACATCGGAGTCGATACACTCGTCTGCATGGAGAAAGTTGACACTGAGATCGCTCATCAACTTGAAAAAGCTGGTATTTCACTCATTGATAAAGCAAAGTACCCGAAAGAGGATATATATAGGCTTGCCAGAGCAACAGGAGGGAACGTCGTTGGGAAACTCACGCAGGTAGAGTCAGATGACTTGGGTTACGCAGCACGAGTTAGTCAACAAACTGTTGATGATGAAGTGTGGACTCTCGTAGAGGGCTGCTCTGGACCAGTCATTTCAGCGATCATCGGGGGAGCCACACCTCGTCGTGCTACCCAGTATGAAAACGCAGCTGAAGATGCGCTCGAGACGACTGCCGTTGCAGCGATGGATGCGCAAATTCTTCCCGGAGCGGGGGCTGCTCCAGCGGCTGTTTCGGCCGCTATCCGCGACCGATCGACAGCCGTCTCAGGGCGAGAGCAGCTCGCTGTTGAAGCATTTGCTGAAGCAATTGAGATTCTCCCTGCCACTTTAATAACAAATAGTGGCCATCAACCGCTGTCAGTTCTTCCTTCACTTCGTGCTGCACACGCAGACTCAAATCCTGTTCCAACTGGAGTCGATCATAGAACCGGTTCTTTGCACGATGCGTATGAGGCTGGCATTATCGAACCACGACGAGTGTTTTCTCTGGCTATCGACTCAGCCGTTGCACTTACTGAGCGGCTATTGACCGTCGATGATGTGTTATATCCAAATGTCGACATCGAAAGCTTCGAACCGATTCCCGAGCGAGATTGATTATTCCTGTTCAGGCATGTCGACATCTTCGGGCGGATCAATATTTTCATCGGCAAGTTCAGTGGCCGGAAGTTGTGCATCAATCCGGATTAACTGGGTGACGATATCTGTCGCGTTAATTATGATTGCTCGTTTGAGTTCAGCTGGCTCAATCAGTGGGTCAGACTCAAGCACGTCCCGTGTGTTCCCAGCAAGCACATCAACACCCGTCGCTGACCGCCCCTCTGTATGTGCGGCCCGCAGTTGCACTGCTGTTCGTGTCCCATCCATTCCGGCCGTCCGGCCAAGTAGCCGTGGAACTATCATTAACGCGCGACTGAATGCCTGTGCAGCCAGTTGCTCTCGCCCCCTCAGCTCGTAAGCAAAATCATCAATCTCTTGTGCAAGTGCCGTCTCAATAGCACCACCCCCAGCAACAACCTGTCCGGTCGAATACGCCGTCACTGTTGCAGCGAGTGCTGCCTCTATCGATTGGTTAAATGCTGTTACACTCCGGACATCTGGTGCTCGACAAAATAGTGTCTGGACTGCTGGATCCTCTGTCCCGGTGATGATTGCAACATCCTGTCCTGCCTTTCGTTGGATATCGACACGACCCTGACCAAGTGTCCCCGCCTCAACCTGAGAGAGTGATGGGACCACATTTGCACCTGTAACTGAGGCGACTGAATCAAGCTGTTCACGATCCACACGGTGGACAGCGAGCATATTCTGTGCTGCGAGTGTCGCTTGAACTCGGTCATTGACCGCACTTTCGGTGAATATGGCTCCACATCCTATCGAGAGAGCATCACGGAGCTGGTCGTGAAACTGTGATGTCTCCTGTTCGCCAAGCGCTGCTCGTTCGTCATAGGAGTCAACATCGGCAATTACTCGTCGAGTAACGGGACCCATCTGACTGCCAGCATGTGGCACATCGACACTACCAGAGAGAACTGCGATATTACCGGCATACTCTCTGGGCATCGTATCTAACACCGTTCCCTTATCAATAACTACCCCCGAGATGAGATCGGTCTCTGAGGGTGACCCACCATCTTTGAACAGTATTGTTGTTGAGTCTTCTGCGGCATCGCCTGCACGCGCGGTGGCCTCAGCAATATACTCTGCAATAATCTCTCGCAGAGATAGATTTCGCGTCCCTGTCAGGGCGGTCTTGGCCACTGTCTCTGCATCAAACTCTGCCAATGGGTACGTGTTTAATTCGAGCGTCTCTATGGCACGATCACGAGCGGCTCGAAACCCACCACTCACCGCAGTCGGGTGAACTCCCTTCTCAGTAAGGCTCTCTGCCTCCCGTAATAACGCTCCAGTCAGTGTAACCAGCAGTGCAGTTCCATCACCATGCTGGCTCTTGAAGTCTCTCGCTGCTGTCTCAAGTAATGTTAAGGCTGGGTCCTCAATGTCCAACCGATCTAATAACTCGATTGGAGCCGCCGTTGCGGTTACATTCCCACTGTCCTCGATAACTAACTTGTTCGCCCCGAATGGGCCCAGCATTGTTTCGACTGTCTGACATAGCGTGCGCACACCAGCAGCGAGGTCTGTGTCTGTCTCTGTCATTTCTCCTTAGCTGCCTGCTAAAAGTACATAACTACTGTGAATTATAGGTCACTATCGTCAGATCCGAGACGTGCTAAATCCACTAAATATAAATGCAATAATAATGAATTATCCTCTGGAAGATGGTAGACAATGATGATAAATCAACGAAGCATAGTCACACGACCTCTGATGGGACGTCCCGAAGAGATTTCGTAAAAATAACCACCGGCGCAGCCAGCGTTGGTGCACTTGGCTCGCTCGCCGGGTGTAGCGGTGGTAGCGATAGTGGCGACGGTAGTGACGGTAGCGATTCATCCGGTGGTGACTCAGATAGTTCTGGAGGCAGCGATAGTGGTGGCAGCGATACGACTTCATTCACATTTATTTCGGCCAACGCTGTCGAGAACGCTGATACTCAGGAACACTTCCAAAGCTCAATGGAGGACTTTGCATCGAAGAACGAGGGATATCAAGTTGACCTCCAGACAGCTTCATATGGGGACATCACTAGCACCATAACGACGACCGTATCGTCCGGAAATGTTCCGGCATTTGCCGAGACAGGAGGTCTTGGTCTGCAGTATCTCAAAGAGGGACAACTCGCCGATCACTCAGCCTTCATGCAAGAAAGCGAGACGTTACCCGATCAGTTGACCGCTGCGGGACAACAGGTCTCGAACTTCCGTGGCTTCCAATGGTCACTCGGAGCAATCCGAAACACGAACAGTAACCTTGGAATCCGCCCAAAAAACTTCGCACAAGCAGGAATCGAAGATCCGTTTGAGGAACTCAATACGTGGAGTCAATTCTATGATGCACTCCAACGAATTGATGAAGAACAAGATATTATTGCCTATGAAGAAACAGGCGTGCCCGGAGACCTCGAATCTTACTGGGGGTACTGTCGAACCGCTTATGAAGGTGGCACCGACCCATGGCTTCGTGGCGAGGGAACCGATCCAGACGTTGTCGTCGCCAATCCTGAAATGGAGGAGGATCGCCGGCGGACTGATGGTATGATCAAGACATGCATTCAACTAGCTGATGAGTTCTCAAGTGACGAAGCAGCATCACGGGGCGACGAGGACATTCCTGCGCTTATGATCAGTGGACGAGTCGCCTCCTTCACCTATGCACTGGCAACGGCAAATCGGTGGCAATCTGTTGACGAGGATGTTCAGATTGGGTGGAATGACGGAGAGGGCGACTACATGCTTCTGCCGAACCCACAGTTAGATCCTGACTTTGGTGACGCGATTGGAGTTGAAGATCTTTCGGGACTCTCTGGTGACCACGGCGGGCATGTATGGGCGCTTGAGCAGGCTCACACCATCTTTGATGGTGTCAGCGATGCGAAAAAAGAGGGTGCATGGCGTCTTGGTCAGTATCTGCTTGAGGACAATGATTTTGTTTTGCCAGCGTGGGGTGAATTCTATGAGGCGATTCCAGGACTTGCTCCAAAACTTGATGCAATCCGGAATGAATACGATCTTCCACAGAACTTTGAGCAATCGCTGCAAAACCAGGCCGAGTTCGGTGCTCAATACAGTAATACCGGAGGGCCATGGAACGTATGGCCAAGTGACCCAATTCGTTGGACAGATATCAATGAAACAATCAGCCAGGCAATTGCCGGGCAACACACCGCAGAGGAGACACCCGGGCTTGTACGTGAACGCATTCTGACACGTCTTGAGCAGGAAAACACTGGCTCGGTGCCATCCTAATCACCTACCAGCAGACGCGCATATCCTTCGCATCAAATAGACCTTTTTTGAAACAATCCGTTCCCGTGAGAAAAACTACAATCTTTATCTCATTCGAATAATTGTTAAATATCATGGCACAGCAGGACGTACGCTCACGCGAGCAGATCCGCAAACAGTACGGTCTTAATGAGCGAACACTGACGGATCGGTTGAAAGAAAACTGGACTGGGTATATTTTTATTATCCCCACATTTGTCGCGTTTAGCGCACTGTTTTACTTTCCAATCCTTCGCGGATTATATATGACATTGACAAACACCCAACTTGGACAGCCGGGTGAGTTTATTGGACTGGAGAATTATGTATGGCTAGCGACAAATGACCTTTTTGTGTACGCACTCGGCGTCACAGTGGTGTTTGTCGCTGGGACAACGTTCCTTCAGCTCGTCTTGGGGGCGACAGCGGCAATCTTACTGAATGAACTTCGTGAGGCTGCACAAGACTGGGTTGGTGCATTGATCATGTCTCCATACTTTGCGGCTCCGCTTGCAGGTGGTGTCATCTGGATGTGGTTTTTAGACAATGACTTTGGATTTGTCGTGAAATTCTTCGGCGTCTTTGGTGTTGACCCTCCTGCACTTTTGGCGACAGGCCTCTGGCCATTTGTCTCACTCATCGTTGCACAAACATGGCACGACTACGCTTATTCAGCGATTATTTACGCTGCTGCGATCTCGAATATTCCGTCCGAGCAATATGAGGCTGCTGCACAGGCAGGCGCAAACAGATTACAGCGTTTTCGAGATGTAACGCTTCCAAGATTGCTCATTCCAACGGTGGTCATTCTCTCGCTGCGAACAGCGTGGAACGTGGCTGAATTCTCCCAGCCGTTCGCACTCACAGGCGGCGGCCCGGGAACGCGCACAATGCTTCTCAGCATCCTGACATACCGCGTGGCCTTTGTCGATCTAAACTTTGGACGGGCATACACAATTGGAATGGCAATGATTCTTATGACGATGTCCGCAGCCGTTGTTTATGTCAAAGCTATCAGCGAAGAAGAGAATCTATACGTCTGAGGTAACCAACTATGTTAAACGATAATAAACGTGACCGCGCACTGCTCTACGGTGGAATCATTGCATTTGGCTTGTTTGCGATTATCCCATACTATTGGGTAATCAGAACATCCTTCCTGACGAATATCGCCGCGATTAGCGTTGACACTGGATTTATCCCCGCATTCGATCTGCTAACAATCGAATCATATACACAAATTTGGGATCGATTTGCTTTTGTTACTTACTTTAGAAATAGCATGATCGTCTCGGTTGGAGCGACACTTATCTCGCTCTTCTTCGCTATCCCAGGCGCATACGCTTTCGCTCGACTTGACTTCCCTGGCCGAAAGGTTCTATTCTACACTGCTGTGTTCACAATCATGTTTCCATGGATTGTCTTGACGATTCCCGTCTATGAGGTATTCTATATCTTTGACCTGGTGAACACACTCTTCGGTGTCATAATTGGACTCTCAATATTCGTTCTCCCCCAGAATATTTGGCTGCTACAGGGATTTTTCAGACAGGGTATTCCAGAGAAAATTGAGGAGGCTGCGCTCATTGACGGACACAACGAATTAACTGCATTCCTCCGAATTGTTCTCCCATTGAGTCTTCCTGCTGTCGCAGCTGCGGCGTTATTTGCCTTCCTTACGGCGTGGAATAATTTCTTGTGGGTATTCGTGCTCACAAGTGACGAGGCGAACCGGACAGCCACAGTCGCAATCTACTATATTCTTGGTAGTGACGTATTGCGCGAATGGAATGTACTCATGGCGTCGCTGATGTTGCTTGTCGCGCCTCCAGTCATTCTCTACGGCCTCTCTCGTCGCTACGTTGGGGCTGGCTTAGGCGGCTCTCCTGGTGCATAGCTTTGAGACAACCAACAACTATACACGGTAGAATATACCATACGAGATAATACATGGCACGATTAGAACTTGACGATGTGACAAAGGTGTACGATACGCGTAATGAGACGATTGTCGCTGTCGAAGAACTTGACTTGGACATTCGAGACGGCGAATTTATTGTCGTCGTTGGTCCATCTGGATGTGGAAAGAGTACCACGCTCCGGATGATTGCAGGACTTGAGACGGTCACCAATGGCGAAATACGCTTAGGAAATGAGCGAATCAATGAGCGAGCGCCAAAAGACCGCGACATCGCAATGGTATTTCAGTCGTACGCGCTCTATCCGCACAAAACTGTTCGCGATAATATTGCATATGGGTTGCAATTGAGTACCGATCTCACGGGTGAAGAGATTGACAAACGCGTTGAGAATGCAGCAGACATGATGGGAATCACCGACCTCCTTCAGAAGAAGCCATCAGCACTCTCGGGTGGACAACAGCAGCGAGTGGCAACTGGCCGGGCTATTGTTCGTGAACCCGAGCTCTTTCTCTTTGACGAGCCGTTGTCGAATCTTGACGCCAAACTCCGGAAGCACATGCGGACCGAACTCTCGCGTATTCACTCGGAATTCCGCACCACGACGGTATACGTAACACACGACCAGGAAGAAGCAATGACGATGGCTGACCGTATCGTCATTCTTCGCTCTGGAGAGCTACAACAAGTTGGTGCTCCAAAAGAAGTGTATCACCGACCAGCGAATCGGTTCGTCGCAGACTTCATCGGGAGTCCATCAATGAACTTCCGATATGTCGAACTCAATCGTAGCGGGGGTCAGCCACGTCTCAGTGGTGATGGGTTTGAATACGATCTTGATGATCGTGTCCTCTCACAGGTTAATCGGTCAACCTCAAAATTGGAGATGGGTGTTCGGCCTGAAGACGTGACGATCGATCCAAATGCACCAACTGAGAAGAGTTTTGAAGCAACCGTGGACGTGGTTGAAATTGTTGGCTCAGATAATTTTGTCTACCTCTCTCTGTCTGACAAAGAGTTTCGTGTCCGGGTTGATTCATCAATTGAACCCAGCGAGGGTGAAGTTGTTCGTATGACATTTGATGATGATGATATTCATCTGTTTGATACGACCTCTGGCGAGGCATACGCACACGGCCTCCCACGCACAGATCGAACAGTGACAGCGGACCAAGGTGACACAATTGCAGATTAACTCGATACGTTAACCTGTTTTATCCTTCGGCGAGCTCTCGTGTCGTCTCATCGATTGTCGCCGTGCTCGTCACATTTTCTGAGCGAGTTTTTTCGTCAACGGCGGTGACGACAGCGGTCTCTGCTGAAGTTAACTGCACCCTGAGAGATTTAATCTGTTCACGTTGTGCAGTGGTTGGATCAGAGGAAGCCGCAGAATCAAGAAGCTCTCTCGCTTCCTGAGAAACGGCCAATGCCTGTTGGCTGTGGCGTTCAATCTCGGTCGTTTTATTCTGTGCCCATCCAATTTCAGTGGACTCCTCCTCGACGATACTAACAAGAAACGCTACACGTGTCAATGTCGTATCTGTTGCGCTTACCCGAGGGTTCAAATCACCATGTGCGTCAATTCCCATTAACACGGTTCGTTCTGCTGGGTTGTATGCGTCGTTAGGATACGCACCTCCACCAATCATCACAATCGAACTCATGAGGGCAATAGCAACAAATACAGAGAGAAAGACACGTGCAGCGCCGCGGATTGGTGTATATCCAACGAACGGGCTACGATTTGTTTGTTCAAATTGTATGTCTTTGATTCCCCGAAGCGTATCAACAACATCAATTGACCGTTCAGACGCACCGGTGACAACCACCATGCCAGTATCGGAAACACGGACAAAGGAATTATGAAACCCGGCATATATAACTGAGAGACCGGGCCCTTCGCTGAATTCTTCGCGGGTGACCGACTCATATGTGTCATCCCGGTCGATTGCTGTATAAGCTGCCTCTAAATACTCAAATGCATCCTCAACCGGAGAGGTTGAAACAAAGATAGTGCCTTCCCCTGGCCCATGTCTGGGACCAGAAGATAGATACCGAGAGTAAATACGAGTGAGATAATATTTTATTCGAGAGAGGACTGAGGGGAGAGCTGTGGACCCAACTCCGAATATCCCTGCAAACAGAATGGCTGATTGCGGCCCGTAGTGTGCCATTGCCCATGATGTGACCAGACTGACGATGCATGCTCCAGCGAGACAAAAATATTTCAGCTTGTTCATATCGGGAAAAATATATTTTTTATCTTGCCAATCCACCCAACTCGCCGCGAAGCGCTCTCCGATTCGCAGACTGGCTGAATCTTTGCTTCGAGATCACTCCGGTCATCGAAACGTTTGACGTCGGCTTCATGCAGTAATTCAAAGAGCATCATTGAATTTCCTCTTTCGTCGATGGTTATGTTCTCCATCGGCTTTTGATTCTCAAGTCGCCTCACACTTACCGGATAGGACCATCCCGACTCCTCAATGAGTTCGTGCACTGCGTCAGGCCCATGTGTCATACCCACAGTTTAGCTGATTGCTGGATAAATATATACTGATAGTAGTGCTGAAGCGTCTTGAGGACGGCCCTGAGGCTTTGCCGTTGGGGACTGCAACGGCATCAGCATGCGAATTTTAACGCCGAGTTTCTGCAGAACAGCTGTTGGCACTGTGATTTTCTTTTCTCTATCCGAGACGGAACATTCATGATGGATACAGCGCGGAAGCTCAATGCAATAACCCACCGACGACGACAGGGCCAACTCCCCAACGTTTCTCAATCACCGAGCCCACATGTGGTATATGGAGAAGTGACATACTGTCCCCGTCAAACTCGACATGGACAGCTACAGTGCCGCACTTCTCCGAGACACCGTAGACGAGTTTCTGTGGGCGGCTAACTCCCTTGTACGCCACGCTTTCGTGAGTACGTGACGTGACGACAAGCAAGACCACGCTCCACGACGACATCTACGAAGACGTGCGCGACGAAGCGAGCACAGTAACCACGTGCGGCACGAAGGACGCTGAACGCGAACGAAGCGTATGAAACTCCTACTGGAGATTCGGCCGGAGCGGGAGTCCACGCTGAAAGCCCATCCCTTGAGGGGTGGGTTAGCTTACACTGGCGTCCCAAGTTCTGTGAGTGTGGATTCGTCTATACACGTTGGTCAGATTGGCAACCACTGGAAAGGAATCGACTAGAATTCATCCTCGGACGCATGGTAGCGTCCATCAGGATCGGCCGCTTCACGACGACGACAACTCCATGACTCCCGTTGTGCGCTCAGAGACCGATTTTGAGGGGTGCCACGTTTCTCAGCTCTCAAGTGACCAGCAGAGAAATTTAGATTTTCAACTCCACACTTTGAGGATCGTTTCTTGTTATTATCGAAATATGAACGGCTGCAGTCAGAGCATGTATGAAAATAATGCGACTGGTTTCACTCTCTCAAGTGATTCGAGGGTGCGGAGTCTTGCCATTACCACGCAGATTTCGATCCTGAGGCACAAACCCTGCTCAGCCTGTAGACCACAAATTGTTAATCATGAGCAATCGAAGATTCAAAAGATGAGCCACTTGACACTGCCACCAATCGGCCTTGGTACATGGGAAAATGATGATCCCGACCAATGCCGTGAGTCTGTAAAAAATGCTATTGAAATGGGGTACCGACATATCGACACGGCACGATTCTACCAGAATGAATCGGCCGTTGGAGCGGGCATTGCTGCTGCCGATGTTGCTCGTGATGATATTTTCTTGGCAAGCAAAGTCCACCCCTTTGCCGAAGGACTCAGTTATACTGACGTGATTGAAGGCTTCGAAAAATCTCTTTCGTTACTTGAGGTGTCTTATCTCGATCTGCTGTATATTCACTGGCCTGTCGGTGATTATAATCCAACTGAGACACTCGCTGCATTCGACGACTTAGTTCAAGATGGCCGACTCGGCTACGTTGGTGTCTCAAACTTTGATATTCAACTCGTTGAAGAAGCCATGGAAGTGTTAGATGCGCCACTTTTTGCCAATCAGGTTGAGCGACATCCACTGTTACCCAGGGAGGATCTACTTGAGCACGCTCAAACGAACGACTATACACTTGTCAGTTACTCCCCACTCGCTCGTGGGAATGCGCTCTCAGCATCCCCGATACAGGCCATTGCACGGGAACGCGACGTGAGTCCTGCAAGCGTCACCTTGGCGTGGGTAACAGACCCAGAAGCCGTCGTTGCAATTCCGAAAGCGACGGGAACTGACCATCTAATAGATAATCTTCATGCTGGCGAGTTACGCCTTACTGCGGGTGAAATCGAGCGCATTAATGACATTCGTGGACGTGAGCGATTTGTTGATCGTGATGGTGCTCCGTGGCATTAGATCCGCGCCTGAAGATCAGAAATAATCCTCTCGGTACTGGCATCGCCACCAAGATCTGGTGTTCGCGGAGCCGATGTATCGGTTAGTTGCTTGCTTACACCCTCACGGAGCGTTTCCGCAGCAGCAGTTTCATCGATTTCCTCGAAGAGCATAGCCCAAGAGAGCACAGTCGCTAACGGGTTAGCAATCTGCTCACCTGCAATGTCAGGTGCTGACCCATGTACCGGTTCAAACATCGAGGGGTACTCTGGATCAGGATTGATATTTGCCGATGGTGCAAGCCCCATGCTACCAGTGATTTGTGCGCCAATATCAGTAATGATATCTCCGAACAGATTCGACGCAACAATAACATCGAATTCATCTGGCCGTCGAATAAGATCCATGGAGGCCGCATCAACCAGTAAGTGCTCCACAGTCACATCCGGATAGTCCTCAGCAACTGTCTCAATGACATCATCCCACAGGACCATCCCGTATGCCTGTGCGTTTGATTTTGTTACGTTCGTGAGGTGTCCCTGACGGGCCGAGGCGGCTTCGAATGCGGCGTGAGCAATCCGAGTGACACCCTCCCGCGTGAACAGTGCAGATTGAACTGCTGTTTCTGTTTGGAATCCTTGGTGCTCTCGACCGCCTATATCAGCGTATTCACCCTCGGTATTCTCCCGAAAGACAACAAAGTCAATACTTCTGCCTGTGTATCCACGGAGTGGGCTTTCGACGCCCGGATACAATACACTGGGCCGCTTACAAATATACTGATCAAATGCTTTCCGAATGGGCAATAACAGGCCATTCAGTGTAATATGATCGGGAATATCCGGATGTCCGACTGCCCCAACAAAGATTGCATCCGCAGGGCGTAACTGTGAGAGACTATCATCCGGCATCATCGCGTCAGTCTCGAGATATCGCTCGCTACCCCACTCATGGACATTATACTGTATTGCAAAGTCGTGGCTGTGGGCGACAGCATCGATGAGCGGTCGTGTCTTCTCAACAACAGTCGGCCCAATCCCATCGCCAGGAATGAGCGCAATCTGATAGGATTCCATTCTCTGCCGTTTACTACGAAATGAATTGAAGATATGAGTTTCGAAGCGTGTGCCTATTGATAATCAGAAATTACGATAAACCGTCTTGGTCGAGGTGAAAAAGTCTAAGCCAGCGTCACCTTGCTCACGGTAGGTGTTCGTCGAGGAGTCCTTGTAACCACCAAACGGCACGTGTAGTTCAAGACCAGTTGTTTTCTCATTTACTTTGGCGACTCCTGCTTCAATATCTCGAATGAACTCGTTTGCCTCTGTGAGGTC
>JAQCNF010000155.1 GCA_028275165.1 Haloquadratum sp.
AACCGGCTTGAGATCTTCGCTCGCGATGAAGTCGTCTCTCGAGAAGCGGAATTTCGTAGCCGGCTCGCTACGGAGCTCGGGGCCGATGATATCGCGAAGACAGACGCCCGTGAGTATGCACTTCTCGCGGCGTTCGACAATGTGGAGGCTGTTGCAGAACTCATGAGAGGAGACGGGTACGGTGAACTCGATTAGCGGCTGTTTTCGTTCACTTCTCCCTGCAACCGCTGAGGTTCTACTTCCTTTCCCCCACGGTGGCGCATACTTGGTAGGAGATTTTAACGGGCTTAGAGATCTACGCCGTCCAGCCACTCAATGGGGGAAGATTCTGACTGGTGTGCCCTGTTGGATCCGCAGAACGCGTCGGGATCTGGTCACTCCATATTCGTTTTAGGAGCGCTATCGAGAGAATTCAGAGATAGAAACTTGCAGAGAACGAGGAGATCGGAGTCACTAAAGAAATCGGTCCAACTCCTCAACGATGAAGAGTGAGATACTCGTGTCTTCGGAAATTGTGATGCCCGTCCCGTCATCGGATTTAACAGAGCACACGAAAGAGCAATTCTTGGGGCTGTGTTGAATCACCATACAGCAGCGGGGTAGGCCACTAAATCAAAGGAGTTGAAGCGGGAAGATTCGGTTGCCTATGACACAAATCTCCCGCTTCATCGGGGAAGTTGTGCCGGTTGCTCAAAGAGTTACTGGCGATGGAGGCGAATCCGCCGCCCCGGAAGGTGGCGGCGGATTCGCCGATTATGCACTCGTTTCCCTTCACTGTCTGCGAATTTACCTCGATTCATCGTACCGTATGACGATCGACCTGCTCAAAGAGATGCCATAAATAACCGGGGAGATCGGCCTCAACGCGGCCGATCTCCCCGCGCCGTCCACGTTGTGTAAGGCGTTCGACCGGATCAGTATGAGCGTGTGTCGAGTGCTGCTGCGCCAGTCGGCGCAGCTGCACGATCTCTCTGAACATGCCGCGATCGACGCCACGTTCTACGACCGCTCACCAGCCAGCCGCCACTACTGCCAGCGCATCAGCTACCGCGTTCAGAAGCTCAAAGTCACAAAAATCGTCGATACAGCGTCTCAAGCCATCCTTGACATTCACTGCTCAACAAATCGGGAAGGAAGCGACGCAGACCTTGCTGAGCAGATCGCCCGCCGGAACGCGGACGATCTGCGGTCTCTCGCGGCTGATAAAGGCTATGACAAGCAATCGCTTCGTGATAGATTACGCAAGCTCGGGATCAGACCGCTGATCAAGCACCGCAACTTCGCTCCGTACGACCACGCACACAACGCCAGAATCGACGATAACCGCTACAATCAGCGCTCTATGACTGAAACTGTGGACTCGGCTGTGAAGCGTTCGCTCGGCTTCGCCGTGCGAGCGCGCTCATGGTTTCGTGAGTTCCGCGAAATCGCGCTGATGTGTGTCGTCTATAACATCAAGCGCTTCGTCAAACAGTGAATCTCCACGCCTTACAGCGATTCAACACAGCCGGCTGACGCTTTCAGACGTGTGTGAAACTGACGAGATCTACGTGACAGCGGGTGAGAAAGGGATCGAGAAGGAAAATGAAAGTCCGCGCTCGCGCGGACTCAAAAAAATGGACGAGGAAGCTTCGAGTCAGACAAACCACCAGTCGCGACACTCGTCCGTCCGAGCGACGGACGAGTGGAATTTCTGGTTCGAGAGAATTTCCAAGACATAGACGAAGAAATAGCAGAGAAAGGCGACGAAACGGTGATTCTGTGTACCGATGACTACACAATCTACGACGATATCGACGAGTACGACGGTATTGACCCTCATCTGGCGATTACGCACGATGAAACGTACGTAATCGGTGACGTCCACGTCAATAGCTGTGAGAACCGCCATAGCCTCCTTCGCCAGTGGCTGGCGAAGTTCAGAGGTGTCTCGAAGCACCATCTTCAGGGGTACCTCAACTTCCTCGGACTCTTGCTCAACGATGAAACCGACTGGTTCAGTAAAATCCTAAGTTACGAGTCATCGGGATGAGCGAACGGCGTATTCTATTGCATCGGCAAACCCGGATTCCATTTCATCGTATGTTGCGAGTTCAGAGACTCTTTCTTTGGCGTTCAACCCCATCTCCCGCCGTAGTTCTGGGTCCGAATAAAGTGTTTCCAGTCGATGCGCAATCACGGATGCATTCTCGACGGGAGTCACATATCCAGTCTCCCCCTCAATAACCAAGTCATGCGCTTCCCCAACCGCGTTGCTAACAATCACAGGTGTTTCGGCTTGCATAGCTTCAACAACCGACAGCGGCCATGGATCATGTTTGCTCGGGAGGACGTAGACATCTGCATGTGCGTAGTAATCACTCACTTGTTCTGATGGAACCCAACCGACTACTTCAACGGATGGATCCAAGTTCTTAGCATGTTCAGTTACTGATTCTATATAATCTTCATTTCCCCCTCCAGCAATAACCACAGAGACTTCATCCGCTGGCAGATCTGCACTTTCCACCGCGTTGAGAAGGGTGTGGACTCCTTTTCGTTCAATCACCTGACCTAAGAACAGTATCAAGAACTCACTGTCTGGGATTGAAACCGGGAGCTCAGAGTTGGCCTCGGACTGTTTAATATGTGTGGCATTTGGAACTGTAAATATGTTAGCATTACCTACAGTATCTTGTATGTATTTTTTCTGGGCCGTTCCGGGCACAATGTATCCCGTGCCAAGTAAAGAACTCAAATAAATGCCGATACGGTTGAGTTTATTTGACATACTTGATTTTGTCGGAACGTCCCAGATCTCTGTCCATTGAACAACTGGGGTCGAAGATAGCTGTCCCCCCATATGTGACACCCATGCCGCTGCGGTCATGTATTCAGGCGCGATGATGACATCGTAGTCGCCCTGCCGAAGCTCTGAAAACAAGCTCGCCAATCCAGACTCAGCTAAGTTCAAATCAGGATATTCAGTTTCAATATCAGTCTCATCTGTAATGTAAAACGTGACATCATACCGCTCGGAGAGTCTCTCAAAGATTGGTTCCCGATATGGCATAATCTTATTATGAACTAATGCGATTCGGATTTCCATTGACATACGGATAACTGCAACCCTTGCTCGTATAATACCTGCGGAGGCACTGCCAGATTGAGATTGAGATTGAATTAGAGGGAGTTCTTCAAGTAATGTGAGAGATGCTCTTCGAAGAACTCCAAATAAAGATAACGGGCTCTTCTGATGTGGAGTTTTTGAACAGCCACCGAACAAGCACGCCAGCCTGGTTGATTAGGCTGGCGTGCACGGCCCATGCTGGAACTACCTCATTGGCAGAATGTCGAGACCTCTGTGAGTGGTTCGGCGTCGATAGACGCCAGGCCACGACCTACCACTGGTACCAAGCAGTCGCCAAGCACTACGATCAGGACTTCAGCACTGAACCAGATCGCATTGCGTCGATGAAAAATAGATTCAGCTCGAAACTGAACAGAACGCGTGGCTCTCCGCCGCAATTGAGGTTGATACGAAAGTCACGCTCCACGAACAACTTTCCCGGCACAGGGGCCGCGATCCGGCTGAACAGTCCCTCAACAAACTGAAAGAGAAACACCGCGTCTCCAACGCGGAGTGTCTCATCAATGGGATGTATTATATCACCGCCCTGGCTCGGACTAATCTGGTGGTGGGCTTAATTTATACTGACCGCAACATCGCCGAGAAGTTCTTTTAGACCTATACGATGCGAATCGAACGTTTCAATGAAACCTGGAACGGCAGTCAGGCCAGTGCTTAATGACCCAGACGCGATTTGAAAGCCTGCAAGCTGAACAGTGGGTAGAGGACATCACTCGGCGGATTTGAAAAACTCGTAGCGTGCAGTTGTCCATCTATATCTGGGTGCTGATATCGGACGTCTCGTGGCTTCTATCGGTAGTATTTTGACCTCATCACTGTCCCAGCGAACCCACTCCGGAACGACCGGTACTGAGAAATAAAGGCATCAGATACTCCTAACACGTCTCTACGGCCCTCTCACGAGATTTCTCACGCTGCAAAATTAACTTTCAAACCTTTTCTAAGCCATTAGACGCTGGCCTGACTGCATACACCGCTTACTACCATCACCATCGCAGCCATCAAGCACTTGACAATCAACCGCCCGTTGAAGCACTCAAACAGAGTGGTTTAATCTAGCAGTGGCTTTTGATGATTTGTGCAATGATATTGAGCTGTGCTTCGTTGACCATATCATGAAAATGCGTCCAGAAGTGTGCGTGTTTACCCTCTGCAGCGGCTCGCTCAAGCGCATTTTCAACATACAGACGATTGACGTACTTCCGCACGCGGAATGGAATCGAATGTAAAACCGGATGAACCGTCCTCTGTCCCTGAGCGACGTACGGTGCAGCCATTGGTTGCGTCACCGACGTGTACGTTGTGACGAGTCCATCCCTCGTAACCGGCTCCAAAACGGGATGATGCCGACTGAAATACCACCGTAGCAACGCCGGTCTGGTCTCCGGCATCTGGCCGCGTGTCTTTCGAATTACCCTAATACCGCTCCGTTTGAGTACCTCGGGGTCCATCGCCTGGTGACGAGGTGGAACGATCGACTCTGGTGCAGTCTCTGTGCTTGCGTGAGGTCTGCGTCCAGTTGAGCGAGTAAAAACTCCTCTCCGGGTGCGTGCGAGAACGTATGTGTGCAGATTTCGTGGTCTACTTCGGCCGCCTCGATCATCCGGACCAGATCGGGTGCATA
>JAQCNF010000169.1 GCA_028275165.1 Haloquadratum sp.
CAACGCTGACGTGAATGGGGCGGAGAACATCCGTCTCGACATCAACGACGAAAGTAACTCTGAGTCTGCACCCGATTTGGGTGGCGATAGGAGTACCGGCTGGTTGGCACAGCCCGGAGTCTACCTTTAGGACCTCTCCCGAGGATTCCAACCTCGGATAGAGGTGGGAGACTGCAAACCGTCATATCCCAACCCAGCGGTGCGGCGCCGTGGGATTCCTCCGCGTGAACGCGGAGGTGGATGTCAATAGTAGAGTATAATTCTGAGTCTATGGGTAACAGTTTGATAAAGATTATCATATTTTCTCGTTACTCCAGCTAAAATGCGTCTAGAACGTCTGTGCAGGCAGTATCCGTGTCGTAGGGTATAAGTTGAGTCGATATAAAATGGTATGTGGGTATGGCGATGCCAGGCTCAGCAACGACTTGGCTGTGGTTCGGGTTCATAGGAATGACCCTTGGAACGGGCTACTTCCTTATCCAGAGCCGAAAGGCGCGTACGGACCAACAGAAGTTATTCGTGGTTACGACGCTAATACCGGCAATCGCTGCAGTCTCATATTTTGCGCTTATCACAGGGTATGGCGTGATTTCGATGCCTATTAGCGGATATGGGACAGTCGACATATATTGGGGTCGTTACGTAGATTGGTTACTGACAACACCGCTGTTGCTACTCGATCTAACTCTTATTGCCAAAGCGGAGCGAAAAACAATCTACAAGTTGCTCGGTGCTGATCTGGTCATGATACTCGGTGGATTGGCTGGTACGATGGCGCCGCCGGATGCACCAGTCAGGATTGCGTGGTGGTCATTGAGCACTGCAGCGTTCATTGTACTGTTGTATTACTTGCTTGGAGCGCTCTCAAGAAGAGCCGCCGACTATTCCTCTCAAACTGGGTCTCTCTTTGATACACTTCGAAACTTAACACTCGCTGTCTGGTCACTGTATCCGTTGGTCTGGATTGCTGGAACAACAAGCGGGTTTGGGCTTATTACGTTTGGAGTCGAAACAGCACTATATACATCATTGGATCTGGTCGCCAAGATAGGATTTGGGACGATCTTATTTGCACATCAAGATGCTCTCGTGCAGACAGTGCAGGCAACTACTCGGGATGAAGTGTAAATCGCCTATATCATCTGTTCCCCATCATCATCATACACTTCAATAGCATCCACCGGACAAGCCCGGGCTGCAAATTTGGCGTCAAGTTCTGCCGTTTCCGGGACTTCAAGCTCAAACACTCCCGAATCAACTTCTTCTGCACCCTTGAGATCAGCCTTTCCAGCATCCTTGTTTTCAACGAAAGCATCCCACGCTTCAACGCACTGAAACATACCGATACAAGTATTTCGATTGAAACGAACGAACATACATAAATTACCAGAACAAGCGGGATAATCGTACCGCTAATTAACCATCAAGTAGGAGAGATCAGCGGTTACGAACGTGGAACTGAACTTTGAACTCACAGTTATGATGTTACTGGGATGGTTGTTTGCATATGTGTCGCCACAGATAGCATACTCATAGACACATCGCCTTTCGTTTCAGAGACAGAACCTGAAAGTATCGTAAGTCTCGATATAATAAAATGTACTCGCTCCACACGAACGCTTAGAACTCGTGAAAGACACGGCCACACTGAGAACATTTGATTTTTGAACTTCGGAACCATGGACTCACCTTAACCACAGGTCCATGACAATCTGGGCATACCCCTGTTGCATCACCACTCGCAACTCGTGTTGAAAGATCTAATACAAGATCCTCAAGCTCCTCAATACGACTCTGCTGGTCATCTACCTGTTCTCTGAGTTTCTCGATATACTGTTCACGCTCAGCGGCTGCCTCAACGTCAAGCGTTGCTTCTGCCTCAGCACTGGAACTTGTTGACGTCTGCGTCGTTGTGTTTTCGGTCTCTGACTCATCAGTTTCTGTGGTTTCATTACCGGACATAGTGTTAGTATTGTATGTTTGTGGCGTTAGTTTGCCAATGCAGTCCCGCGATGTAGTCCCCAATGTCAGGAGACTCCACTTGATTAAATTCCATGGGATGGTGCTTAAAATTTGTTCTATCTAAAGAGATTATAATTAAGTGTGAGGAGCACATACGATTGCTTGCAATGGTAAATCAGCTGGCGCTGCAAGTAAGTAGCTTAGGAGTTGAGGGCGAGGGTATATGGTTAGCCCTCGGAACGATTGGGATGCTGTTAGGAATGTTCTACTTCATCGCTGATGGATTGGACGTCACTGATCCACAGATGAAGGAGTTTTACGTCATCACTATCATGATCCCAGGTATCGCGGCTGCGTCATACCTGTCAATGTTCTTCGGCTTTGGGTTGACCGAAGTTGAACTAGCGACAGGTCGCGTCGTTGATGTCTACTGGGCACGGTATGCTGACTGGCTATTCACAACGCCGCTGCTCCTGCTTGATATTGGGCTTTTAGCTGGAGCAAGCAATCGGGATATCCTTACTCTCGTTGGTCTTGACGCATTCATGATCGTGACTGGCTTGGGTGCAACCCTGATGAAGATTCCAGTGGCACGATTTGCCTTCTGGACTATAAGCACAATTGCAATGCTCGTCCTTCTGTACTACCTCGTTGCTGTGTTCGGAGATGCAGTGAGTGGTTCAGATCCGGATACTGTATCAACGTTCAATGCACTGCGCAATATCATACTTGTCACGTGGCTTATTTACCCAGTCGCGTGGCTTGTGGGGACTGAAGGACTTAATCTCATCAATCTGTACGGTGAGACACTGCTGTTCATGGTTCTTGACATCACCGCAAAGGTTGGCTTTGGATTTGTGCTCCTGCGCAGCCGTTCAGTTATTGGCGGCGGCGAGGCACCAACGCCATCTGAATCAGCCGCTGACTGATCTCGCCAAATGCCGCTATACTAATCGCGGTCTTTTTTTTGCTCTGTCAACCACGGAGATTGAAGTATATCGACTGTGAATATACATATGTAAACCAAGACCGCTCGGTAGCGAGTCCGGTCAATTGGCACTTAGCAATGCTCTCAGATATTAATCAAAGCGACAATGACGAAGAGCCGCTCGCGCCAGAGCGGTTGAATGAACGAGCGGTTATTGGATTGATGTTCTCAGTTGCGCTTGGCGTGGCTGGGCTATTCGTGTTGCCAGCTATCCGCAGTATATTTCAGCTGGAGTTTCTCACCGCTTTCGGTATTGTGCTGATAATTGAACTCATTGCGGTTGCAGGGATCGTCGCGTCAATGTTTCGATTTCACGTCGATCGACAATTCGACACATGAAACACCTTGTTCACGGGACGGGAAAGCCAAATTACGGACATACGTGTTTCACTACTCTCGAGAGAAAGATGCATACCGCTCGCGCGCTTGCGATGAAAGAGATGGTCCAACGCGTTCAAGTGCCAACTCAATATGATTTTGTGTGAGCGTGACCGAAGAGAGCGTCTCTGCTGGTGACTTCCCGCGTTCAGTAGCCTGCTCAATATTTGCCTCAACTGCAAGGAGACTTGCCTCTTGAAGAAGTGCGGCGATATCGCTCCCGGAGTAGTTTTCGGTTTCTGCTGCAAGGTATTCTATATCAGGTGACTCAACAGGGCGATCGGCTATGTGAATCCTGATGATGTCCTTACGGGCCTCATAGTCTGGTAGAGGAACCTCAACGAGCCGATCGAAACGTCCTGGGCGAACGAGTGCATCATCAATCCGATCGGGACGATTTGTCGCCCCAATAACAGTTAACTGTTGACGTGGAGTGATGCCATCAAGTTCAGTCAATAGCTGCGAAACGACGCGCTCAGGAGCTGAGGATTCACCCTCACTCGTTCGTGAGGAGCCCAGCGCGTCTAACTCGTCAAAGAAAATCACGACTGGGGCACTATCGCGAGCACGCGCAAAGAGCTGTCTCACTCGCCGTTCGCTTTCACCGACGTATTTATTCAGTAATTCTGGACCGTTAACTGTCAAAAAATTCGCATCAGTGGTGGATGCAACTGCTCTGGCGAGCATCGTCTTCCCTGTCCCAGGCGGTCCATATAACAGAACACCAGCGGGAGCATCGACGCCTAATTCGGCGAGTGCATCGGGATACTGCAATGGCCATTCGACAGCACGAGTCAGTTCTCGTTTTGCTTCAGACAACCCACCGATGTCCTCAAACGTGATTGAGGGTACTGACTGCGTCGGGTCGGCCGTACTTGGGGTGGTCTCAGCTAATGCGGTCTCAAAATCAGCGTCAATAAGATGCGGAGTCGTTGCAGTATCGCCTGACTGGCGCTCGAGAGCGGTTTCAAACACTTTGCTACGCAATGACACCAGATCAGCCGCCACATAGCCGAGAGTTTTTTTACTAATTAGAGAGAGACTCAGACCTGAGTCGAAGTCAGCATCATCAAACAAGATTCTGAGAATGTCTGCCCGATCCTGTTCGTCAGGAGCTGAAAGAGAAATCGTTCGATCCAAACGACCACCGCGTGTCAAGACAGTGCCGATATCTTCACTATCGGTCGTCTCACCAACGACAATCACCCCATCTTGTTTGTTCAGTCGCTCAATCCAACCGCCCAAGATTTCGAGAAGCGCCGAGTGATTATCATCACTGACGAAATCAAGGTTATCAACATGGACAAGCGAGCTACCACCATTGATAGCTGTGCTTGCATATTCAGTGAGATGATCTTGTAGTGAATCAGTGTCGAATTCAGGAAGACGACCTGCATTCACACGGACTATTCGTGCATCAGCTAGCCACCCAGCATGCCGGATATGCTGTGTCTTCCCGACTCCATTTTGCCCCTCAAATAACACCCCACCACTGACAGATTGCCCATCGATGTGATATCCATCGGCCTGTGTAATTGGTGAGACAACCGCAGCTTGATATTTCGATTTGAGCACATCATACCCGCCAACGCTGTGAGGTGGGACCGGACCCTGATATTGGTCGGTCGGGTGGGTCGCTGGACCCCCCTCTAAGATTAGCTCTGTTGAGTCAGAAATTGTGACGGGTGCTGCGGGCGCTGCATCGACAACACGGACAGGAAGGTCAAGAGTCTCATCAAGGAATGAAACGGATTCAACATCTCCGATACTCAGCGGGACAGCACTCAGTTGGCGGCGGATTGAGCGCTCTCCGCCACGAATAGAGAGTCTGGCCACCGGAGCAAAGGTGACTGAACTGGCTGTCTCAACTGTGGTTGACTCAACCGCAACAGTTGTGTCGGAAGTGACATCGAGGCTCTTTGCGACCGACTCAGCGATAAGCGCAACTCCGGTATCAAGATCCTGTGCCGTGACGACCTTTGCGACAGTCGTGGCACCGGTTCCTGCCCGAAGACGCGCAACAGGATTCTGTGTATCTACTCCAGGAGCCGTAGCCTCACCGTGAGGAAACGTGGATGAAGCGATATGAATGGTTGAGCGGTTCAACTCAGAATCTACAGTAACTGATACGGCACTGCTGAACGGCATTTAATTGCACCTCTGCATGGTACTCATCACCGTTGTCAGTACAGGTCGACATCCATTGGAACTGGACTGCCGTGCATCATATACCGAAGAATTCCAAACGTCGCAATAGCGACTGGAGCGGCAATAATTGTCAGGTAGATTGTTACATTTGCGATATATCCAATAGCGTTTCCAAGGGCCATTACCACGATCGCAGCGATAAGAGGAATACGGTCCTTGGAGTCAATTTGACTCATGGCAGGTACGACTATACATGATAGGAGCGAGTGAATTAATCTTGTTGTCCAATGACGGTTGAGGAAACTCACAATATTTAGCTTACTGCTCTTGATTTGAACCGTCTGGAGATACCTTAATCTCTTTAGTTGCTCGTGATATCGCATTCATATGCAGAGTGAACAGTCAAAAACGAAAGGAGACAATACAGGATCGCAATCAAGAGGTTCTCAGACCCGGGCGTCAGTCGGATTTCCAGAGATTGTATTCGGAATGCATGCCATCGTTGCAGTTGCGCTCTTGCCGTTTATCTGGGATGCGCTGCAGACGGGAAACCTACCCCTCGTTGGATCGCTCACACTTCTTGGAGGATTACTGGTCGGACTCGGAGTGGTAATGCGACGGGTCGCAGCCCGCTGAGGATAACTCATCCCTCTCTTGTCACCACACTGTAGTAACCGAAGCCTCAAATTCGATGCAGACTGAATGTATGTATCATGAAGCCGGCAGAAGTGCCAGCACTTCCTGATGAGGTCGCTACCGAATTAACCGACTCAGGAATTACGTCACTGTATCCACCACAAGAGAGTGCTGTAGAGGCTGGCGTCACGAGAGGTGAAAGTGTTGTTGCTGCCGTTCCAACTGCATCAGGCAAGACATTGATTGCCGAGTTAGCAATGTTATCCTCCGTCGGACGAGGCGGAAAAGCACTATACATTGTGCCTCTCCGAGCATTGGCATCAGAAAAGCACGATACATTCTCACGCTGGGAAGCATGCGGTGTGACAACTGGCATTTCGACGGGAAATTATGATTCAGATGGAGAGTGGCTAAGCACGCGAGACATTATCGTTGCAACATCCGAGAAAGTAGATTCACTCATCCGAAACAATGCATCATGGATCGGCGAACTTGAGTGTGTCATCATCGATGAAGTCCATTTGGCAGACGACGATCAACGTGGTCCGACCTTGGAGGTGACATTGGCGAAACTTAGACAGATTAATCAAAGTCTTCAGACGGTAGCACTCTCAGCGACAGTAAGTAACGCGGGTGAAATTGCTAACTGGCTTGATGCAACGCTCATCGAATCCTCGTGGCGTCCGATTGAACTGAAGATGGGTGTCCACTATGGGCAGGCAATTACATTTCAGGATCAGAGCCAGCGGAAGATACCGAGCGAGAATAATGAACGCCCGACCACTGCATTGGTTCGGGATGGACTTCGTGGAGATGACGCCGACGACCAAGGCTCCTCATTAGTGTTCGTCAACTCTCGTCGAAATGCTGAAACGGCTGCCGAGCGCTTCAGTGAAGTTACCGACCGGGTTCTAACCGAGAGAGAGAGAGACGAACTCGCAGCAGTCGCAGAAACCATACGAGATGTGTCCGATACGGAGACAAGTGAGGCGCTTGCAAGCTGTGTCGAAACTGGTGCTGCGTTTCATCATGCGGGACTCGCAAGTAAGCACCGGAGTGCGGTCGAGAGTGCGTTCCGTAAGCGTCTGATTAAGTGTATCGCCGCGACACCAACACTCGCGGCAGGGGTCAATACACCGAGTCGACGCGTGATTGTGCGTGATTGGCGTCGGTATGATGGAGATTATGGCGGTATGAAGCCACTCGATGTACTGGAAGTACATCAGATGATGGGTCGAGCAGGTCGTCCAGGCTTAGACCCCTACGGCGAAGCCGTCGTGTTAGCAAAAAATAACGATCAACGTAGCGAGCTTCGGGATCGATACATAGAGGCCGACCCCGAGACAGTCGATTCGAAACTTGCGAATGAACCTGCACTGCGGACACATATTCTCTCAACGATAGCCACTGGATTCGCCCACTCGAGAGATGAACTCAGTGAATTTCTTGAGGAAACGCTCTATTTCTCCCAGACTGAGCAGACTCCGTATCTCAAGAAGGTCACTGATGATGTTCTCCGATATCTTGAGCGGAATGGGTTCATCGAGCGGACGAGTGAGACACTACAAGCAACAAGTCTTGGTCATACTGTTTCACGAATATATATTGATCCAATGAGCGCAGCTGAAATCATTGATGGACTCCGTTCAGCAGAAAACACATCGATGCGGGGATCAGTATCACCACACAGTGAGTTTACTCCTGCAAGTAAGCTCGCTAACAGTAATGAATCTGAAACAGACGATACCGTGTCGTTCTCTGCGCTTGGGCTCTATCAACTCGTCTCACGGACCCCAGACATGTACCAGCTGTATCTAAAGTCAGGAGATAAGCAGCGATTCAGTGAAATCTGTTATGATCGCGAAGCCGAACTGCTTGGACGAACGCCCTCTGAGTATGCTGAGGTTGAGTTCGAAAACTGGCTTGCTGCAGTAAAGACTGGATGCATGCTCGAAGATTGGGCATGCGAAGTCGATGAAGACCGACTTACCGAGCGGTATGGGGTCGGGCCAGGGGACATCCGTGGGAAAGTCGAAACAGCACAGTGGCTTCTTGAGGCGACAGAGCAACTCGCTGATGAGGTAGGAACCGACCAGTTGACAATCAGAGAGGCGAAAATGCGTGTCACATACGGTGTTCGTGAGGAGTTACTACCGCTCGCAAATATCCCGCAGATTGGACGAAAACGGGCTCGTTTACTTTTCAATGCAGGAATTGAATCGCGTGCAGACTTGCGTGTGACAGCAAAGTCAGTGATTCTTCGTGCACTCCGTGGACGGCGCAAGACAGCTGAAACTATCTTGGAAAACGTTGGTCGAGAGGACCCGTCGATGGACGGAGTGGACGATGCAGATGAGATGTCTCCAATATCAGACGAAACGAACACCACCTCAGAATCAACGACGGATACCAGAGATCAAGCGAACCTGGGTGACTTCAATTGAAGATATTCTCTGGAGAGGCGCGCATTAATGAAGTGGACCAATATATCAGATCCGTTCGTGCACTTGCAGACGAATTGGAGACGACAATACAGGTATTCGATGCAAAATATATCGTGAGTCGCGAACATCTCAGATGTGCGGTTGAGTTAGCTGATCGGGCACTGTCGAGAGGCACGAATGTGGCGGACGATAGAGCCGTTGAAATATTATTATTTGCCGCTGGGCGGAGACAAATTACCGACGCACTTGAACTCGGTATTCATGCGGGAACAGACGAGGTGATACTCTTACTGGATCCAGTCCCCGAAATTGCAGCGAAAACAATCATCGAGAGAGGTCTTATCGAAAACCTGACCGAAGTCACATATGACCAACAGTTGGTTCAGTCATTTTACGATATCAATGATGCTGAAATGGCTGTCGTTGACGGCGATATCGAGTCACTCGTGCGCGAGCGAGTCGCTCTGCTTGTCATTGAGCGGTAATATCGGCTTCGGCTGCGATAGGCATTTGCCGGCGAAATTGCAGACACACATCTCACCACTGTGCTAATCTCACAGGGAGTGCTCTCACCGAACAGTGGTCCATATTTAACCTAACCGTTCCGAGTAAGAGTAGAGATGGAATTGACGCAGATATCAGATCTGACGCCGTCTGCGCGAGGAGAAGTCATGAGTCGGGGATCAGAGCTTGCTGCAATCGAATCAGATGTCAAGCAGATCATTGATAACGTGCGAGCAGATGGAGACGCAGCACTCCGTGAGTTCAGCCGTGAATTTGATGATGTTGAGATGAACGCGATTGAAGTGACAGGCGCAGCCACCAAGGCCGTTGAAACAATACACTCAGACGTACAGGCAGCAATTGCGTCAACGATTGATCGAATCGAAACATTTCACCGACACCAGCTGCGAGACGATTGGCAGGCCGACTTCGATGGGAGGACACTGGGAAGACAATTCAGGCCTATCGAACGGGCTGGCGCATACGTTCCTGGAGGAAGCGCTGCATATCCATCGACAGCGATGATGACTGTCGTTCCTGCTCGTGTCGCCGGTGTCAATACCATTATCGCTGTAACACCACCAGCAGATCCAATAAATAAGGTGACATTAGCAGCTCTGAGTTTGGCCGGCGTTGATCGGATTTTTGCAGCAGGTGGAGCACAGGGGATTGCTGCACTCGCATATGGCACCGAAAGCATTCCAGCTGTGGATACGATCGTCGGTCCAGGGAATCGGTGGGTTGCAGCCGCTAAAGCAGCAGTACAAGGCGATGTCTCAATCGATATGATCGCTGGACCGTCAGAAGTCCTCATTCTCGCTGACGAGACTGCAGATCCTGAGTTTGTTGCGAGCGATCTTATTGCACAGGCTGAGCACGATCCACATGCCTCTGCTGCTGCGGTCACTCCTGATTTAGAACTTGCGAAAAGAATAGGTGACGCGGTCAGAGACCAACTGCCGAAGCGGACGCGAGGCGGTGTCGCTGAATCTGCATTCTCGAATGAGAGTAGCGGAATATTCGTGGCAGAGTCGATGGATCAAGCCGTTGAGTTTACCAACGAGTACGCAGTTGAGCATCTCGGTATCATGACCGCTGATAATGAGTCCATTGTTGAGCAAATCAAACACGCAGGGAGCATTTTTGTTGGTGAGTATAGCCCAGTGGCAGCGGGTGATTATTCAACTGGACCAAACCACGTGCTCCCGACAGCACAGACAGCACGGGTCTCAAGCGGATTATCGGTTGATACGTTCATGCGGTCGCGGACAGTGCAGCATCTCGATAAATCAGCACTCAAGGACATTAATGAGACAATCACCACGCTTGCTGAGTTGGAGGGACTGGAAGCGCACGCAGAGAGTATTCAGCACCGGATAGATTAGACAGTACGGTAGCTGATTTATTTTGATCTAACAGTCGTTGGTAATGTGGTTTTGTTTACTCGAAATGGGACGTGCAAACTATCGCTCCAGGTCAAATTGGTGTGGTTTCGAGTATACATATTGGTCATATTGCCAACGACTGCTAAGGAGATAATTCGAACTCGTAGGGGGACAAGTAGCGGCTTCGCAGCAACGCTACTCACTGCCAGAAGTATGATATTTATGTCCATCCGAATCAGCAGCAGTCAGTTGACATCTTCTCCGTCTGCAAGCAGAGGAATCCCAAGCGTTGGGATATGAGCGTTTGCAGTCTCCCTGCTCTCTGGGTGTCCGCTCTCGCGGATACTCTCGGGAACCCCACGAACTCGCGGGAAGATGTCACAATCGGGTGTATTAATGAGGAAACAGCGAGTGTATCGGCTGAACACATAGATAATATAACTGACTGGCTACCCTGCAAGAGGTCGAAATCGAAGTGGTTCGGAACTAGCTTTGGGGAGTCTGTCCGCATACATTACACAACAAGACAGTACCGAAAACAGCAGCCGGCGAACGCCACACTGCAAAAGAGTGTGCTAGCTGCTTATACCACAGCATACGACACGGTATTCTTGGCCCTGTCGACACTTGCTGGTGTCCCCTTGAGAAGGATTCATTAGAAGTGGAAATGGAGATATACAATCAGCAAAAGATCCGAAAGCGGTTCGAAACTGCCAGCGGTCGACCGTTCTGACGATGTCGAACTCTCCGTGGGTAGACGGCTGTCTGGTAACTGGACTCAATACCTCCAACTCCGATCAAGATTTCCCTCCGTTCACGCCGACAACAATCTCAAGCTAACTATATTCACTTGGCGACTTCTCAAATTGAATGATTGCCCTGTCTGAGTCGGATATGTGCTCAGAGAATGATAGAGAAACCGATATGCTATTCTATGATGTTCGGTTGGTATGAAGTCCTCGCGGCGACGGTATGTAGCTGGCCTTGCCGGGTGTGCATTGGCATCTATCACAGGTTGTCTCTTCGAAGAGCCGTCATCAGATACATCCACAGCAACAGCAACAGCGACAGATGTGTTCACGTCTACACCGCGCACTGTCGCGTCGGAGAATGAGCCGATGAGTGCTGTGCTACGCACCTCACGTGGGAGAATTGAGTGTCGGCTGTATCACAAAAAAGCTCCGCGCACTGTCCAGAATTTTGTAGGGCTCGCCACGGGGTCGATACCATGGCGAGATCCAGAGACCGACCAGATACGTACGACGCCGTTATATAATGATCTACTCTTCCACCGGGTGATAGCTGGATTTATGATCCAAACTGGTGATCCCAGTGGCACCGGACTGGGCGGTCCTGGATATACATTTGATGATGAGCTTGATTCAACTCTCCGACATGACAAACCAGGAGTCTTGAGTATGGCAAATTCGGGGCCAGATACGAATGGTTCACAGTTCTTTATTACAGTGAGCCCACAACCACACTTGGATGGCCAACACACTGTGTTTGGACAAGTTGTCGACGGGATAGAGACGGTATATGAAATCAGCCGGGTGCCCACTGATAAAAATAATCGGCCAGCCACGCCGGTTGAATTAAACACAGTAATTATTAACAGCTAAGAAAAGGTGGTCTCAGTTGAGCCATCGATATGTGTCTGTGCGTTCGACAGATTGGGACCAATGCCGAAGCCTTAGGCTGAAACCCAGAGAGTGTGTATAACTGATGAGCAGAAACCCTTCTGCGATCAAAGCGTATGATTATCGCGAAATCATCAAACGAGTACCGATGTATCACTCAACACGAACATGGTAAAATAGCTGGATTATGTGCTATGTACTGGGGCAGTGGGGATTTTGAGTCGCCAAGCCCAGAAGGTTCGCTGGTCACAGCCGCATTCATGCATGACACCGGATGGCAGGAGTTTGATCATCAGCCACGTATCAACGCTGATGAGAAAGCAGACACTCCAACACCGATTAATTTTCATGAATTACCGCCACAGACATGGGTTGATATGTATGAGCAGGGCATCGATACAGTCAGCAGTGTTGATCCGTACGCAGGACTGGTCGTGTCTTTGCATGGGGTCGGATTACAAAATAGACGATATGGGCTTACCCCGGAGTGGAGTAGGCCTGGGACGACATTTACTGAGTTTATTCACAGAGAACAGAGACGCCAGCGTCGCTTGATAGAGCAGATAGGAGAGCAAGATGGCACCAGCATAACTGCCGAAGACAAAGTGATGTTGAGGCGACTACAGGACGACGATTATGAACCCGAGCGATATAATGGGCAGCTCTGGTGCAACTATAAATTACTCCAAACGTGGGATACTCTTTCGCACATACTGTGCGCGACAGCCGACCAGACAGTAGAAACAACGATTGAGCATACTCCAGTCTCGGTCCATACTGACGCGAGTATTGAGGTTTGCTCAGAGGGAGTAAGTGCATATCAAGTTGACCCATACCCGTTTAGCATTGACCCATTGGTCATTTCAGCGATTGGACGAACAGTCTCCGAACAAACGGTTAATTCAGGGGATGAGTCAGCGATTGCACGTGAATATTTCTCAAACACAGAGGAAATTGAGTTTCGAATCCACTCGTAAACAGCCTCGGGCGCGGTGGCCCGGGGCTTTTCTACTTTCCTCAGCCGTGTGCTAGCACTCCCTGCTCGGCAAGCGAGCGGGATGAGGGTGGGCGACTTATACGCCCCGACCCGGACAGACGCACCAACCGAACCGATGGGTTTTGAGTTGTAGTACGCGTCCACCGTGTCCGTCGGAATCTCTCGCCACGTCGCCTTGTACGACACGAATGTCTCGCACTTTGAGACGATCGGCCTCGGATTGTTCGACGGATGATTGGACAGAGTCCGTCTCGTCATCAGTGACAGGTTCAGCCGCGTTAAGACGACCAAACGCGTCATCGTGGTCGGTCACGCAACACCACCCTCAAGAGAAGACCCTGTCCTCCAGGATTATCGCGTTATGAGAAGTAGTCCCGCCAGGATTCGAACCTGGGTATCGAGCCCCAGAAGCTCGAAGGATTGGCCACTACCCTACGGGACTATTAAGCATTATACATTACTGTCAAGCTGTATATCAGTGTTGCGAATTGTATAGCTGTAGCCTTGGTTTCATATGGGCAGTAGGTTCATATCCGCTGATTATACACATTAACGTAGTATGTATATCGGTCGATTTCTCGTTGTTGCTCCCAATTTTGCCGCCTATCGAGTGTCCTCTCGATCATTTCCACATAGAAAAATTATCAAACATGCGGACAACTTGACCGTCACCCCAACGCCAGAAGCACCGCCAACAGATAATCCATACATCTCATATAATTGTCTGCAAGTGAACGACTCAACCGCGATTATTGGAAATGGGTCACACGTTGATCCAATAGCAGAAAAGTTGGAAATGGGTTACCCAGCACGTGACGCGCTCGCGATGAGTTTACTATCGATGGATTATGAAAAAGATGAATACTCAACACCACGCATTGCAGGAATACTCGGACCGAATGCATATATTGGTATTGTGAGACCAGATGCACTTATTATCAAGAGCGTGTCCGAGCCGACACTGATCGCCACGTATCAAGAGGTTCACCCAACACCATTCGATATCACTCCAGGAGAGACACCAGATGAAACGGCGAGAAGAGTCCTCAGACTGGACTATGGGCATCCAGTGTGTGCTGGCGCTGTTCATCAATCTCAAGAGGAATTCGAGATGGGATATATCAATCAGACAGATATGTGATGACACATCGCTTGAAGACTTCACAGCCCTCCAGTTCACTAGTAGTCAATTTAGTTCCTCTGGCGCACATAGTCGTGGATGGAAAGCGCGTTCGTGAGAGAGAATCTCACAGGCTGTCAGACGCCGTCTGACACTGTCGTGGAAACAGGAAGCCCCACCCTCAAGGAAGCGACGCCAGTCGCTGAGTAGGGTGGGGTAGTTCACCACGGGATCTCGAATTATATTGAGTGAAAGGCAACGCCGGTATCAGCGCTCAGGCGACTACTTAAACTCATCTTGTACAATTGAAAGGGTTTCCTCGCGGTCACCCCAGGCCACAAAGATGGCCACGGAAGTAGCAGAGGTAATCACATCGTGTATATTAATTCCCGCATCGGCGATTGGCTGAACAATATCTAAGATAACTCCCGGTCGATTTGGGAGTTCGCCACCAGTCACCCGAATAACAGCAATATTATCATCAACTGTGACTGAAGAGAGGGTCTGGTCGTCTACTACTTTTGCATGAAGAAGATTTTCAGCCTGTTGAGCAATATCTTCTTGAATGTAGAAGGTAATTGAGTCCATTCCAGAGGCAACTGCGTCAATGTTGATATTTGCATCACGGAGAGCCTGTGAGAGATCAGCTAATTTACCAGGGCTATTGCGAATTGACCGGCCTGCAACAGTGACACATGCAAGTTCATTTTCTTGCATATCGATCAAATTCTCAAACTCTCCCTCAATGACAGTTCCACCATTCAGCAGATCACCATGCTGATAATGAACAACTCTCACCCCAAGTTTAGAATTTTTATATGAGAGCGCTGACGGTGCAATGACCTCCGCCCCTCGAAACGAGAGGTTGCGGAGTTCATCGACTGTAATATGTCCGACGTTCCTTGCCCCTTCGACAACGTGAGGGTCACCGGTCATGACCCCCTCAACGTCAGTGACGATAACTACCTCATCCGCATCTGTATATCGACCAAGCATTACTGCAGTCGTATCTGAGCCCCCTCGGCCGAGAGTCGTAGTCTCACCAGCTTCGTTCTCTGCTAAGAAGCCTGTAATAACTGGAACCATCTCTCCAAGCTGGGCGCTCAACTCAGCCGTTCGACGCTGTGTTTCAGCAACTTCAACCTCTCCGAGATCGTTCGTAAGGATTGGCCATTTGTCCGTGCCCGGTTCAAGAAACTGAGCACTGACCCCCCGCGCTCGAAGTGCACCCGTGAGCATCCGAACACTCGTCCGCTCCCCCATTGAGACGATTTCTGCACGATCCTTATCAGCGGCATCAAATTCAATCTCATCAAGAAGGTAATCGGTCGTCGAACCCATCGCAGAGGCAACGGCGACAATCTCATGACCTTTCTCAACGGCGTTCGCAATTGAGTCGGCGGCACGATTAATTCGATCTCCACTCCCTAAGGACGTCCCGCCAAATTTCACAACTACGCGCACGGTTGCCCTCGTTGGACAGCACCTATCCGCCAAGTATAAATATGACAATGATCGTCCCACCGATATCGCTTGTGAGTCATACCCATCGATTGACTGTGATAAGATAAAATAGTGTCTTCATGCAGTAGTGCAAACAGACGTGGTTTCAAGACAAAAGAATGAGTGGACTACCCCTCCTTGCTTGCTCACTTCGCTCGGGCTTGTTTGGTTCCGTGAGGAATGGGGGTGAGTCTACAACAGTTAAACGGGTGCATCCGTTAGCATGTCGCATGCAAATGGAGGTCCGGGATGCTGTTGAGGCTGACGCGGAGACGCTCGGGGAAATTGTAGATTTGCCTGCGGATGTCCTTCGAAACGTGATTCACGACCGGACAGTTCGAGTTGCAGGAGATGCCGAAAAAACAGTTGGGCCGGACGCTGATGAGAAAACAAGGGCAGATGAGATTGTTGGATTCGTTGCTTATGATGTGCGAGGTGGCACGGTTCACGTAACCCAGCTGGCCGGTGAGGAGCAGGTTGCAAAGAAACTCTTAGCAGAGCCAATACGATTTGCCACGGCCGAGAGCTTCAACGTCGAATTTGTCGTTCCAGTATCAGACACTGAGGTGCGTCAAGCAGCGGAGAATGCTGGTTTTGATCCAATTGGCTATGGACCACGCTTCGGTGAGGAGCGCACCCGTCGGTATCGATACACAATATCGTAACTAAACTCTTCCAGACAAGATCACACTCAGTTTGCACGCAGAACCCGAGGCCCCGATACTGTTTGAAATCCCCGCAACTCTTCGCTTGAGCAGAAGTAGTGTCTCTCCAGCTGTGATGATCTTGGCACAGTTTACACAAATCGTCGGGTGCTTTGATGTCATGAATCGAAAGCGCGTTCGTGAGAGAGCATCTCACGGACTGTCAGATGCCGTCTGACAACGTCATTGAATCAGGAAACCCCTCAAGCGACGTCAGCCTCTGAGTGGGGTGGTAATTTACTCATGAGTAGCTCACAGGAACTTTCGGACAGTCATCTCAAGTGTGTCAAGACTGACAATCGGTGCATACCCAACATCAGGATTAATATTTACAGACTTCTGAAAGGAGGTCTGTGCTTGCCAGCAGCCGGAATTGATCGTGAGCACACCGTGATATTTCGCCCATCCCAACTTATGAACGTGTCCTGCATGGAAGATATCGGGGACTCTATCGACAACCAAATAATCTTTCTCTTCAGGTGCTACACGAGTTTTACCACCGAATTGAGGTGCCAAATGTCGCTTCTTGAGAAGATGTGCCATCGCCGTGTGCGGGTTATCATAGGATGCTTTTTCATCCGGAAGTTCAGCGATTATTTCGTCGAGCGATGTTCCGTGGTAGAGCAGGATATCCACACCCTCAATGGTTACGAGCGAGGGATTCCCTGTAATTCGGGGGTCATGTGCCGACATGATCGAGCGGAGTTCTTCATCAAACCCTGGTTGTGGCTCGGCAAGACGAACCGCGTCATGGTTACCAGGGATCATTAGTATCTCTAAATCACCGGGCACAGCCTTGAGGTACTCAGCAAAGGATTCATATTGTTCATAGATATCGACAATATCGAGTTCTTTGTCTTGATCTGGATAGACACCAACGCCCTCAACCATGTCACCGGCAATGAGCAGGTATTCCACGGCAGACGCCTCATCAGTGTGTAGCCATTCTGCGAACCGGTTCCATGCGCTCTCGACGAACTCATTACTTCCAACATGAATATCAGAAATCAGCGCCGCCTGTACATGCCGGTCAGCTGTGTTTGGCTCATATGTTCGTGGAATATCTGGAAAATGGACCGCTTCAGCGAAGAGAATTCCGGCATCCTCTGAAAGTGTGCCCTCAACTGCGATGCACTCATCGAGTAATAACTCGTCAACAATCGCTGAGAGCGGATGGTCAGACATCAGAAGACACGGAAAGGTGCCAGTTGTGTCTTCGATCTCGATGAGCCAGTGCCCATTTTTTGTAGACCGTATATCATTAACGAGACCGATGACTGCTGCCTCCTGACCACCGTTCATTACAGAGACTGCTCTTGATGGTCGATGGTTCACTCGCCCTCGAAGCTGCTGAGATAACTGTTTGTAGCGATCACGAAACAAAGACACAAAATCACGATACTCACCCGTTCCAGTCGATTCACCAGTAATGTCCCCGCTGACACGCATCTCCGCTGAGTCGGGTGGAGAGGAGGAGCGCTCATCCTCAGGGGTTGAGCTGTCAGTCTCTCTTGATTGTGTGACGACAGCGGTCTCATCGGTGCTCGATGAGTTATCAAGCAGCGTTCTGACATCAGCAGTAGTAATTCGAAGTTGCTCAGACGGTGTCTGCTCAATCAGATTGCTCAGTGTTGCTGCAACATCATCAGCTCCAGCAAGCAGGGTTACAGCTTCCCGTTCGGCGTTATATCCCGATTCAGTCAGCTGCTGAACAATTTGAACGGGTGTTTCCGATGGCACAGTTAGTGAAACGTACAGTACGACTAAAACGTATTGAAGCGACTGATGCGTCTCATACGGATGCAGCGCGGAAACATAGCCTGTCTATAGGTGCGAAAAAGCGCGTTCGCTCCGCGTCACGATCCACCGACGATAGCACGGCGGACTCCATAGCGCAGTCTTCATTTTTTCAAAGCTAAACCGAGGTTCTGTTACGAGCTATCTGCAGTGTGCGATACATAGATTGGCTCTCAACGTCCCCGTTCTGGCCTTGAGATCAATATTCTTCGGGGACATGCGCGAAACTCTTCGGTACTCAACTCGTGCATACACTTCCTGACATTGGATAAATTAGTAAGTCCAGAAGGTTGAAACGCGGTGACAGCAAATTCTTACCATATGGCGGAAAATTCAGAGGATGACCGCCCGCCGGCGGATGACGAACCGGCCAAACGGACCGATTCTGATGTGGACGGTGGAGAAACCACGGTCGATATAAACTCCTCTGCTCCCGCCTCACTACTCACTAAATTTCGGACTGCGGAGAGTGGATTTCTCGCTCTTCTTCGCGAGACGCTTTACAGTGTAATTACTGTTGTCGCAATCGGATTACTCTTGTTTGCGGTGAGTGGCGTGTGGCCGCCAATGGTTGCAGTGGAGAGCGGAAGTATGGAGCCTGAGATGTCTCGCGGTGATCTCATTTTTGTTACAGAAACAGATCGATTCACGCCTGAATACGGATATGACGACACGGGTATTATCACCGTTGCGGTTGGAGAAACTCAACAATATCGCAGCTTCGGCGGTAAGGGGTCGGTGATTATCTATGAGTCGCCGAACAGAGCGGGATCACCAATTATCCATCGGGCACACTTTTATGTTGAGAATGGCGAAGATTGGTATCATAAAGCCAATCAATCATACATTACTGCTGATAGCTGTGCGGAGTTGAGTAACTGTCCAGCTCCGCATGCAGGATTTATCACGAAAGGTGATGCGAATACCCGATATGATCAGGCGCTAGCTATTGCCGGTCCAGTTCGAATTGAGTGGATCAGAGGGAGCGCTCGATTTCGAATTCCATATCTTGGATATATACGATTGGAGCTGGCCCAGGCGGTATCTGTCGGACCTTGACGATAGGATCCGTTAGCGTATCGAACAAGACCTGTACGTATCTAAAGGCGTATGACGCAGCGTTCAATCCGGAGGTGAGGATGAGTCTCCGACCAAGCTGGACCGAAATAGCCGTACTGGGTGGCACAGTTCGGAGTAGAAATTAAACAGCTTCATGCGAGGCGCCTGTTCTCAATCTGGAGAGTATATTAACTATCGAATCGAGATTGCACAAATGGTTCAGCATCCTCAACATCGCCGAGTCGTGAGTCGGTCATCAGAACTGTCTCGGTCTCTTCCATTGGAACTGATAGTGAGATCTCTTTTGTTCGACCGTATCTGCCCTTTGAGACAACAACTGCATTGACGATTCCTAACATGTCAAGCTCTGATATGAGGTCTGTCACTCGGCGCTGTGTAAGCACATCAGCGTCAAGTTCATTACATAGTTGTTTGTATACGTTGAATACTTCACCCGTGTTGACGTTGTGGACACCGTTTTTTTCCAGCAAAATTGTCGCATATAGGACAACTTTCGATTGAGTTGGGAGTGTACGCACAACCTCAATAACCCGATCCAATTCAATCTTATCTTGTGCCTGACGGACATGTGATTCCCCAACGGTATCTGCCTGTCCACGCTCGGCTAACTCGCCGGCTGTTCGGAGTAGATCAAGTGCCCGCCGGGCATCACCGTGCTCTTGGGCCGCAAATGCAGCACACAGCGGGATGACTTCGTCATTGAGCGCACTCTGTTTGAACGCAACATTTGCACGGTGCTGGAGGATATCACGGAGTTGATTTGCATCATATGGTGGGAAAACGATCTCTTCTTCACCGAGGCTTGATTTGACACGGGGGTCAAGGAAATCGGTGAATTTGAGATCGTTTGAGATACCAATCAGAGAGATACGTGAGTTCTGTAGCTCAGAGTTCATCCGTGAGAGGTTATACAATGTATCATCTCCTGATTTCTCGACAAGTTTGTCAATTTCATCGAGCATAATAACGACAACGCGCTCGCGGTAATCGACAGCTTCGAAAAATGTGGAATATACTCTATCAGTTGGCCAGCCGGTCATCGGCACTAACTCCATACTCTCTCTGTCAGTCTCAAGCTGGTCGATTCGTTCGTGGAGTTGGTCGATTGACTGATACTGTGAATCAGATGGAAGCTGACCACTCTCTTCATACGCTGTCAGTGACTGATTCAGCTGCTCAACTTCGGAGCTGATTGCGGACTGATTCTTTTCGATGAATTTGTTGGCGAGTTGAGCAAGTACCCGGTATTGCGTGTCAGTCACTTCACAGTTGATATATTCGACTTGACATGGAACGTCATACTTTTGTGAAGTTGACTCAAGTTCTTGACTCACAAACTTCGCGCTTGCTGTTTTACCTGTTCCTGTCTTTCCATAGATGAGTATATTTGACGGGGTGTCCCCTCGTAATCCAGAAACTAAGATCGTCGCCATCTGATTGATTTGGTCCGATCTATGAGGGAGTTTACGTGGTGTGTATGATGGCCGTAAGACCTCTTTATTCTCAAATATGGGTTTGCCTGAAAGAAGATCATCAAACAGTCCCTGACTTTCCTCGTCAGCAGATGCTGGGTCGTCAATACCGGATGTAGAGATTATCGAGTTATTAGTATCATCTGCATCCATGGTTCACCACATATGTGTTTGTGTCTCTGCGCCATCTGTTGTTAATACCTCATCTTTGTCCACTTCTGGCGCCAATTCAGTCAGATTTAGCGTATCAACATTGTTTTGATCGTGTACTGTACCATCATTTCCTGATACAAGTGGTTCCTGCATTCCGAGAGTATCATTATTTGATCGATTGGTATACTTTCTTTTGTTTCCCATCATAATCCCCCCTATTTCAACTGGAAGTTGCCATGCCACGACTTGGCATTCATTAAACGACCGTTTAAAATCGGCTAGCTGAGGTATCTATTGAGTTACTTCCAGTTTGTGCACCTGAAATGAAGGAGAAGAGGGGTAAAAAAGGTGTCTCTTTCTTATGTCTCATGATCAGGGCTTCCAAACGAAGAGCGAGGGTGAAGACGTGAAAGAACTGTATTCAAGCAGTTGTGATGACTCAGAAGGTGCGTGCTCTTCTCGCATGTATCTTCGTTCCATGAGAGGTACTTACGAGTCGATGAGCTGATGAAGAGTAATCTGTGTTGTTGTATCGACTTCGCAGTGCATCTCTGCTCACATGCACGTCTTAATCTAAGCGGTCAATACAGCTATACTTTGAATTTTTCAGACAGGATGCTACCCCCCAACCCCTTTGTTTCAACTGGAGACTCACAAACCCTTCCCCCCCGTTTAGACGAGCGCTTACGTGTAGAAAATATTAAGTAGTATTCTTGTGTATAGTGCCCTCGATAATAATCAGTTTCGTATTATTGTTATATATATTACAATTTATTCCAATTATTCGCAGATCAGTGTGGACAGATATGCCCAGTTCCACCTGAAACAGAGGGGTGGGAGGGTGTTCGATACATTAGATAACATATATATGTCTGACGCAGTATTTAAGTAAGCACGCAAACCTTCTGTGGCATACACTCCTCGTGAACAACCGGGAGAGGTGTGTTACATAAGATGGGATTGCTTACTGATCTACGCACCAGCGTCTCGCGGGTAATAGACCGAGTCTTCTCGGATTCAGAACCCAAGCGGATAGGAATATATGGCCCTCCAAACGCTGGAAAGACGACTCTTGCAAATCGAATTGCACGTGATTGGACTGGCGATGCAGTCGGCCCTGAAAGCCATATTCCTCACGAGACGCGCAGAGCTCATCGTAAAGAGAATATTGAAATTGAACGAAATGAGAAAGTCGTTAGTATTGATATCGTGGATACGCCCGGGGTAACAACGAAGGTTGACTACAAGGATTTTCTTGACCACGATCTTGAGAAAGATGATGCAGTACGTCGATCTCGCGAAGCGACTGAGGGTGTTGCAGAAGCTATGCATTGGCTTCGCGAGGATGTCGACGGCGTAATCTATGTTCTGGATTCCTCAAGGGATCCCTTTACTCAAGTAAACACGATGCTCATTGGGATTATAGAAAGTCAAGACCTCCCGGTTCTCATATTCGCGAATAAGACTGATCTTGAACAGGCGAACGTCCAGCGAATTGGTAATGCGTTCCCACAACACGAGACAGTTCCGCTGTCTGCACTGGAAGGGACAAATATGGACGAGGTATACGATAGAATTGCGGAGTACTTTGGCTAATACCATGCCGGAAATGACATCTGAGGAGTTTGCAGGTGGAGTTCAGATCGATATGATAAGCAGTGCACGAATGGATGATCTAGCCAGCATGGAAAAAGTCCGGCTCATTTTAGATGGAGTCCGTGACGGGAATATTGTCATTCTTGAAGAGGGCCTCTCTCCAAGCGAGGAATCAAAATTGATCGAAGTGACGATGACCGAGATTAGTCCGGACGAATTCAATGGAATTGAGATTGAAACCTACCCACATACAAAACGTAACGATCCGGGTCTATTCGGAAGATTGATTGGCAAACAATCCGACAAGAAACTCACTGTCATCGGACCAGCAAACCAGATCGAAACGTTACATAAGGATGAAAATCTTATCAGCGCACTTATTTCCCGACAATGAGGGTATGCTCATTTAACAGAGAGGGCGTGTCTGCGTCTACGAAACGAATCAACACCACTGATAGGAGACGCTAATTCCGATGCCACATGAATGTACAAACTGTAGTCATATATTCGCTGATGGCTCGAAAGAGATGCTTTCAGGGTGTCCAGACTGTGGTGGGCACAAATTTCAGTTTCGTCCACCAGACCAGCAGCACCCATCAGTAACGAATACAGCTAAGCAACCTGACTCACAGCATACTGACCAATCTCGGTCGAGTCAGACGCACACTGACTCAAGTTCACATGATAGCTCCCCAAGGACTCAGCGTGAGAACGCATCGAGATCCATCTCAGCAGAAAGCGAGGATGTAGCACAGGCAGATGCTCGATCAGATGTGGTTTCAGTTGACGAACTGCAAGCAGCGAGTCGACATATACCTAACTCCGCTGAGAACGGAGAGATCTATCCGGAGAGATCGTCTGATAAAGGTCAAAACTCACGAGAGAACTCCGAACCAGATACAGACTTGATTGGACTTAGAAATGAACTCAACCAACAGTTTGAGAGCATCAAAATCGTTGCTCCTGGTGAATACGAGATCAATCTCATGGAGTTATACGATCGCTCAGAATATATTATTTCGCTACAGGAGGACGGTCGATACGTGATCAACGTCCCTGGCTCATCCTGATACAATGAGAGAGTCTTCGCATCTACGCCAGGAAAGAATCGCGTGAGTTCGGTGTCACCCTTGCTACGACTGCTGCCATTTTAAATACCGATTGTGGCATCCAAACAGACACTCACATAGATATGTGTGAACAGACATAGACATGCAACGTGACGGCGATCTACACGAATGTGTCCAGCAGTACGCCCATGAGAGCGGTATCTACCACCCGAAGGCTAACCGCGGGCTAATCGAGATGGAGTTAGAAGCAACAGCCGTTGATTCCGAGTAAACGACGCCACCCTACCGCACTCGGAGCTCTCCTCTCGCTTATTGAGGGCTTGCTGTTTCTGTGTCGGAGCTTGTCAGGTGGACATAGCGGCTCCAGACTCCGTAGGCGAGTTGGACTCAAGAGTTCGGAGTCGGAGTTTCCCACTCCTCCCGGATGGACACTCGAGAGCGATGGTGCGCGTTTCCTGTCGCGCTCGAACACCCTACATGGTGAGCATCGGACTACCTCATTTGACCGAAAGGGGCTAGCATGGTGGAGAAACAATAATCAACTTGTGCGGGTGCTATCTCGCCTCCCTGCTCGCGTTTCCGACGCTCGCGAAGGCCGAGGGGAGGGAGTGGGATTCCCTCATACAGCTAAACCCGGCAGACAATGACCTCACTGACGCAACGAGAGTGTCTGTGACAGCACTGCGAGCCACACCAAACAGAGCAGATATCGATTGGTGATTTCGGATCGAAACCCATCGCCAGCGGTCACTGGGATTCCGTAGCGAAGCCCGGCCGTTCACAGGGAGAGAGATGCCACAGAATCCCAGTGAGTGACCTCTCCTAATGAAAGTTCGTCGCATCCAGATACTGGTCGCCCAAGCACTCTGTTTTAGTTCCAACGTGTGCTCAAAAGCGAACAGCGACATCTCGGCCATCCGCCTTCGAGCGAGAACCCAAGCAAGAACCGCTTAAGAGTGATACGGCCGACAGAAAATGATCAACGGTTATGTATTCTCCTTGAGTTGGTCTCAATATGAGTCAGGCTACACAAATTGTATTAGGAACTGTCGGTGTCGCTGCAGTACTTACCATCCTAGTTGTGTTTTTCATGGCGCTTAGCTAATGTACGTGATCGAATCGCAAAGGTGACGTAAGCGAATGAATATGGCTACACATACGCCCAGATAGGACCTCTGAAACCTCTCGAATCAATATACCCTATATGTTTAGTCATCGCAATCTTTCGGATCCTCTTGTCACTGTTCGCAAGCAATACGCTCCGGAGGCAACTGTTCTTGACGTGACTGGCGACTTTGAGACAATTCCCCCTGCGGCAGCCGAAGATCTTGGGCTCTTTGCAGACAAGCTTGAACCAGTCAGCTATCCTGACAGTTGGCTCACTAACACCGCACCCAAGCCGCTTCATAGATACGCGAGTAGTGACCTCACAATCGGTATGCCCGGCGACGGAACTGTTGTACGAACCGAGCAGACAGTCCCACCGACAATCTTAGTCAAAGGGCGTGCATCAGGTACTCCAACTGGATTTTTGAATTTCCTTATCGCTGAAGCGCTGGTTGAGAGTAGCATTGGTCTTCCAGAGCACTTCTTAGGCTATTTTGAAGACGAATATACGCGCCTCGCAGATGCTGTTCCACTTGATCCTGCATCAACATATCAGATTGCTTCGGCATTGTTTGATGGCTGGATTGGACTCCACACGCGGTCAGTGTTCACCGAGTGGGAGGATTCGCACCCGAGGTTATATGATAGCTGGATTGATGCAGGAACTCGAATAGAGGGTCGACTCGGACGGCTTTCAGAGGCAGTCGCCCATGGCGAGACATCATTCGCGGAAGCGACTGAATATGCCTGCGCAGCGATCAAACATGGTCTTGAGATCCCACCTCCATTCGCTGCACTGGACACGCAAGCGTATCAGGAATACGGCGCTGAATATGGAATCAAATGGGCATCGAAGACATTTGACAAAATGGATACGAAAGAACAGACAGAATGAGTTGCGCCTTCGTCAACCCATATCAAACTGTGTAGTCACCGCGCCATCCTCATCTATTTGCATCGTCGCATCAAACAGCGAACGGAACCTCTCAATGGTTTCAGCGTCATGCACCTCGTTTGAAACATGAAACAGCCCAACGGCATCATATTCTTGGAGTTTGTCAATAACTCGTTTCGTGGCGGTGAGTGCCCCATCCACATGGGCATAATATGCCAGTTCTGTTACTGAATCCAAGCTGACTCTCAGCTTTCCGTCATGACTGTCCAGGAACGTCGTTGTTCGTTCAACAATTCCATCGAGATCGTCCGGAGACGAAACATAATGAACATGATCTGACTCGCGGCGAGAGTATCCCCGTTCAACAGAGAGTGTATCAAGAATAACTGCTCGAGATTCATCTACATCATAATAATCAAGCTTCTGTTCGACTTCTCGTGCTGTCGTTCGTGTCGAAATAACAAGAAAATGATCAGTATCTGTATTGAAAAAGTCCGTATCAATTCGGTCCGTTTCACCGATGCTTGGGTGTAATAAAAGAATTCCAGTCCCACCTGGCACTGTGTCTGGAGTGTCCTCAATAGCAAGCCTGTAGTTCATACCATTATACGTGCACAATGGAACTTAATAGTTCTTCAGCGAACTGCCGGATATATATCGGCTGGAGATAGCTATATCCCACTCACCCCATCGAAGATAGCGCGATATCTCTGCCAGGTGACGCAGCGATTCAACACACGATGAGTCAGCAGTGGTTTATTTATCTAAATATAATCCCTTCCAACGGCATCAGCACCAATTATGAGTATTCAACAAGAATTTGACCAGTGGGCCGATTCTGGAAGAGACCGTGGGATGGAGGAGCGCCACTGGCATACCGCGAAACATGCCTTGGCCCGCATGCCAATTGAAAAAGGCGAATCTATTCTTGACCTTGGCACAGGCTCAGGCTATGCACTCCGTGCACTTCGTGAGACGCAGCAGACTGGCAAAAGTATCGGTCTCGACGGAAGTCCACAGATGGTACAAAACGCACGGGAGTACACTGAAGATGCACATCTCTCTTTTGTTCACGGCGACTTCCATCATCTCCCGCTCAAAGCAGGAAGTGTCGACCACGTATGGAGTATGGAGGCATTTTATTATTCTGAGCGTCCGGTCAAAGTGCTTAGAGAGATTAATAGAGTGCTTCGAAGTGGTGGAACGTTCTTTTGCGCGGTCAACTTCTATGAAGAGTCTGAACACACACACGACTGGCAGAAGAAGATTGATGTCGACATGCAGCTCATGAATAAAGAGGAGTATCGAAACATATTCCATGAAGGTGGGCTATATGTGGCTGAGCAGGACACAATCGAGGATACTGAGACGGAAATTCCGCCGGCAGGGGCCTTCCCGACGTCAGAGTGGGAGAGCCGAGCTGCGATGGTTGACCGATACCGCACTTGGGGAACGCTGCTAACCGTTGGCGTCGCTCCCTGAGACGAGGTTAGATATTTGAATGCCTATATTTCTGTTTCAATCGGTGCATTCCGCTCTTTCCAGTCGGTGAGACTTCCCTCGTAGAATCCCAGATGGGTAAATCCTAATTCGCGGAGGATCAAATAAGTATGACTGATCCGTCGCGCGGTGTTACAATATAGTACTACCTCTGTATCAGAGCTAATACCATGGTCAGCAAATATCGATCTAATGTCACGTGTATGTTTGATTCCACGCGTCTTCTCATCAATCACGACTCTCCAATCAATATTCACTGCACCCGGTATATGCCCTGCAACGTACTCCTCATCATCTCTGGTATCGAGAATCGTGACTGATGGGTCATCGATGGCGTTAGCGACTGTTTCATGATCGACGATGAGTGATGAATCCTGATTGGAGAGCTGATAGCTGCTCTCTTGAGTGTTCGAGACCGCTGTAGTGGTTTGGTGGTGTATGTTCCACCGACTATAGTCTCCGTTGAGCAGATGAAGCTGGGAGCGGGAGTGCCCAAGTATTTCAGCAGTCACCAGAAACCGGGCGGCAAAGACCCCGTGCATATCATCATAAGCGACAATGGCCGTATCTTGGTCTATTCCAGCTTCTCTGATGAGTGATTGCCATTCAGCGGGGTCTGGTAGCATGCCCTTGCCAGCAGAGTCTCGAAAGCTGTCAAACGGGACGTTGACCGCATTTGGTATGTGACCAATTCCCTCAAATTCCCACGTATCGCGGACGTCGACAATCTGCACCGAGTCTTGATTTGATGCAACCCACTCTGGAGAGACGAATATCTGTTCACCCATATCTACACTAATTTGGCTGGATGCTTCAAACTGACAGACTTCTAATTAGCAGACCTGTCAGAGAAACCGGAATATATATCTCGTATCCTGTTCGTTGAGATGAAACGTACGGTTCGTACGCTAACGTTCGTTGTTCTTCAGGCGTTTTATCGGCAATTTTTGCATATTTGACGGAGGATGGGCAGCACACGCCGTAGTTGTGGGAATTATACCGATACCCGACATAGTTGCATATGTAATGAGCGAATCAGGCTATGCGAATGATGTCTTAGTGACGCCCGAGTGGGTGGAAGACCATCTTGATGAGTTCCAGAGCGACGACCCGTCACATCGTCTGGTTGAGGTCGATGTGGACACAGAGGCGTATGATGAAGGTCATGCCCCGGGGGCAATTGGGTTTAATTGGGAAACACAGCTGCAGGACCAGACCAACCGAGATATTCTTGATAAACAAGACTTCGGTGATCTGCTTGGATCCCACGGTATTTCCCCTGACTCGAAGGTTGTCTTGTATGGAGACAATTCAAACTGGTTTGCTGCGTATACATATTGGCAATTTAAATACTACGGACACGATGATGTTCAACTACTGGATGGTGGGCGTGATTACTGGGTATCGAATGAGTATCCACTGACCGAGGAGGTGCCAGAGTACTCGCCCGTCGAATATACCCCAGATGGACCGTATGAGTCAATTCGTGCTTATCGCGGTGAGGTTGAAGAGGCCATCGACGATGGACTACCGCTCGTTGATGTCCGATCTCCAGAAGAATTTAGGGGAGATATTCTTGCACCGCCGGGACTCAATGAGACTGCTCAGCGAGGCGGTCATATTCCGGGTGCCTCAAACGTCTCATGGGCTGCGACAGTGAACGACGACGGAACGTTCAAATCAGCCGAAGAACTCCGTGAGATGTATGAAGAACACGGCATCGATGATTCTGAAAAGACAGTTGCCTACTGCCGTATCGGTGAGCGATCATCAATTGCATGGTTTGCGCTGAGTGAACTCCTTGGCTTCGATAATTGTGTCAATTACGATGGATCGTGGACCGAGTGGGGGAACCTCATTGGTGCACCTGTTGAGACAGGCGAAGCAGACTAATTAACTGTTATACTTTCCAACCACACTCGGTGGGCAGATACACCACTGTAATCGTCAAGAGTCACCCGACCTTAGACCGACGCCTGATGGACTACCACGCTGAGCAGGGTTTCCGCATTATGAAATCAAAACGTTCGCAATCGATGGTGTGAGAAACGCTTCAATGAACCCTGCGATAACAAATAACGGTATCAGCCCGAGAAGCACACGAAACGCATACTTGATCGCATTAGCTGTTTCACTTATTGAGTAATATCCACGAAGGGCTTGCACTCCAACAGCTCCGAGCCATAGGCCAAGGCCTCCTCCAATGGCGATTGCTGGGAGTTCAATAATTCCGTGAGGAGCAACAAGAGCAACGAATGCAGCAAACGTCGTTGCCCCACCGACTGCTCCGACGACTACGCCATTGAATATAAGATTGGTTATCGTTGGCACTCCTGCGATGATTCCACCAAGGCCTAAGTCTGCTGCAACAAGCCAATTGTTAATCGAGAGATTGACGAAGGTTCCGATGGGAAGACTCCCGAAGACGGACCCAATATTGGTTTCGGCTGGTAATTCAGTGTCTATTCCTGCGGTTATACTCCATCCTATGAGGCTCCCAAGTGCAAAGACAGAGGCTGAAGCGATATTTGCGAGTGGGTGTGACCGCACGAATCTGAGAAGTGTCTGTGCCCCATCTCTTCCCGTTTCTACGAATCGACGGCGGAGCGTGAGTGTGTATGTTGAGCGGAAGTTCCGCTCTGCATAGATAGACGTTTTAAACCCATCAACGATAGCCGGAAGCACGATAGCAGTTCCGAGTGTCAGTATTCGAATTGCCCCTCCGAGCGCTGCGATCGCTGCCAGCACACCCGCTACGACAACCGCCCCGAGCGCGACACCAACGTATCCAACGATAATCATTGGTCGCTGAAACGGCAATTTAACACTCTGTGAAACGGCATCAAGTCCTGTCCGTTTATCAATTACAACTGCCTGTTCAGCAAAAGCGAATACTAGTATCCATGTAAGTATCAACACTCCACTCACAACCCCGCCAACAGAGACAGCCACAGCAACTGCGATTGGACTTGCCTGATCTACTGACCCACTGATGTTTGCTGCGATAAGAAGCCCGACAGCGACAAACAGAGTCACCCCGAGATAGAAACTCAACTTGACAATTAACAACGCACGCCAATGTGTAGCCAATGTATGTAGACTATCCTCTATTGGCCGTTGTTGGCGGAGTAAGCTATGAATACCCCCGATCGTGACTGCACTGCTCAGCGCAGAGAACAAAATGAAAAGCCCAACCGCAGTCGCAACTCCCACTCCCGTGATACCGAGGATGGTCGGCGTTACCGCTGTCTCAACAGCGTCACGGAGCAGTCCAACCACTTCTCCGTTCGGCATCGAAGATGATTCAACTGATGCCTGAGTTTGAGTGACTGTCTCAGCCAAGCTGTCGAATGTCTCACGAGTAGATAGAATCCATCCGATGAGACCAAGTGTGATGAGGATCGGCACTCGAGCAACCGTGCCGAGTCCGCTCGCAAATAAATACAGTGTCAATACGATGCGCGGTTCATACCACAGCATTCGTAAACTGGCTCGCAGTGACTTTATCGGGTTCATACTGAATGGCAGCTATCTAATATCAAAGAACTTGTGAACGCGCCGATGGCTACAAACAACTCCTGTGTGTTGAATACGTATGGAAAATCTTGAGGAAAAACTCAAAGACGCAAATGAAACTGCTTTCTCCCGACTTGGCTCCTCGAAGGCATTGTATGCATTGACAAATGGCGAGATGGAAGCCGCTCCGATCACGAACGCAGTAGCAGCTGATAGTGCTCTGACGTACGATATTTGTCGGCAGTGGGCGGGAGAGCTAACAGATCCGCTCGGTTCAGCTGTCGAAAAGATAGCAACAACTGCAGGTGACAGACATCAAGCAATAAACGACAACATCACAGAACCGGCTGACTCAACTATCAAAACAACGCTCACGCAGATGACGCGTCCGCCAGCTCGGGCTGGCGGGTTATTTGGGTGGACACTCGTCCGCGAAGAGCGACTTGGGCAGGTCACTGGATTCTTTGTGGGAAACGCTGACCCGCGGGCTGCCTCCCAATTTCGCTCATATCGAGCAGAAGTTAGCACTGAGGCCGATCAACTTGCCGAGGCAATTGTCACACAGTACAACGATACCGATTCACAACAGGAGGCAGTTAACAGAGCTGCAAACGATATAATTGAAGCAGCTTATGATGAGTACGTCACGACGCTACAATCACTTGGGATTGAGCCAAAAAATGTCTGTTAGTCGTTAGACAGCCAGCCCGGAGTGAAACACTTACTCAAGCCTTGATTTACGCTCTAAAATGAGCTGTTGAGCCTCTTGAATCGATGCCTTCGATGCATCTTCGGTCGCTCTTTTCATGACCTCAAGTGTATTGAGAAGCTCGTCTAACTCGCCAGAGGAGATAGTCACATCATCTGTAGCCATCTCTGCGAGGGCATTTGAGCGCTGATACAATTGCCGCTGATTATCACCGCTCGCTGCAGCACTTGCCACCCGCAAGGATTCACTTGCTTGTTGAAGGAGTTCATCAGTCATACTTATACACAACAGCGTATCGATAAAAAGTACCTAACGTATCGGTCAGGCGACCTGCTCAAGTAGCTCTGGTCCGTATAAGCGAGAGATGAGCGATACTACCAAGTCTGGTCCACTTAGCCCCGACAGACCTACTGTGGTTCGTGATTTTTCTGTTGATGCGCCATTTGACCCTGCAGGCGACCAACCAGCAGCAATCGAAACGCTCGCAAATGGATATGCATCAGGGATGGATGCACAAACACTGCTGGGTGTGACCGGCTCTGGCAAGACAAATACGGTTTCGTGGGTTCTTGAAGAAATCCAACGCCCCACGCTTGTTCTTGCACATAATAAAACGCTCGCAGCACAACTGTATGAGGAGTTTCGTAATCTCTTTCCTGAGAACGCTGTCGAATATTTTGTTTCGTATTACGATTACTACCAGCCAGAGGCATACGTTGAACAGACAGATACGTATATTGATAAAGATATGTCGATCAATGAAGAGATCGACCGGCTGCGCCACTCTGCAACCCGGTCTTTACTCACCCGTGACGATGTCATTGTTGTCGCCTCTGTCTCGGCTATCTATGGGTTGGGTGATCCAACAAATTATACTGATATGGCTGTTCGTATCGAACGTGACGATCAGATCAACCGCGATGACCTACTACAACAACTCGTTGAATTAAATTATGAGCGGAATGATGTAGACTTCCAACAGGGAACATTCCGCGTTCGTGGCGATACGGTTGAAGTATTTCCGATGTACGGTCGATACGCTGTCAGGATTGAGTTCTGGGGCGATGAGGTGGACCGGATGATGAAACTCGATCCGCTCTCAGGCGACGTCATCTCTGAAGAACCTGCGATACTCGTTCACCCGGCAGAGCATTATTCAATCCCCGAGGAGAAGCTCCAATCAGCAATCACCGAGATTGAGTCGCTCATGCAAAGCCGGATTCGTTACTTTGAGCGCCAGGGGAATTTGGTAGCTGCACAACGCATCGAAGAGCGAACAACGTTCGACATTGAGATGCTCGAAGAAACTGGCTACTGCTCCGGCATTGAAAATTACTCGATCCATATGTCTGACCGCCAGTCAGGTGACCCTCCATACACTTTGCTGGACTATTTCCCAGATGATTTCCTGACGGTTGTCGACGAGTCACATCAGACACTTCCACAGATTCGTGGGCAGTTTGCTGGTGATAAGTCTCGAAAAGACTCCTTAGTAGAAAACGGGTTTCGTCTTCCGACTGCATATGATAATCGACCTCTAACGTTCGAAGAATTTGAGGAGAAAACGGACACACTTCTCTTTGTTTCTGCAACTCCCGGTGAGTATGAGCGCACGAACTCAGAGGAGGTCGTTGAACAAATTGTTCGTCCGACCCATCTTGTTGACCCAGAGATTGAGGTGGCGGATGCAACTGGACAGGTCGACGACTTGCTTTCACGCATCACTCACCGTGTTGACCGCAATGAACGTGTCCTCGTCACGACGCTTACAAAGCGGATGGCCGAAGACCTCACAGAATTCTTGGACGAATCAGGTGTCTCAGTCGCGTACATGCACGATGAGACAGATACATTGGAGCGACACGAACTTATTCGTGACCTTCGACTCGGCAATATCGATGTCCTCGTCGGCATTAATCTTCTCCGTGAAGGACTCGATATTCCTGAGGTGTCGCTTGTTGCAATTCTCGATGCCGATCAAGAGGGATTCCTCAGGTCCACGACAACTCTCGTCCAAACAATGGGGCGAGCGGCACGAAATGTTGACGGCGAGGTAGTGCTCTATGCTGACGAAGTAACTGATTCGATGCAGGATGCAATTGACGAGACAAGCCGTCGACGTCAGATTCAGCGACAATTTAATGACGAACACGATTTCGAGCCCAAAAGCATCGAGAAAGCCGTCAGCGAGGCAAGCCTTCCAGGCAGCGACAGCACTGAATCAACATATTCTAACGAGAGCCCGACAGACAAAGAGTCCGCTCGTGCACAGATTGAGAGTCTCGAGACACGCATGGAAGAAGCAGCGTCAAATCTTGAATTTGAGCTTGCAGCAGACATTCGGGACCGGATTCGCGAACTCCGCCGTGAGTTCGGTTTAGATGACGACGATGCGGCTATTGAGCCGGAGCAAGAGTCGGGCGATGAAGGAATTCCAGTTGATGAGCAAAGCTTTCTTAACGACTGAGCCATCTGTGCCAAACCCCGAAGCCTGAGGAGACGGCTCTCAAATCATTTGGCCCCGAAATGACTTACACTTCGGTGTTATCTCCGCTACTGAGATTACTATTTTCCATATGTCGCGTTCGATAGAGGTTTACTAACAGTCCGGCGATGAACATTACCATTCCAGTGATGATGACCCACAGGAGCTTTGGATGCTCTATGCCAGTATGGAGTAGTGAAACCATGTCCAACCAAATGAAACCGACTATATCATATCTTTCGTTCTCATATTTGCAATTTCGCTCCGATTTGAAGCACATTTGCAATCGTCGCATATCCAGGATATCTGATTAAATTCTGGAGTGGATCATACGGAGGTGTTGAAACCGGTGGTTGACGAACATCGGCTGACTATCCAACCTGACACAGCGCGCGGCTCACTCACGGTCACTCAGTTCACCCAGCGGCTTGGAACCGTAACGCGTTTCATCGATCCCCTGTAGCATACTGAAACAGTGTCTTTACCGCCGAACTCTATATCAACATATATGTTTAGCATCAATGTACCCGTTCCGACTGAGGTTGCACGCGTCCGCGAGACATTATATCATGAGTTGGCCGGATTTGAACGCATCCGTAACCGACACACACTGGTGCTAAAGCGGATCGATACTTCCGATTCTGGGGGCCAACGCCTTCATCGAGTCCGTGAACGGGTTCGTGAGTGCCTCCGCTCATCAAAGATGCCTGTCCAGAGGTCGATTCATCTAAAAATCGACACGATTGATTTTTTCGACGACCCCCCAGCCGGGAGTGCTCCGGTTGTTTATTTTCATGTTGACAGTGACCCGCTCCGTTATCTCCACTTGTATCTATGTGGTCAATTCAATCCCGTTGAGGAAATCGAAGCAACAGATTATGTGCCTCACGTAACACTCGCACGCGGTGGATCAGTTGATAATGCTCGACGAGTCTGTTCGAATGTTTCTTTCGAACCGATTTCGTGGCAAGTAAATGAATTGCATATCTGGGATAATCGATATCGTGAAGTCGGAGCTTCGGTTTCAATTTGAATAAAATACCTCCCAATGTGAGTGACATGAACTGCCTCGGGGTCGCAGATAGGCTCCGAAACACTTAGTTTGTGATCTGTCGAGTGAATCACATAGCGCTGTCGATGACATCAATCTCACATAGCAGGAAAACTTTTAATCCAGACCAGTGTTTTCGAGCGTCAACCACTCCAGGGTACTTGTATATGAGTGCGTGGTTGTGTACTTCTCGACAGGTTCGAATATGATTCCACGCAGTTTTGCCAGTGGTTGCGTCCTCGGAAACTCCTCGATACTGAAACGCCTCTTCAACTATCCATTTCTTCTAGGTGTTCGTGTTAGTTGTATTTTGTAATACGGAACGGCTCTGTTCGCTCCTTAAGAGAGCTTTCACCGCTTGTTGACAGATAAAGTATCCGAATGATGACTCCAGAATAATGACTGGCTCTCGTACCTGTGATATCGACTATGGACATCTGTCGCAGCAATCAGGGCAAGATAGCAATTCAGTTCATACGTTGCGGTGACGAACACGCATTCCCATGGGCTCATCAGGATGCATCGTCAACGATCCTCGAAGATCGAATGGGCGATTGCGGATGTAATCTAACTCATACTGCTGTGCAACTGTCCCCAGGATTATTTTTGCTTCAAGCATTGAGAGATGTTTTCCAATGCAATGTCGTGGCCCACCACCGAAGGGGAAATAGGCGAATCGAGGTCGATCTTTGCGTCGCTCGGGCTGCCATCGATCAGGGTCGAACCGATCGGGTTCATCATACCATCGCGGAGATCGATGAACTGCCCATTGTGACAGCATGATCGCAGATCCGGCTGGGATACGATATCCTCCAAGTTGAACATCAACTTGCGGCTCACGGAAAATCACGTATACTGGTGGATACATCCGCATTGCCTCCTGTAATACCTGCTCAATGTAATTCAGTTTCCGTGCCTCTGTGCGTGTCGGAATCGTCTCATTACACGTCTCGTCAAGCTCTTGTTGAACGCGGGCCCGCGTTTCAGGGTGTTCTGAGAGTAGATACCATGTATAGGTGAGCGTGAGTGCTGTCGTATCATGTCCGGCGAGTAATATCGTCATCAGTTCATCTCTGAGTTGTGAGTTTGACTGTTCTCCCTGACGTTGTGCTCGAAGTAGTATCGAGAGAAGATCCATCGGCGTATCATCGCTTGTCGGACTCTTAAGACCTGGATCAACGCGAGGATCGTCCTCGGTTCCTCGCCGTTCAGCAACGATATCATCCAGGATTCCCTCTAAAATCTCCACAGATTCATTGTACTCTCGATTCTCCTGTGTGGGTACCCAGTCAGGAACTAAAAATCGTAGTGGATCTGGCTCAAATCGCTTCCCGAGTGGCTCAAGATTTGTCTGAATAGCGTTCGTTTGCTGTTGAGTCAGTTGTGAACCGAACATTGCTTCAACAATAATCTTCACTGTCACCCGCGCCATCTCAAGATGGATATCACGGGTTCCACCATCCTCCCACGAATCGATCATTTCGACAGTGTGTCTTCCCATCATGTCGGCTAATGACCCGATTCGCTTCGGCCCAAAGGCAGGCTGTGCCAAATTTCGCTGTGCGTGCCATGTCTCTCCTTCGCTCAATAATAACCCGTCACCAAGGAGCGTTCCAATCGCATCGTCTTGGAAGTCTGGTTTCTGATATTTTGTATCATCACTGACAAGCACTGTCTCAATATCTGCCGGGTTGTTCAGCATGTAGGTATCGATCGGCCCAAGATCGAAGCGGACGATATCACCGTATGCATCAGCGACATCCCGAAGAAAACTAAATGGATCTTTCGCATATTGTCGACTATTTCCAAATATTGGCATCCCATTTGGCCCTGGTGGCTGGGTACTCATTATCTGGCGGTTATATCGCGAGGCGTATCAGGTGTTCGAAGTCACTGGGTATAATTCGGAATTGCGGTCAGAGATAGTGCCGACACTCGTGCCGAGCCAGCGCTGTGAGATCGGGCGAATCCGGATTCGTTCTTTCACCACGGCAGGTCTGACACGAAATGATTAATGTAGATGTCTGTATCGTACATAGACACCAATCTCATCTGGTCACTCAATTCGGCCGGAGGAGAATCACTGTTCTTCACCAGGCGGAAGCGATTACTCTGGATGTGGGTGACGTCCGTTATACGCATCAAACTGTTGAAAGAAATTCAACATTGAGTACTTCACTTTCTCAGGCGCAATGTCAACGAATTCTGTTCGCTCTTCTGTCGGGAATGCGTCTCGCACGCCATACTTTCCCATCTCTGTACTTGCTTTCGTATATCGCTTATCAATCAATAACCGCACTCCATAATCCTCTGGAGACCGAATCACTCGGCCGAGCGCCTGTCGGGTTTTTCGTATCGTCGGAATTTCAACACCATACTGCCAGCCAGCATTCGTGTCGTTACTATACGCTCGGTCATACGCTGCTTCGATTGCTTTCGTTCGCTCAGAAAGATACGGATATCCGACCCCGATAACCGCGACTGCTCGAGCGGCATCATCGTCAAAACTCACACCCTCTGTTAGTGTTCCCCATAGTGATGTACAGAGGATAGCATCTCCATTAGAAATGAACGATTGTTTCAATGATTCAGTATCGGTCTCAGCATCATCAATGTAGATACTTTGACTCACCGCCGTATTTGATTGCAAGCGCTGGCCATAGCGTGCAGCCTCACGATATGAGGGAAAGAAAGCAAGCGCATTACCAGGTGTATAACGGCCAATATCTGCGAGAACATCACTGACAACTGTTTGTACCTCGGGATCACTCCGTTCAGCACTGAACAGCGCAGGTGCTTTCACTGCAAGTGTTCGGCGCCGTGCAGACGGATATGCGAGTCCATAGGCTAATGTCTCTGGATGGGTGACGCCCAAAACCTCCTTAATAACGTCGAACGGTCGCAGCGTCGCTGACATGAGAATACTGGCGTATACCTCTTCGAACAGTGACTCACTTACCGACCGGGGGAGACATTGATACAGCTCTGCACGCCCATATACCGTTTGTTGTGCCTCATCTTGACGCACTGATACGAGTGGATACTGGTCTGTATCATCGTTTTCGAGCCACTGCGTAATGAATCGGGCTGCCTGCAATGTCTGACACTCTGACCGTGTTGTTGATTGCCCGTTTCGGTATCTCTCTTCATACTGCGCGTCCAGTTCTACGCCCAGCGTCTTGGCTGCCTCAACGTCATGATCGATTCCACGGCCTTCATATTCAGACAGAAATGTGAGAGTGAGTGCATCGCGTTTATTCTCGTTTTGAATCGAGAGGTCATACCAGTCCTGCTCAATCTGTTCTCGCTCGCCGAAGGCGAGTCGATCATCGTATGTCTTCTCAAGCGCTGTATGGAAACTCTTGATGACGTTCAGTGCTGGGACGCTTCGAGAGTCATCAACACCATCCAATTCGGTACACGCTTCAGCAAGCGTTCGCTCAGTCAGGCTCTCACCGGCATGCTCACGGGCAGCAGCTTCGATATTGTGTGCTTCATCAAATACAGTGATGATCTGCTCAGCGTCTTTGCCTAACCATTTGAAAAACTGCGTTCGAATGTTTGGATCTAAGAGATGATGATAATTACAGATAACGAGATCAACTGCTTCAATCCCTTCCTTGAGAAGCTCGTATCCACACACCTGCCGCGATTCCGCGTACTCGTATATCTCCTCTGCAGTCCGGACGTCATTAAACAGCCACTTGAAAAAAGCTGTATTTGACTGCACAAGATTTCGCCGGTAATACTCACACGTGTTTCCAGACTCAAGAATCTCTATCTCTTCATTCAGTGAGTCAATCTCGTCCATTACTGCTGTTCGGGCACTGGCTGCCTCCTGACTACCATCTTCGATCTCATCGGCCAGTGCTCCCGCCTGCTCACGCAAATTCGCCCGAGATTCTTTTGCCTCAACGAGGTCGTGGGTTGCATCTCGAAGTGTTTGGCACTGCTCGTAATCGACATCGATATGACACATCGACCCCTTTCCTTTGAACACGACAGCACGAATGGAATTTTCCTCTGCAATCGCCTGTGCATCGTTGATGAACTGGCGCATCTGCTGGTGAACGTTCGTTGAAATGACGACAGTCTGGTCGTTTCGACGTGCCTGTGCCAAAGCTGGGACGAGTGCAGCAAGGGTTTTACCAGTACCTGGTGAACCCTCAAAGAGAATATCTTGACCGGTATCTAAAGCGTCAGCAATCGATGCCATCGCCTCATTTTGATTTGGATACGTCGAATCATATGGAAAAAATCGATCGTATCCTTTTCGCGTAGCCACATAAGAACGTCATTAGTTCATCAGTAAAAACACACCGCTCACCTGAAGCTACTCGTCAAGAAGTTCGACAAGCAGTCCCTTTTGAGCGTGCAACCGGTTCTCTGCCTGATCCCACACACGCGCTTTGTCAGACTCTAAAACGGCGTCTGTTATTTCCTCACCGCGATGTGCTGGGAGACAGTGCAAAACATCTGCGCTGGACGACTCAAGAAGTGACTCATTCAGTTGATATCCATCGAAGGCATTGAGTTTATTGGTGCGTTCATCCTCCTGTCCCATCGAAACCCACACATCGGTATACACGACATCTGCATCATTCACCGCTGCGTCCGGAGTGTCAGCGATTGTTGGCCCTGATCCAAGATGTTCTGCCTGTTTGAGGACCACCTCATCCATCTCGTAGCCTGGTGGTGTTGCAACGGTGAGGTCTAACCCTACCATGGCTGCCCCTCGGACAAACGACTGGCCAACGTTGTTTCCGTCACCAACCCAGGCAACAGTTACCTCATCAAATCCTCCATACATCTCTCTGATTGTCAGCAGGTCAGCTATTGTTTGACACGGGTGTGCATCATCGGTTAATCCATTGATCACAGGAACATCTGCATGCGCAGCAATCTCCAAGAGGTCATCATGATGAAATAATCGTGCCATCACCGCATCAACGTATCTGGAGAGTACGCGAGCGGTGTCTGCAAGCGGTTCACCGTGCCCCAATTGGATATCATCCGGCCCGAGAAAGATTGCATGACCGCCAAGCTGGGTCATCCCCGTCTCAAAAGAGATACGTGTGCGAGTGCTTGGTTTCTCGAAGAGCATTCCGAGCGTTTGCTCTTTGAGTCGCGGTTGCTCTCTGCCTGACTTAATCGCCGCCGCCCGGTCTAAGATACGAAATAACTCTGTCTTCTCCAGGTCGTCTATCTCAAGAAAGTGATCAGTGCTGAGCATTGCGTTCATTCGGATAGTTTACACAGTCGTTCACACACGTCGGTAAGCACCCGTGTTGAACTCTCGAACTCTGCGAGGTCAAGATGTTCATTTGGTGCGTGGTCCAACGACGAATCGCCCGGTCCATACGTTGCGATTGGGCAGTCCCACACGTCCGCATAGATGTTCATATCACTTGTTCCAGTTTTTCGTAGAAGTCGAGGTTTCCCGTCGGCCTGCCTGATTGCGGTCCGGAAGGCCCGCCCAATGTCAGTGCGAGGACTTTCCATGACTGGTGGAATTGGGCGCTCCCAGTGAACGCTTCCTCGTGTAAGTTCACTTTCTGCGACTTCTCGGACGTCCCCAATCGTATATTTCGGCGGAACTCGAAACTGTACATCCACAGTCGCTTCGACAACCAGTCCATCAGGAGTTGGACCGCCATCAAATGTTACTGGCTTAGTCGTGACCGTATCGAAGACTCCACTGGTTTCATCTTCGTCAAAAAACCTCGCAACGCGAGACCACCAATTGACCGCCGATTGAATGGCATTATTCTCTGGTCTTGATGAATGGCCAAGTTCACTGGTCGATACGTATGTCCCTGCGAGAAACCCACGATATCCCAGTGTAATACCATCCCACCCAGATGGCTCTCCGTTAATCACACGTTCTGGAGACGGACGGTCCGAAACGAGGTGCCACGCACCAGCCGAGGTACTCTCCTCATTGACCACCCCAGCGAATGAGACGCCAGTTTCGACCGCAGTCACCGCCATCGCAGCCAGCGGCCCCGTCGCATCAACGCTTCCGCGGCCCCACAACACGCCGTTTTCAATCTTAACCGGCACATCACCCGGCACGGTGTCCATGTGCGAGGTTAGTAGCACCGCATCGTTACCTGGCGCGCGGACGTTCCCAGCTGTGTCGATCCACACCTCACGGTCATGGGATTCAAAAAATGCACGCAATCGTCTTGCAACTGTCTCTTCCTCACCAGATGGTGAGGGAGTCGCCACAAGGTCCGCAAGCAATGTTTGTGGGTCACTGAGACCGTCAGTTAACGATGGTTGGACCTCAAACGCATCGTGCTCGGTGACAGTGAACGAAGATTCTCCGGACGATTCAGTAGCGCGCTCCTCTCGATCTGCGTTCAAACTCATCCAAGTACCTCGATAAAGGACTCAGTAAAGCTATCTGCATGCGCTTGCTTAATCGTGAGCGGTGGTAGCAAACGAACAACGCTTCTTCCTGCAGGCAGTGCAAGTACCTGCTCGGAGAGTGCTAATCGCTTGAGAATTCGATTCGCACCTCGTTTTATTTGCACTCCGATCATCAGTCCCTCACCGCGAATTTCGCGGACAGGCAACTCGTGATCCTCGGTCGCTCGCTCTAATTCTGTTCGGAGATATGACCCGATCTGTGCAGCGTTTGCTGGAATATTCTCATTTATAATCGTTTCCAGCGTTGCATTTGCTGCTGCACACACAATCGGATTCCCTGAAAAGGTTGAGCCATGATCTCCATAGTCCTCAGCAATCCAGTCTCGAACGAGTGTTGCACCTAGCGGCAACCCGTTTGCGATACCTTTTGCAGAGGTGAGAATGTCGGGCGTGACATCAATCCCATCAGATGCCCACAGTGACCCAGTCCGTCCAACTCCCGTCTGGATCTCGTCAAAGACGAGTGCAGCGCCAACTTCGTCTGTCGCCTCGCGTGCCGCTTGCAAATACGGCTGATTTGCGGGATATATTCCTCCTTCTCCCTGTATCGGTTCGAGAAAAACCGCTGCAGTCTCTTCATCAACGGCTGATTGAAGTGCTTCAATGTCTTCGTATGGAACGAACTCGATTCCCCCAGCCAGAGGTTCGAACGGAGCTTTGTATTTATCTTTCCACGTCATTGCCAGCGCACCCATCGTTCGTCCATGGAAGCCACGCTTGGACGCGATTATCTTTGATCGACCTGTCGCTGCGCGAGCAAACTTCATTGCTGCCTCGTTTGCTTCTGTGCCTGAATTACACAGCCAGACATTATCGATATCACCCGGAGCGAGCGCCCCAAGCTTCTCATACAGCGCCGTTCGTTCAGCAGTTGGATATGATGCTTGCACGTACGTGAGACTCTCAACCTGCGACTGAACAGCCGCTGTTACTGCTGGGTGTGCATGCCCGATTGAGATGACTGCGTATGAGGCACCAAAGTCTAAGTACTCTGTCCCGTCTGCTCCGTAGAGGTACGCCCCTGACCCAGATTCAATCTCAATTGGCTTCTCTGAAAAAACGAATCCACCCGTCATTCGCTCGTCTCCTGCGATTCTGTGTCAACTGCGCGTTTGAGTATTTCTGTTCCATCGCCATCAAGAGCCATCTTCACCGGTTTGGCTTGATTTGCATCGGCAATGATGACCTCTGAAGCTCCTTCGTTAAGCGCTTCGTGCGCTGCAATCACTTTCTTGTACATAAATCCTTCTGCCACTGACCTTAGCTCTTCGAATTCGCCTGGCTGTTTCACCTGTTCGATTCGAGTTGACGCATCCTCAGGATTGCGATATACCCCAGCAACATCACTGAGTAATACCAGTCTCGCACTGAGTGCACTAGCGATCGCAGCAGCTGCGCGATCTGCGTCTGCATTGACTGCTACGCCATCATCCGCAAATATTGGGACCGTCACCACGGGCGTGAGATCCATCTCTATGAGTTGATTCAGTAATGAACTGTTCACATCAGTAATCTTTCCAGAATGGTCGCCACGCTTTATTCTCTTCCGCCCATCCTTGATGATCCGCACTGCTGACTTCCGTTTCCCCGTCAGAAGTCCTCCATCGATACCAGAGAGGCCAATCGCGTCGATACCAGCGTTACGGAGTTTAACTGTGAGCTCAGTATTGAGTTTGCCAGGCAACACCATGTTAAAAACATCCATCGTATCAGCGTCGGTAAACCGGCCACTTACACCACGAGGTGTCTCAACATAGGTCGGCTCTTTACCCAACGTCTTGAGTGTGTCATCAACTGCCGTTGAACCACCGTGTACGACAATAACTTGCTGACCCTGCTTAATTCGGCTTGCAATGTCCTCAATAGCCCCGGCTGGCTCAACTGCCCGTGCCCCACCAATCTTGACGACGATCGGAGAATCTTCGGTGTGCTTACTCATGGCGACCCCACTGGGTGCAACCCAGGGAACTCAAGCCCTGCTGTTTCATCAATTCCAAGCGCGATATTTGCTGCATGAACAGCCTGTCCCGCCGATCCCTTCATCATATTATCGATTGCTGAGAACACCACGATGCGGCGATTTTCAGGGTCCAGTTTAAATCCAACCTCGCCGAAATTTGTTCCTGCGACAGCCTTTGGCTCAGGATAGCGATAAACCCCGCCCCCACCAGCGACAGTTCGCATAAATGGTTCATCAGCGTATACACCCCGATATGTCGACCACAGGTCAGTCTTCGAAACCGGCCTGTCTGGAAAGATATGACATGTCGCACTCGCGCCTCGCACCATTCCGACAGCATGAACAGTAAATGAAACTGACACCCCGAGATACTCTTCGATTTCGGCCTCATGTCGGTGTCCAGCAGGTGCGTATGGTCGCACGGTCCCGGTACGCTCAGGATGACTAGATGCTTCACCACCACCAGTCCCTCCTTCTGATGAGCCAACTTTGACATCAGCAACCACTTGCTCAGACCCATCAAGAATATCATTCTCAAACAGGGGTAATAACCCAAGAATCGTGGCAGTTGCATTGCATCCTCCAGCAGCAATCAGTGAGGATCCAGGGAGTGCTTCACGATTTAGCTCCGGGAGTGCATATGTGGATGTCGGAAGATGGCTTGGACTGGTGTGCCCATCATACCATGTGTTGTATTGCTCTTCAGTCGAAAGTCGAAAATCTGCAGACAGGTCGACAATCGTGTCAGCCGCCTGCTCAAACGCGTCAATCTGCTCCATTGAAACTCCGTGTGGGGTCGCTGCAAACAACACATCCACTGACCTGAGATCATCCGGGTCGCTGAATCGAAGGTCTATCGATCGGAGATTCGGATGGACATTTCCAATGGTTTTTTTTGTTTTCGAACGGCTGGTTGCTTGGACGATTTCAAATGCAGGATGGCTCGCGAGTAAGCGTAGTAGCTCACCGCCAGTGAATCCGGACCCACCAACAACAGATGCTGTGTAGTGCTGGCTCACGCGTGTACCTCTTTGCCGGTCTCAACCTTTGTTTCAATCCAGTCGACGACGGCTGTCGGGAGTGAGACAGACACAGCTTCGTTGAGTGCTTTGAATTCGACGGTGTGATTTACTTCATGAACTGTATACCCTTCTGCAGTCTCCATGAGATCAATTCCAAGAAGTCCACCACCAACTGCGGATGACGCTGCGGTTACAAGCTGACGGACTCGTTGGTTCACTTCAAATGCCTCAGCTGTCGCACCTTTGGCTGCGTTCGTCACCCAGTGCTCGGAACTCCGTGTCATCGCAGCAATTGGATTGCCGTCGGCAGCAACAACTCGAATATCCCGGTCAGGCTTGTCAACAAACTCCTGAATGTAGAATACCTTGTGTTCGTAGTGACCTAACGTTGATTTATGCTCAAGAATAGCCTCTGCAGCCGACTGTGAGTCTATCTTGGCCATTAGCCGCCCCCACGATCCCGTTACTGGCTTGAGCACGCATGGGTACCCGAATGACTCGATTGCGGTCATAGCACTATCAGTCGTATAAGCAACCTTAGTCTCTGGTGTCGTAACTCCTGCATCTTCCAGAGCCAGACTGTTCTTGATCTTGTCTGCACAGATGGCTGCTGTTTCTGGACTGTTGATCACTGGTATATCATACGAGTCAATAAATTTGGTCAAGTACAGACTCCGACTCGTTGCTAAGCAACGATCAAAAACAATATCCACGTCGTCGAGGATGGCTGGTGGTCTTGCAGTGTCGAACTGCTCTTTCCGTACATCAATCTTCGTGACTTCATGATCTCGCTCACGAAGTTCATTCAATAACAGCTTCTCATCCTGACGGATGCGAGAGTAGAGCAGTCCGACATGCATGTTTATTCGCCCCAGTCCTCTTCGAGTTCCGGAGCCTCCTCAAGTGTGATCGGATCAATCGCAATGACCTCGAGTTCAGCTCCTGTTGCTGGACTATCAACGATCTCCCCAATCTCGACATCTGCTGGGATTTCGATCTCTTCACCACTGAGCGGATCTTCTGTGGTCATCATTTCAACCATACTGGTTTGAATACGGAGAATTGACTTAAATCCATCGAAAGTATCGGATAAATTAACTAATTGAAGATGTATCTAAAACCCAAATAATGGATATCTGAAGCCTAAGCCGAATCATGTATCAAAATTCATATATATGCTCCTGTCGAGGAGCTCCGCCGAGGACACGGGCCATTATAAATATAATCACACATACTTGTCTACCTCCATCTCAAGATTACTTGCTGCCTGTTCGATCGATGTCCGATTCGATATAACCATTTGCTGATATGTTTCGTGTGCAGTAGAGCGAGCATCCAACTCAGCCTGAACCGTTGAGGGCGCAGGACCCCCATATGAGTCCCGATTCTTCACATTCTCCACTGGATCAAGCGCATCCTCAATCATCTCTTTTGAGACTCTCTCAAACAGTGGTTCATCAAGTATCGACGAGGCAATATCTTCAATTTGGTCAACCGATGGCCTATCGCCCTTTGCTGCGGCACTCGCTTTTGCAACTACCTCGTGTGCCTGTCGAAAAGGGACGCCTGCGGTTGCCAATGCATCGGCTACCCCCGTTGCTGTTCCGAACCCTTCACCAGCGGCCTTTCCGAGTGCATCGCCGTCCCACTCTGCGTCCTCAATTGCACCTCCGACGATTTTGATTGCCTCACTGACTGTGTCAACAGCACGCCAGGCGTGTGGTGTTACTCGTTGGAGATCTCGATTGTACGCCCGTGGCAGCCCTTTCAGTCCAGCTTGAATCGCTGATTGCTCACCAATCATATCGCCTGCAACTGCCCGAACTAACTCTATCGTATCAGGATTCACCTTTTGTGGCATAATCGAAGACGTTGAGGCGTAATCGTCACCCAATATGAGATGTCCACGACTGGCAAACAACACGAGATCCTCTGCTAGCCCCGACATCCCCGTTGCAAGCGTGGTAATTGCATTTACAGTCTCGACGAGGAAATCGCGAGATGCACTTGCATCCATCGCATTCGATAGCACCTCGTCAAACCCGAGCAGCTCGGCTGTTCGCTCACGGTTGATATCAAATGGTGTCCCAGCAAACGCAGCAGCACCTAACGGTGAGACATTCGTTCGCTCGAAAGCCGCTAACAGCCGCTCAATATCCCGCTCAAGTGCGCTTGCATACGAGAGAAGAAAATGTCCCACAGTCGTTGGCTGAGCGAGTTGTAAATGTGTATATCCCGGCATTATTGTTTCAACGTTGGCAGATGCTGTTTCGATAAGCACATCGTGCGTAGCCAAGACGTCCTCAACAACACCAAGGATATCGGTGCGAAGTCGGTATCGGATACACGTGGCGACTTCATCATTTCGGCTTCGCGCTGTATGCATTTTTCCACCCAGAGAGCCGATACGATCGATTAGTTCTGTCTCGATCGCCTCATGAACATCTTCGCCATCCGGAAGTGCTCCGTGTCCATCGGATTCGATACTCTCAAGCCCACTAAGAATGGCACGTCCCGTGTCGTCCTCGATTATTTCTTGCTCAGCTAACATCACTGTATGTGCGCGGTCAACGGCTATATCCGCTGAGAAGATGCGTTTATCTGCCGCTAGACTTGACATGAACTCTCGTGCTGGCCCGCCTGTGAAACGATCGCGACGAACGACACTGGTCTCATCTGTCGTTTTACCATTCTCAGTCATTATGTTACTCTGTATCAGATTCAATTCCGGTTGCTAACCGACCCTGAAACCCATGATACTTTGCAATCCCAGTTGCATCTTGTTGGGTGATACTGCCGACGGAACTCGTATTAAACGAGGCGGCACCGGCTGAGTACGCTGCATACGGTGACTCGCGACTTACTGGCCGTGCACGTCCGCCCTCGAATTTGATTGTGACGTTCCCCGTGACTCGTGACTGTGTTTCCTGAATGAATCCCTCTAACGCAGTAAGTAGCGGGTGGTTGATGAGTCCCTCATACGCCTTTTGTGCCCATTCAGCGTCGACGTGACGTTTGAAATCACGCTCGTCCTTTGTCAATACGAGCTGTTCAAGCGCTTCATGCGCTGTAAGTAATGTTGTTGCTCCAGGGTGCTCATAATTTTCTCGCACTTTCAGCCCGAGCATACGATCCTCCATCATATCTGTTCGACCGACTCCATGAGTGCCTGCCTGTTTATTTAATTGAGTAATGAGCTCGACTGGTTCATGATGCTGTCCATTAAGACTGACTGGAATTCCGTCTTCAAACCCGATCGTTATTTGCTCGGTCGAAGGTCGATTGGTGGGATTTGCTGTCCACTCATATATATTTTCATTTGGAACATGCTCAGGGTCCTCAAGCTTCCCACCTTCAATAGACCGACTCCAGAGATTTGTATCGATTGACCAGACTCCATCATTCCCAGCCTGCACGGGCAAATTCTGCTCTGCGGCGTACTCTTGCTCCCATTCACGCGTCAATTCTAATTCTCTCACTGGAGCAATCACTTCCATATTGGTATTCCGCCAGACAGCCTCAAACCGCAACTGGTCATTGCCTTTCCCAGTACATCCATGAGCGAGTGCATCGCAGCCCTCTGCCTGCGCAACATCAACAATTGAAGATGCGATAATCGGACGTGCGAGTGCTGTCCCAAGCGGATATCCCTGATATGTCGCATTTGCACAGACGGAGTCGAAACACAGGGCAGCGAACTCAGATCTGGCATCCACGACGTGAAGATCAAGATCATGTGCAGCAGCTGTTTCTTCAGCCTCAACGAACTCACCGTCTGGTTGACCGACGTCGACAGTCACTCCAACGATCTCGTCATACCCGTACTCCTCTTGAAGCAGCGAGACACAAACGGTTGTATCGAGTCCCCCAGAGAAAGCTAATGCCACCTTTTTCATATATTACGGTTTCATGCGGTTTAGCGTATAAATTTCACGATAATATACGATGAAATTAAATGTGGAGATACGGCTCTACTATGCGATAGGACTCACAAGCAACCAATCGAATAACATGAAGAGGAGAGATAGGTGGGCCTAAACGGCCCGTCGTCGAGGCGTACCAGCGACCGCGATTGCGCAGTGACATTGATACTGCGCTATCTGAAATAGCACGATTAAATTCAATTTCAGATACTACTAAGTCTTTTCGAGTTGCTGTGCAGTTAGCTGAATGCAGGTGCCCAGCCCCTACCCCCTCACTCAAGGAGTCATTCGAGAACCGGAGATTATTGTGATCCCGAAAATCGGCGACTTTCGGACGACACTGCAGTCCGCGCCATCGGACAGGAGATACGGTGTCCCCAGAAATCGAAGCTGGTGTGCGAGCAAATCGCGAACGCTTGTAGGAACTGGCTCTCACTGTTCACCTCCTCTGGTGTATCAAAGGTTGTGGATAGAGGGCGCGTTCGCGAGAGACCATCTTACGGGTTGTAGACGTCGTCTGACACTATCACCGAAACAGAAAGTTGAGTTCTACCTCTGTCTCAAGGACGGCTATCGCCGCGAGTGAGTAGGCAGAGGTAGTTCACCCAGCAATCAGTATCTCAATCAGACGCCAACTCACGTATCCACTACCCGAAGCAACGAATGGAATTGAAAGATTATCATCAACCACATACCCACGTACTACGGGCTTGAATCCGTCAGCCAACGTTGCAGTCGTTGAGGCGACACCTGCGATAATCGACCCGCGAGCTATTCCCGCGGCTGGAACAGTGAATGGCACCGACACTGCCATACATACCACAAACATTACCGAGAGGGTTGAGAGCTGTTTTGACTCCTGTGCATCACGTGTCGACCCAACTATCCCCGCAATCGGATCACCGATCGTCAACATTAGGACTGCCGGGAGAGCTAAAGACGGGTCAAACACAAGCACGACTGTTGCGATACTAAACATATATAGTGCATATCCGGCCACATTATTCCGCTCGTACGGCCGAATAAGTGCATCATATATGGTCCACTCAGTCGTTGTGCTCAGTCGAACTACCTCAAGGACACTGACGATAACGACGCAACCAATCACCAACGTACCAAGCGTTGTCCAAGTAACTATGTTGGCAATATATAAGACTGGAAGTCCCGTCCCACTCAAGTGCACGAGTCGGCGTTTTGTCTCATTCGGCGAGTCATGAGCTTCCATCGTCTGGCTATCCACCTCTGAGGGCATTACGCAACGACTCGTCTATTCCCCTTCGATTACAGGGTATCTGGAACGTAGATCACTAAACGTTGTCTGTCCCTCAGTGAGCCCAGCAAGTTGCTCAATCAATTCTGTGGTCGGGACACGAACTTGCTCAGCCGAATCTCGTTCGCGGATAGTCACTGTTCCACTCTCGCCTTCTGCTGTGCTTTCTCGGTCGACAGTCACGCAAAATGGAGTTCCAATCTCGTCTTGGCGTCGGTAACGCCGACCGATTGTTCCAGAGTCATCCTGTATCACACTAAATCCTGCATCTCGAAGTGAATTGACAATCGCTTCGGTGCGATCAACCAGCTCCGGAACGTTTGATACGAGTGGAAATACGCCAACCGTAGTTGGTGCCATGGTGGACTCCAGCGAGAGGTAGGACCGATCCTCTGTATCAATCGCATCCTCACGATACGCATGAACCAGCAGTGTGTACACAGTTCGGTCGATGCCAAACGAAGGCTCAATCACATGTGGAATAATATGTTCGCCATGTTTCGTCTGTGTCTCGACTCGAAAATTCGTATCTGCGACGTCAATTGTGTAGTCTGTTCCATCAACAGTGACTGTCACTTGATCACCATCGAACGCATCGGGCTCGCGGCCAGCCAGCGTCTTGATTGCTTCACTGATTTCGCTGGCCAGTGATCCAAATGCTGGCCCTAAAACGCTCATATCTGGCTCAACGATAACTTTCTCAACCGTTTTTGGTTCATCATACGGCACAAAGACACTGAAATCATCATCCGCGTGCGCATCGTGCTTTGAGAGGTCATAGTTTCCTCGATGCGCAAATCCCGCAATTTCGATCCAGTCGCCACCCACCTCGCTCTCTGCATCCCAACAGTCGGCAGCATAGTGTGCTCGTTCACCAGCAAGATGTTGTCTGAATCGGAACCGACTCATGTCGACTCCAATATTCTCATACCACTGGTGTGCGATCCCTAAGTAGTAGCCAATCCACGGGTTCTCAATCACGGACTCCTCGACTGCCTCAGCAACCGTTAATTCACGATATGTTGTTGTTTCACCCGCCTGCTCGGATGCTGGATATAGTGACAGTTCAACATCTGCAACCGCTGAAATATCTGGCACATCACCGGCGGGATCAATGAAATGCTCCAATTCAGCCTGCGTGAATTCTCGGGTGCGGACAATACTCTGCCGTGGCGAAATCTCGTTTCTGTATGCACGACCAATTTGTGTCACTCCAAACGGTAGCTGATTCCGTGCATACTCTTTGAGTTGTGGAAATTCAACGAATATACCCTGTGCAGTTTCTGGACGGAGGTATCCCGGTGTCCCCAAGCCGGGACCAATTTCTGTCTCAAACATGAGGTTGAATGTATCAACCGCTTCACCGGCGAGCCCTGCATTACAGGATGGACAACAGACCTCGTAACGTGCAACGAGTTCCTCAACCTCTGGTGCTGGAAGCGACTCTGCATCCTCAACTGTCGTGGCAGTTTCTACGAGATGATCAGCGCGATGAGATGCATTGCACTCGGAGCACTTGATCAACATATCATCAAACCCATCAAGATGCCCGGAGGCTTCGAAGACCGGTTCGGGCATTATTGTGGGTGCTTCAATCTCGAAGTGACCCTCTTGTACAGTAAATCGCTCACGCCAGGCATGTTCAACGTTTGATTTAACTGCTGCCCCTCGTGGGCCGAATGTATACAATCCAGCGGTGCCTCCATATGCAGTTGATGCGGCAAAAAAGAACCCACGTCGCTTTGCAAGTTCGGTAACTTGTGCCACTTCGGTATCGCTCTGCGTCATCTCAGTTGCTCCGCGGGTTGAAGTTCAATCTGTCTACCAATTTCTGTAACTCTCCAGTCAGGAGCGAACGAAGCGATCACACGAATACCGTGTGTAGAAATCTGTCTAGTACGTGTAAGTTGCTGTTTGACCGCAGTCATCGCCGATTCATGTATGCGTTCATTCAGGGGCCAGATTGATGAGTCTCTATCATACACAGAGGCACATTGGTTACCTCTGTCTTCTGTTGTTTTTTTGATCATCAATGTATTATCTCCTCACCGGCAAACTCACCAGTCTCACTCTCTGCAGATTCGACAATGAGAGTGATGCTCTCTAAGATGTGTGTACAAATAATAGATATTGAATGGTCAGGACACACTACCTTGGCCCGAGTTGTCATCGTATCAGCTATATGCATACCGCCGATTACTCTACGATACCTCTTGTACTCTTTGAACAGTCAGCAGCATACGCACTCGGCAATCTTTCGCTGATCATATGCGTTTCACTGATATCATATGCCCATTTATATTTGACTTTCTACCAAGAGTCTGTAATAATATGGGAAGAGATTGGTTTATAGAATAGCTGAGACAAATATATGAATACATATGTTAATATAGACCCGGATTCTTTTCGACGCATTTATATATCCGTGTTATCCTATACCACATATGACCCCGAATGCGACGGCTGCGCCGAACGCGTCGCGTGATGAGATCATGGCCTCAGTAGATACGACAATGGGTACACGCGAGTATATTATTGCCGACGTAACATGTGATGGGGCGTGGCTTTCGGTACAGGCCTCAGAAGCCGTGGCACTTACTGAATGGGCATAGGTACAAACTCATAACCGGTCTTGCAAATTAGTTGCTGTCTGGCTTCCAACGCCTGGAGTGTCCAATAACGCCTCATGAGAGGCCTGACGGACGTTATCAACGCTTCCGAATCGCCTAAGCAGCGCCTTTCGAGTCTGTTTTCCGACTCCTGGAATGTCTTCAAGTATCGTTTCAACATTATCACGCAGCGTCTGATGATACTGCACGGCGAATCGATGCGCTTCGTCTCGCACACGCTGTAAAAGATGCAGATACGATGCATCGGTTGGCCAGTCATACTGTTCATCTTCAGTATACACAATCTCTTCGCCTTTCGCGAGTGAAATAATCGGGACATCCCACCCGGTTGAGTTGACTGCTGCTGTCGCTGCTTTCAATTGTGCGTCCCCTCCATCGATAAGAAGCAAATCAGGATCCGGTCGAACATCCCGACCTGCAATAGCCCGGTCTGCTCGCCATTTCAATAGCTCCTGCATTCGCTCGGGATCATTATTCCCCTCAGTGAGTTTCTTTCGGCGGTATGCTGACTTCTCAGCAGAGCCATCAACAAAGCAGACGTTCGACCCAACGACTTGTTTTCCTTGTGCATGACTCACATCAAACCCTTCGATTCGATGTATCTGTCCGCACGAAAGCTGCTCTGCGAGTGCGACTGACTCGTCGGTAGTGACCGGGCCTGTTCGTGCATTCTTCAGTGCTAAATCGACGAGCTTCGCTTCTCGACCGGCACCTGGAATCCGTATCTGCACTCCTTCGGTCTCAAGCCAATCAATCACATCGGCATCTCCAGGTCGCTCTGAGCATAAGATCACGTCTGGAAAAGAACGTTCTGCATAGTATTGAGTGAGAAAGGCGGCTAAGACAGTCGCGCTTGGTTCTCCTGCAGAGGGGGCATCCAACTGGTGTTGTGACCGGTCTATAAGTTTGCCTTGCTCGCTGTGTAACCGTGCGACATGAGCTGTTTCACCCTTCACAGCGGCGCCGATCACATCAATAGCCGTTTCAGCAGTCGTTGCTGATACAGCCTCTCCCCCCTCGCCATGAAATGACCGAACAGCAGATAGTCGATCTCTCAGATTGGCTGCCCGCTCAAACTGTGTTGCAGCGGCCGCTTCCTCCATCGCAGACTCGATTGGCTCTGCCAAGACACCCGTCTCTCCTTCAAAAAATCTCTTGACGCTTTCGACAGCCTCCTTATAACGCTCGACGCTAATTTCACCTGTGCAGGGGGCACTACAAAGTCCCATCTCATAGTCAAGACACGGCCGTCTCCGATTTTTGTATTTGTGCTCTGAGCAGCCACGAAGTCCATATACCTCTCTAAGAGCCTTGATGACAGTCTGTACGCGTCCCGCATTCGTAAACGGACCAAAGACCGCTGCGTCTCCATCTGGATCGCGCGTCATTTCAATCCGAGGAACCGGATGCTTCGTCAATTGAACGAGGGGATAGGATTTGTCATCCTTCAGTCGAACATTGTACTTCGGCTGGTGTCTCTTGATCAGGTTTGCCTCCAGAAGTAACGCCTGCGTCTCAGTATCAGTTACTGCCACATCGATTGCATCAGCACGCTCGATCATCTGCGCAATCCGATCACTCCGCGGATCAGTATATGACCGCACTCTGTTACGAATATCGAGTGCCTTGCCAACATAGAGGACGACTTCGGTGCTCTGACTCTCGTGTACGAGAAACTGATATACCCCTGATTCGGTCGGCAACTCCGCTGCTCGCGATCGGAGTTCACCCTTATCCATCATACTGAGTTAAGATATCGACTTGCTTGAGGTTGACGTCATCCGGGTGATAATACCTCAATCATAGAGATTCAAGTAGAGCACTGATGACCTTCGCCACCAGATCTGACCATTTCACTCTCCACCACCGTCCCGGGACGCATGCAGAACTGGCGGTTGAGTCGGTGTTCATACCCGAAATCAAAAACGAAGCCGGCCACGCCGACAGTCGTGAAACGAGTCACTCAAAGCCCATTGTTGGCGACGAGTCACGACTTCCAGACCAACTGGTTGACTGTCCAGCGAACCTTCGACTCCCGAGCTTCAGAATTGACATACTCAGCTAACCCCTGACTGGGAGGCCCGCGTCTTGACCCACGGATGTCACGCTGCAGGCGACTGACTGATATGCAAACCCGCTTACCCGATTCAGCTTGAGTTGCATGGTGTCGATATGAGTCAAAATGTGTGTCCAGCTCCACGTATCGACCTGACCGAACTTTTTAATCAGGTGACTCGCCAATTCGATGATATGGGTGCTATCGAGTTCGACGAGGTAACGAAACAGTTTGGATCTGTCACTGCCCTGTCGAACCTCTCATTGACTATCAACGAAGGCGAGATCTTTGGATTTCTTGGGCCGAATGGTGCTGGGAAGTCAACAACAATCAACCTCCTGTTAGACTTTGTTCGACCAACAAGCGGCACAGTTACTGCACTTGGTCATGATGCTCACACCGAGACAGTCGCAGTTCGGCGTCAGACCGGCGTCTTACCTGAGGGGTTTGATGTATACGACAGATTGAGCGGTCAAGCGCACATTGAATTCGCCATCGAATCAAAGGATGGAAACGAGACACCAGCAGAGGTGCTTGACCGCGTTGGTCTCTCTGACGCGGCCGACCGACTCGCAGGCGGCTATTCGAAAGGGATGAAACAACGATTAGCACTTGGAATGGCGCTTGTAGGCGACCCCGACCTGCTGGTCCTTGATGAACCAGCAACTGGTCTCGACCCGTCTGGCGCCCATGATATGCGTCGAATCGTACTTGATGAGGCAGCATCTGGGACGACCGTATTCTTCTCAAGCCACGTGCTGGAGCAGGTTGAGGCTGTGTGCGACCGAGTTGGTATTCTTCGAGGGGGAGAACTTGTTGCGGTTGATTCAATCGATGGACTCCGTGCAGCGACCGAGACTGGAACGACACTGTCTGTTTCTGTCGAGTCATCCCCACCAGAAGTGGCACTGGAATCCGTTCGGTCACTTGATGGCGTATCAAGTGTCACACAGGTCGATAACCGAACACTCACTATCAACTGCACGTCATCCGCAAAAACCACGGTGCTATCCGAACTGGACGAATGTAGCTTGACTATCGCAGACTTCGAAACAGAGGAAACGTCGCTTGAAGATCTTTTCTTACAGTATACCAATGATACATCAAACTCAACTGACAGTGCGGAGGCACCTGCATGACGTGGCAGGCTGTTGCTCGCAAAGATATCCGTGATGCGATTCGGTCACGCTGGCTTCACGGTGCAACCCTCTTTTTTGCACTCTTCCTTGGTGGAACAGCAGCGATCTTTTTCGGGCCACTTGGAGCGGAATCGGTCTCAAATCTGTTCGGTATTTTCGTGAATCTTGGCTTTATTAGCTTCTCATTTACTGGCTTAGTTGGACTTGTGTTGGGATTTTTTGCGCTGAGCACCTCGTATGGGGCGATTACCGATGAACGCGAATCTGGAGCGATTAAACTCCTGCTGTCACTACCAAACTCTCGTCTTGATGTTGTTGTTGGAAAGGTCATTGGTCGAAGTGCTGTCGTCACGGCTTCGGTGTTAGTTGGGTTTGTTGTGACATTTATTGTACTCATCACCACGGGTGCAGCACTTGAGCTCGACTCGTTCGCCCCACAAATTCTCCTCACTCTCATGCTTGGCGTTGCATTTGGCTCAATTGGTCTCGGTATCTCGGCGTTAGCCAATTCGAACCGTGAAGCAACGCTTGCAACGATGGGACTCTATCTGATGTTTGCCGTCTTATGGGGGGCGGTGACACGTGGGATTCCTCGTATTATCAATGCCGGTGCTGACCAGATTGGGTTTAGCGGTCTCTCAGACACGGCAAGTGCTGAACTTACGCTGTTTTTGTCGTATCTGAATCCATTACGGGCGTATGAGACACTCTCGGCCGAATTATATCTTGACTCAGTGCAAGCACGATTAGTGACAGCTGATTTCACACAACAACAAGCGCTTGCTCCAAGCTTCAGTGACTCACTTCCACCGTATTTCAGTGCAGGTGCGCTTGTGTTGATTCTCCTTATTTGGACTGTCGCTCCAGTCATCCTTGGATACTATTCATTCCAAAAAGCTGATCTTTGAATGCCCGCATATGAGTGTTGATCTAATCGAAGACGCAGTAACATCCTCCGATGAATTAAATCGTGGGCTTTCTCTTCGGTTTTCTATCAGCACGCACAGTTGCCCAGTCCGGCCCTGGAATTAAAACTTCAAAGCGCTCGTCGCACTCACGAGGCTCCTCAACGATACTCAACGGTCATGTCTCCGCCGGTGGATACTGGATTCCTCGATCTGCAAGAAGTGCTTCAAACTCTGCTTCAGTCAGTTCGGTAACATCATTGGCTGCAGCGTCATTTCGCTTCGCTCTCCCAGGGTTCTCACCAACGACGAGATAATCTGTGTTGCCGGATACGCTACCTGTCACCGAACCACTATAGCGCTCAACGAGATCTGCTGCAACTCGCCGTGGAACGCTCAGGCTCCCAGTGAAGACGAAGGTTTGATTAGCAAACTCGACTGACGTGCCCTCAACAGTGAATGGCTGAGGTTCAACACCGACAGCGCGGAGTTCACTAATTACAGCACGGTTACGTTCATTATGGAGATACTCGACAATCCGCTTGGCAACTGTTGGTCCGATATCAGGGATTTGCTGTAGTCGATCGACTTTCGCCTCCAGTATCTGGTCAAATTCCCCGAATGATTGTGCAATATTTTTTGCAGTCGCCTTGCCGACCTCTGGGATGCCTAATGCGACAAGGAAAGAATCCAAGGCAGGTTCGCGAGTGGAATCAATTTCACTGATTAGTTTTGTTGCACTCTTCGCGCCCCACCCCTCAAGTGGAGCGATATCACTGCTATCGAGGCGATATAAGTCAGCCAACTCCGTGAGCAGTCCTTCTTCGACCAGCTGCTCGACACGCTCCTCGCCAAGTCCTTCTATATCGAGTGCCTGCCTGCTTCCATAGTGGGTGAGAGCCTGGACGAGCTGTGCTGGACAACTGAGCCCGCCAGTGCAAAACGCCAATGGCCCCTCCCGCTCGATTGAACTTCCACAGACTGGACATTCCTCAGGGAAGCGAAACGTCCCCTTTGCGTGCTTTTGAGTCACTTCAGCGACTTCAGGAATCACATCGCCTGCTCGTCGGATACGTACCACATCACCGACATCAACTCCCAGCCGCTCAATTTCGTCGGGATTATGTAATGAAGCTCGTGAAACGGTCACGCCCCCAACATCAACTGGCTCCAGTAGCGCCACCGGTGTTGCCCGCCCTGTTCGGCCCACCTGTATGACAATATCTGCGACACGTGTCGTCTCAGTGCGCGGCGGGAATTTATACGCGAATGCCCAGCGAACCGCACGGCTGGTACTACCCAGTGTTTCCCGCGCAGACCGGCTGTTCACCTTAATGACCGTCCCGTCAATCTCGTAGTTCAGCGTCCCCCGTTCCTGCTTGAGTGTTTCGCGGTACTCGATTGCATCCTCAATGTCAGTGACTCGCTTGGTGCGGCCATTTGTTCGCAGCCCCCACTCACTCAGTTTTCGCAGCGTCTCCCCCTGCGTGTCTGGCACATCGCTTGCAGTGAGAATATCATAAAAGAAGCAGGCAAGAGGCCGCTCAGCAACGACAGATGGTTCTAATCGCCTCAGCGTTCCCGCAGCCGCATTTCGAGGATTGGCAAAGGCGTCCTCTCCACTCTCGATACGCTGGCGATTGTGCGCTTGAAACGCATCCTTGGGCATATATACTTCTCCCCGAACAGCAACGGCATCAGGACAAGGCTTGCGTAACTCAAGCGGAACTGACCCTATCGTCTGCACTTGTGCCGTGACATCATCTCCACGGTCTCCATCACCACGCGTCGCTGCTCGGGCAAGCGATCCATCCTCATATACGACCTCAATTGAGAGGCCATCGAACTTCGGCTCACACACGTAGTCGACCGCTCCGACAGCCTCGTGGACACGCTCATCAAAGGCATGGAGGTCTTCTCGGTCGGTCGACTGTTCGATCGACAGCATAGAAACAGTATGTTCGATGGTTTGGAGTCCATCAAGTGGGTCACCGCCGACACGGTGTGTCGGGCTCGTCTCTGTATCTAAGTCAAACGCACACTCGAGTTGCTGAAGACGCTCAAACAGCGTATCATATTGAGAGTCACTAATCAACGGACTCGCTTCGACATAGTACCAGTAGTCGTGCTCTCGAATTGCTGCTCGTAGCTTCGCTGCCTGGGCCTCTGCAGCCGTTTTCGACAGTGTCTCAAGCGACTCAAACTCAGTCTCTGGATCGAATACATACGGATTCGACACATCAGCATACGCCAGTTCATCAGCGGACATCTCAGCGCTCGACACCTCCTCAGTCATACACTCACTTGTTGTGGTGGCGAGTTAGCCTCTACGATGACGAGTGTGTATAGATCACATGCCCCGTCTACTAACCCACATGTCTTATATCGACACATAATAACTCCGAGTATGGACGAGGATTTCTTGCTCCTCAACCCGGGTCCGGTGCCCGTTACCGACGAGGTGGCGGCGGCAATGGATGAGCGGATGATTTCACACCGGTCCACGGAATTCGAGGCAATCTATGAGCGCGCACAGAACGGTCTCGATTACATCTTTGAGCAGTCAACAGTTGACCGGAAGACGACTGAACCACCTGGTGGAGGGACCTCACTTATCCTCAACGGCACAGCAACGATGGGGATGGAGGCTGCTGTCGCAAATCTGGTTGGTGATGGTGGGAACGTTGTTTCGTTGATCAATGGAAAGTTTGGTCGACGGTTCGCGCGCATCGCTGAACGATACGCTGAAGTGACACGCGTCTCGGTGCCGTGGGGGGACTCAATTCCATTGGAGGACGTGCGTGCTGCTGTGTCTGACTCAACCGACCTCGTAACGATGGTTCATAACGAAACGAGCACTGGGTTACTGAACCCAGCTTCTGGTGTCGGCCATATTGCAGCCGAGCATGATGCTCGCTTCGTTCTTGATGGGGTTACATCGATTGGCGGCGACGTCTTCTGTCTTGATGCGTGGCACGTCGATATCGCCGTCACTGACGCTCAGAAGGCCTTAGCTGCACCGCCAGGAATCAGCGCCATGTATGTCGCTGAGGATGTCATCGATGAACTGAATGGAGAGATAGCGCCATTTTATTCAGATCTTGAGTGGCACTTACGGAAAGCACAGTCTCATCAGACACCGTTTACCAGTGCAGTGCCACTGTTCCGAGCACTTGCCGTAGCCATCGAAGACATCGTTGATGAAACAATGGCTACCCGGATCCAGCGACATCGAAATCAGGCCGAAGCATTCAGACGTGGATTCACCCGAATGGGACTGTCACTGTTCGCCAATCCAGCGGATTTGACGGTGCTCTCGAACACTGTTACCGCTGTATCGCTTCCTGAGACAATCGCCGGTGAAGACGCGCCAGCATTTTTTGATGCCGTCAGCGAACGGAATGTAAGCATTTCTGGTGGGCAAGCACATCTTGGAGGAGAGATATTCCGCGTCAGCAATATGGGACGTCTACCAGATACGGCAATCTTGCGCGGAGTTGAAGCTGTTGGAGACGCCTTGACCGATGTTGGTGTTGATGTTGATGTGACTGCTGGGCTCGCCGCCGCTCGTGATCAGTTGGACGTCGCTGTCGCTCAATCAGCGGACGACTAAGCCATACGACGTCGGATGTTTGTGGGTGATGAGGAAACACTCGGCATGAGGGGTGGCCCCGCAACGTAACCGACGGTTATAAGTTTGGACAGAATTATGCATGTAGTACATGAATCACGGGTTCCTGACTCAGAGTCTGCACGCTGGACACTCACCGGACTCGACAACTGGCTCCCGCGCACCTCCAATATATCAAACTACATCATACACATTCGACGATGCCGAAGACGCTGCGGCCCGCTATGCACTTGAGCGAACCGATGATGTGTACACCCGAATTTCGAATCCGACAACACGATATCTTGAGAACCGTCTCGCAGTGATCGAACAGGGAGTTGCCGCTGTCGCGACAGCATCGGGAATGGCAGCACTGGATACAGCAACCAGCGTGCTGGCGCAAGCAGGAGATAACATCGTCGCTTCCACTGATATGTATGGCGGGACAGCGTCCTACTTCACAAATATGGCCTCACGCCGCGGAATTGAACTGCGGACAGTCTCCACTGAAGACCTTACGGCGTTTCAGGATGCTATTGATGAGCAAACAGCATTCGTCCACCTCGAAACAGTTGCAAATCCATCATTGAAAACGCCAGATTTTGCCCCGATTGCAGACATCGCACACGAGCGACGAACTCCAGTCGTGGTTGACAATACCTTTGCAACTCCGTACTTATGCCGCCCAATTGAGCATGGCGCAGATATTATTTGGGAATCGACGACAAAGTGGCTGCATGGAAAGGGAACGACTGTTGGCGGTGTCTTGGTAGATGGTGGAACATTCCCATGGAGACGAAGTGGATATGATGAACTCGATGGGAACAATCCTGCATTCGATATCGATTTTGTCTCTCGTTTCGGAGAGGCTGCTTTTGCGAACGTCGCTCGTCATCGGGGTGTGCGGTCCCTTGGTAATCAACAGTCTCCCTTTGATGCATGGCAGACATTGCAGGGGATCGAAACACTGGGACTACGAATGCAGCGACACTGCAAAAACGCAACCCAAATTGCTGAAGCACTGAAGGACCACCCCTCAATTTCATGGGTATCATACCCTGGATTTGAATCTCACCCAACACATGATATGGCCACAAAATATCTTGAGCCTGCCGATAGGAGTCACGACGGATTTGGTGGGATGATCACGTTCGGGCCTGAAGGTGGGTATGAGGCAGCAAAGCGAATATGTGAGGAAACGCAACTCTCCTCGTTTTTGGCTAACATTGGCGACGCTAAATCAGTACTTATCCATCCGGCTTCAACGACACACGCACAGCTCTCGACCTCTGAACAACGCGCAGCAGGCGTGAGTCCTGACATGGTTCGACTCTCTGTCGGCCTCGAGACAGCGACAGACATTGTTGCTGATCTGAGCCAGGCTATCGCCGCATGGGCATCATGAAGACTGAGAGCAATATCGCTAATCTCGGTGCATTTGATTTTGCGTGCGGTGATTCAATCGAGACGCTCAAAATCGCCTACGAAACGTATGGTGAATACGAAGGCGATAATGCAGTCTTGATCTGCCATGCATTGACTGGGAGTCAAAACGTTGCTGGCTATGGCTCCGAGACCACGGGGCAGGCTCGGGCATGGTGGAACGACATTGTCGGACCCGGAAAAGCAATCGACACAACAAAGTATTATGTAGTATGTGCAAATGTCCCTGGATCATGCTATGGTAGTTCGGGCCCATCAGCGACTGGCCCAGAAGATTCACCATATGGGACTGATTTCCCACCAGTTACTGTTGGGGACTGGACGCGGTCCCAGCGACGACTACTGGATACACTGGGTGTTGGCCGACTTCATGCCGTCGTTGGGGGAAGTGTTGGCGGGATGAACGCACTTGATTGGGCGAAGCGGTATCCCGATGATATTCACCGGATCATCTCTGTTGCAGCAGCCGCTCGTCTTGATGCTCAATCGCTTGGGCTCGATGCAATTGCTCGTCGGGCGATTACGACCGACCCTGCATGGCAGGAGGGTGACTATTATGAGAGCAATTCATCTCCGACTGATGGATTAGCCATTGCCCGCCAAATCGGCCATATCATGTATCTCTCGAAAGCATCAATGCAGAAAAAGTTCAGTCGGCGAGCCGCTGGCCGAGACGCACGCCGCGATTCATTCCCAGTTGACCCAGCTGCAGCGTTCTTTCCGTACCGTGACGTCGAGTCGTATCTCGATTATCAAGCGGAGAAATTTGTCGATCGATTCGATCCGAACGCGTATTTATATCTCACGCGAGCGATGGACGATTATGATTTAGCTGAAGGATACGACGATGATGCACACGCCTTGGCAGCTTACACGGGCGAAGCTCTTGTTGTCTCGTTCACTGGTGATTGGCATTTCACCACTGAGCAGTCAGAAATCGTCGCAGATGCCTTCCGTCAGAGTGATACGCCGGCCGCACATCATATTATTGAATCTGATCACGGTCACGATGCCTTCTTAGTCGAACCAGGGAAACTTGGTCCTCCACTTCGTGACTTTCTGGACGCTGGCGTTGCTGGCCGTGCAGTGCATGATAATGATGGTCCTACCCCTAAAAATGATTCTAACTTCGCTCCGGTCCATGCCTCATTATTCAGTGAGTGAGTCGAACGCACAACGCTCAAACCAGTCTCACACTGACTGGGACACGTGCTTGATACGTGGCGTGATGTTGGATTAGTCTCTGGATGGCAGGCCGCAGCAAGTTTATGTTACTACAGTATTTTTGCGGCAACAGGGTTCATCCGCGACAGCTTTGCTCTTTCTGAGTCCCTAGTCGGTCTATTTCTAACAGCTGCAGTTGTTGGCTATACAGTCGCATTGTTTCCGAGCGGTGCGGCTGTCGATGGCTTTGGTGAGCGACGGATCATGGTCTGTGGACTGATCGGGTTAGCTATCGCCGCTGTCGTGCTGCCCGTTGCGCCCTCATATGGAGCACTTCTCGTGGCGACTGTGTTGCTCGGGGCATCGTACTCGCCAGCGATGCCTGCATCAAATCGAGGGATCGCTCGGAATGCACCTCCAGGTCAACTAAACTTGGCAATGGGGGTCAAACAGGTCGGTGTTACTACTGGAAGTGCGCTCGCCTCAGTCATCATCACCGGAATTGCTGCTATTGTCTGGTGGCCAATCGGATTTTGGGTTATTGCACTGCTTGCAAGCGGGTACACGGTAGGTTTTGCACAGACATATCATGGTGGCAATGGCACTGGAGAATTGACACTCCCAGACATTCGGAGCCTCCTCACAAGGCCAGCATATCTGCTTTTACTTGCCGCGGGTGCATTTATTGGAGCAAGTATTTTCACAATGTTAGGGTACATTGTCCTCTATTTCCAAGACGTAGTTGGTGCAGCAGCCGCGATTGGCGGACTGGTGCTTGCGGGCACGCAGTTGACTGGCAGTGCAGCACGGATTGGAGCTGGAAGCCTTGCAGATCGTCTTTCAGGTGTGCGCGGTGCTGCTACAGTTGCACTTGGACAAATCGCAGTGGCGGCCGTTCTCTTCACCATACTTACCCTCGAACCGGAATCTCTTCTTACCTCCGTGGGCCTCTTCCTTGGATTAGGACTATCAATTCATGGGTCGACCGGCATTTATTATTCATGTCTCACAGGATTAGTAGAAACCGATGAACTCGGTGCCGCTTCCGCAGGCGGACAGACGGCAATTAATCTTGGCGGTATCACAACTCCACCGTTATTTGGCTATCTTGTGCAGACAACTGGATATTATTCCGGGTGGGCTATCTTGGCTGTGATGACTGCTATCGCAACTATTCTTTTGTTCATCGTTCGGCGGCGCGTATCCCCGCTATAATCACATTCTTTACTCCTGACTTGCTCAATATGTCAAACGAAAAGTAACGATTCTCGGATAGAGCATGTGAACACAATCGAGTGTCAATCGAACAGTCACTGCGGCTTCTGCCCTCGAAAGTAGTTAGAATGATGCCGCCTAAATTACCATATATGGCGGCAGATGTCGTTGAGAGTGAACGACCAGTCCCAGCTTTGGAGCCACGCGCGACTGCGGCTGCAGCGCATCTCCAATCTGCTGAGACCGTGTTGTTAATCTCACATATCGACGCAGATGGGTTGTCCAGTGCAGCAATCGCTGCTCAAGCGCTTCAGCGAGCTGAAATCTCATGCGAGGTCAGCTTTGCAAAGCAGCTTGACGATAATAAAATCAGTGCAATCGCTAATACTGAGCATGATACGGTCCTATTCACTGACTTTGGGAGCGGTCAGCTTGATCTCATCGAACCACATATTCGCACAGGAGCATTCTCGGCGGTAGTCGCTGATCATCATCAACCAGCCAATTCGCCGACAACAGACGCCTTGTACCATCTCAATCCATTGTGTGTTGGCATTGACGGGGCAGCCGAACTTTCGGGAGCTGGGACTACATACGCTTTAGCTCGTGCATTAGAGGCGAGCTCACGACAAAACTGTGATCTCGCAGCATTAGCAGTAATTGGTGCAATCGGCGATATGCAGGGCACTCCAGCAGGTCTCAGTGGCGCAAATGAGCAGATCGTCACAGAAGCGATTGAAGCTGGTGTCTTAGAATCAACAACTGACCTTCTCATGTACGGTCGCCAGACACGGCCACTACCGAAGCTGTTGGAGTATGCCGGTGACGTCCAGATACCTGGAATCACGAGTAATTCGCGGGGGGTGAACGATTTTCTCTCTGGATTGGAATTTCCCCTTCGTGCCGACGGTGAGTGGCGCCGCTGGATTGATCTGACTCGTGAGGAGCGACAAACTCTCGTCAATAACCTGTTGCGTCGGGCCATCTCTACCGGAGTGCCTGCGGATCGAATTAATGACCTCATCGGTGAAACGTACATTTTATCGAATGAAGACTCCGGGACAGAGCTGAGAGATGTAAGCGAGTTCTCAACGCTACTAAACGCGACTGCCAGATACGAGCGCGCAGATGTCGGTCTAGCAGTGTGTCTCGGCAATCGTGGTGCAGCACTCACTCGTGCTCAGACACTGCTTCGAAATCATCGACAAAACCTCTCAGAGGGAGTTCAATTGGTGCAACAGGAAGGAACGACGATAGAAACGAACCTCCAATGGTTTGATGCAGGGAATCAGATCCGCGAGACAATCATCGGGATTATCGCTGGGATGTCTATCGGATCTGAAGATATCCGTGGTGATCTTCCGATCTTAGCGTTCGCCAGACAGTCTGAATCGATGCTCAAAGTTAGTGCCCGTGGTTCATATGGATTAGTGAACGACGGGCTTGATCTCTCAGCCGTTATGTCAAAAAGCGCTACTGCAGTTGGTGGGGAAGGTGGTGGTCATGACATTGCCGCAGGCGCAACGATTCCTGTAGATAAGAAAGCGAATTTCCTCCAACACGCTGATGAGCAGATTGGAACACAGCTTCATCATGAAGACCACTGATACTTATCTGATCGTTAACTGTCGATCGACCGTCCAAAGGCCTCTGTTTGATGAGGAGTACATCAATTCACAGTCTTTCGACAGGCACGCATTGTGAAGAGAACCGTCAAGATCTAACAGGTCCCATCTCTGGCGATTTTGATATGTGCGACAGTTCTATGACTGGGATCGTATGTTTTCTCGCCTCGCGTTTCCTATCAACACACTCCCAATCACAATGGTTATTTATTATGCTTACAGCTATACATATTTTGATTCAGATGTCGACCCAAAACTACCAACTTCGTTCGAGCGAATATTTGAGAATTGATTTATCAAGCAGGTCATCAGAGACTGC
>JAQCNF010000190.1 GCA_028275165.1 Haloquadratum sp.
TGGACGCGCCTCGACTACAAATTGAAGGCCCGATTGAGATCGACGAATTCTACATGAAAGCTGGACTCAAAGGCCGCGAGCGCGACGGCTGGTCGCGCTCGCGTGGCCTGTCCACGCGCGGATGTGGAGCGTACGCTGAGGGCAAGCTCCCCATCTTTGTTCTCGCAGATCGAGGCAGTGGTGAACGACACGTGATCCCGGCGAAAGCCGCAACCGAATCGAGGATTCGACTCCTGCTGGCGGTCGGCCAGCAGGAGTCGTTGACCATCTATACTGACGGCTTTCGGGCGTACGAACCGCTAGAGGAGGACGACGCATTCACTCGTGAATATGTCGTCCACGGTGACGGCGAGTACGTTGATGGAGACGCACACGTGAACACCTGCGAGAGCCACGCGTCGCTGCGCGACGGTGGCTCTCGCCGCATCAAGGCGTCTCCAAAGACAGACTCACACCGTATTTCCGAGCGTTTCAGCTCCGCCGTGAAGTGTTCCGCAAACCAGGTGAGGAAGCGCTCAAAACCATCCTCGAAACTGTGCTGTGACTCATCAACAATCTACGCCACAGGAGCGTAGTGATAACTAGCACCGAAATGGCCATCATCTTAAAGAGTCCGTTGGGACGAACATTTATTTGCCATCGTCTTGATTAACCGATAAATGGTACGGTCAGTAGATACCGAGGCATTAAAAAACGCTATCCAAGGAGAGGCAAAGCAAAATGCTGGATTCCTGTATATGCAGGATCAGGACACTGTAGGCGGTATCCGCGAACGGTATGAGAATAGTGAGGAAACGAGCGGTCTACTGATCAAATCGAGCGTAAGCGAGGAGAATATTAGATCGCGACTGTCTTCGCTAGCAGAATCGAAACACTACATTACTGCGGTTCGGGATGAGGATGTATACTTCCTCGATCCGTTCAAATTACCGGGAAATGAGTCATCGAGTCTTAAAAATATTCTTGAACGCTTGTTTCGGACACAGCGGTACCACACCCAAACGAGCATCGTGGACTACCTTCGGGAAGCGGATATCAGAATTGCCGAAGATGACCTCCCGCTGTTCGTTCGAGAGATGAAACGACGGGACCTGCTGCGTGAGGTTGGGGTGACCACGGCCTACTACGATCCGGGGTCGTCACTGGCTGAAAACAGCGATCTCCAAGAGCTTTCGGTGATTCTAGAAAGCGATGCAGGGAGAGATGGTTGTCTCACTGTCAGCGGCATCGGAGCCGCGCTGGATATCGACACGGTGGACGAAGACATTCTCACAGACTTAACTGAGCGTGTGGGCGCGTTGTTCGAGTTGGAAGACGCGTTCCTGGTGAACACAGATAAGGCGCTCAATCAATACGTCTCGCAGGCAGTTAACCAAGGATTGGCTCGGGAATTCGAGGAAGCACTCCGGTCAAACGACTGGGTAATGATTGACGACCGGCTGGAGACCATACTCCGTCGAGAGGTGTCGTCAGCGTTATCGGCAGTCGACAACGAACAAGACATGTTCTACGATCTTAAGAGCGCCGTAATTGACGCGATCGGCGTCAAGGAACGGACCGTTGAGATCGAAGGAGAACCAGTAAAACTGTATGAACGGCCGGACGAGATACAGTCCCTTGTCAACTCGGAGGCAGAGCGAATCCGATCGGACGTGGCCCAGAAGGTGGACAATGACAATCCGGAGAGCATGTCGTTCGTGCTACAGGAGTACGCCACGTTCAACGCATATGGCTCAGACGAGCGGATCAACACGTACGTCCACGACCGAATCGAGACGGCCGCAAGAAACGCAATCGACGCTGACGAGGATATCAACGTCTGGGAAACCATCGAAACGTAATAATGACTGATTTCAACACGATCATCGCAGAGGACGGGTTCGTCAAAGGAGAACTGGCCGACGGGGGGGTTGTTACTGTCTCAGACGAGGAATGGACTGAGGCAGACGAAGATACACTGAAAGGTAACTGGGAGCGAGCCACCCGTGCCGTTGTGAAAGACATCATGGATACAGAGTCACTCGGAACAGATGTCCAGTCCGGTGAAACTGTGTCTGTCAACCACGGACGATTCGTAGATGCGCTTATTGACTCATCGATTGTCAAGCATGAGGACTCTACAGAAGAGCGCCGATGTGCACACCTCTTGCTGGAACACCTCGTTCGGGAGGGTGTCTATGAGCGACGTGGAGAGGAAATCGTTGTTTTGGATGAGTTTGACTTCTCTTCCGATGAATTTACTAAACTAAATTGGACTGCTTTCTTTTCTTACGCAGTTGAAGAAATCAATTCTGTTGTGAAGAGCGCAGAGAATCAAAAGAACACAATTGTTGAGATGTTTGAACAGACAGGTAACTTGGGGACGGAACCAATCGACACAGACCTGCCGCTCGAAAGAGAGGTGATTGAAGACCTACAACGGATTACCGGACCAGAATGGGAACCAGCTGGCCGAGATAAGAATGGATTCCCGGTACCGCCAGAAGGGGTTGCGCCTGAGAATGAGTGGGAATATAAAATGCTTTGGGCAGACTTTGAGACGATACAGGGCTTCGGCATTAGTGATGAGATTAGCACCGATCAGGACGAAATTGAGGGAAAATTAGCGGCAGAAATCCGGAGAATGAAACGGGTTGCCTCTCGAATTACAGATATTGAACAGAAGCTCCGTGAAGCATCGATCAAAGATATTGCCAACATGCCAGAAGTACAAGAGCAGATCCAGATGATTCAACAGTTCGCTGACAGTGTTTTGGTTGGTAGCGAAGGTGAACCAGATTTGAATGAGACGACAAAAGCACTGGAAGAAGCTGCTAAGAGGCATGATGTTGATCTTTCCAGCGGCGTGGAAACAAAAGAGGGGCCGACAAAAGAGGGGCCGATCAAGGATGCTCGGGAAGCGACTGAGTCCGAACCGGCAGGCGAACCGGGCGAGGCAAAAAATGTTGAGGACATAGATGGGTTTGGAAGCGATCCACAGCATGATTAGGACCTAAATTCTCCCCTAGTGCGAACAACGAAAGCACTAATTTGACAGGAGCGACTGTAAATTATGGCACGACATACTCAACTGCGAACAACAGATAGCATTGATACCGACGAGGTAATCCTACTGAATTCGCAGGTCGTTGATGAGTCAGATGACCTCGTATTGTTGGAGGCCCCATCCGGTGACGCGCGAGGAATTTTCCGGGTGCGGACGAATCGTGAACGGCCGTTAGAAAACAAACGCTGGGTCAAAATTCACACTAACGCGCAAGAGTTGTTGGGCGGGTCACCTGACTCAGTCGCAGTATCGGGTGAAGAGGCTGCCCGGAATCAACTCAGGCCATGTTCAGAGATGACGGTTGCCGTGGCAGATAAATCACGAAGTGTGGTTGAACAGTTCTTTGGGCAACAGCGGCTCGTCCACCCGGGAATGAATGAGGTGAGATCGCAAAACAAGCGAAAAATAAAGTTTCGGGTTCTCAAGGAAGATGCTCACCCTCACGCGCCTGGAAAAACTTATTTCGTCGATCCAGACGAGACGAAAATCGAATATGCGGCACAGAAACAGGAAACAGAGCGTACTGGCGCTGACGAGGAGGATGGCGGGAGCGGTGACAAGCCATACTCAACATCAGATCCGGAGATCCAATTATCGGATGTGGTGGGCCTAAACGGAGCAAAAGAGCATGCCACGTCATTGGTATCGCTGTATGACGACGGGACGTATGACGAACTGATGGAGAAGTATTCCGACGAAATTGTTTCGAAAGAGGGATCGTTGCTGTTGTATGGACCTCCCGGATGCGGGAAGACGATGATCGCGGAAGCGATCGCTAATGAATTCATTAATGAATTGGATCGAGATGTGGTGTTCATACAGGTATCGGGAAGCGACATCTTGTCTAAACTCCAGGGTGAGTCAGAAGGGAACGTCCGCGAGATCTTCGAGGATGCCCGCGCAAAAGCAGGGAGCAACGGGTTTGTTGTATTGTTTTTTGACGAGGTAGAAAATCTAGTTCAGGACCGGAGCGCTGATCGAGTTCAATCATCACGGGTGTCAATTACTAATGAATTTTTAACACAAATGAATAAGATCGAAGAAAACGTGTTAGTGATCGGTGCGACGAACCTTCCGTTCAAGATCGACTCCGCAGCGTCCCGGCGGTTTCACACGAAACTGTTCTGCCCACATCCAGACGCTAACCAAATGGCGCGGAAGTGGCGCAAAAGTCTCAACGGGGTCAAACTAAAATCCGACACAATTGACTATAGCAAACTCGGCAATGCGACAAAAGGATACACTCCTGCAGAGGTGGATAACCGCATCCTCGGGAGTCTTGTCCAGACTGAGGTAATAAACGAATACATACATGGATCTCCTCAACGGATTGATGAATCATACTTACTCGGCAAAATAAACGAGACAGATCCTCGCACTATTCCCGAATACGTCAGTAAAATTGACTCAAAACTTCGTGGACAACAGATGAGTGGTTATAGCGAACTCAAAGAGTACATCGAAAACAACCGCGACCTCAATTGAGTGGAATTTGTTTTATTCCAGTCCACAAACAATTAAATACTCACTTGTCATTTTACCCACCAAACACCCTCTAAAAAAGCCAGAACACGACACTGTACCACTAATAAGCCCCACATGAGACGTGGGTTGATTCGCCGAATAGTCGTGTAAAATTTCGTCAGTGATCTGTGTGGAAATGACCGGTGGGATTTAATTAACAGATGTAAATATTTGTCTATGGTGGGTGCGTTCAAAATCAGTTACAGGTCGCAGCCAGCGGCGGTCGCGGGCTGGCTAATTGCGGGGATACCCATCGTGAGCAGTGGGACGCAAGCGGTGGCGCGAGCTATCGGAATAGAAGTTGAATTCTGGCCGGTTCTCGGTGGTGTCTCGGAAGCCATTAAAAGTATATCTGCTTTTGAACAAATGGCTCTAGCGTTTGATCCGAGTTCCCCAGTTGTATTAGCCTTGTTTCTGCTAGTCGTCGCAGCGTGGCTAACACTCGGATTATCGTTGTTCCGGCCGGCACCGATCTTCCGGGACCACGCTCGGTTAGTGCGGGGTGGTGGGTTGTTTGCCACGACGATTCTGTACGGGTTGTTGTTTTTGGGGGGCTACTGGCCAGTAACCAGAGAGTGGGCATCAACGGGTGGTCCAACAGCGGTTGATCTTACCGCGTTCATTGGACTGCCGGTAGTGGTATTCGGGGGAATTTACGTTGCCGCGAAGGTTCAGCCTCGCACGACTGGCAATCGGTTGCTGAATGAGGCAGAGCGAAAACTTGACACGATTGAACAAGAACTGGACGAAACGGTCAATCGAGTGGCCGCGGAGACAGACCGGC
>JAQCNF010000023.1 GCA_028275165.1 Haloquadratum sp.
GTATCGCATACTTCGTCCCCACAGGCTGCACATGGGACCATATGTGAATGGCAATGGACGCCATCGTCGACTGTGCAGGTGCTTTGATCAGTTTCACACAGAAGGTCTCCACAGGATTCACACGAGTCTCGATGTGTCTCACAGACCGACGTTCCGCAGCGGTCACACGTCTCTACCACATCCGGGGAGAACGGCTCGTCGCAGATACTACAATATTCGACGTGCTCGTCGCAGCGAACCTCAGCCCCGTCTGTGATGAATTGTGAGTGGGTCGGACAGAACGCATCGTCACAAACGGTACATACACGCGTGTGCTCGGCGCATACTGCCTCTTCTGACTCCGCACATATCGCTTGGTCGTGGTGACATACCGGCTCATCACAATACGCACACACGGTGATGCGATCAGAGCAATACGATTCTCCACACTGATTGCAGGTGGTAGCATCGGTCGGGCAGAGTACAGCACCGTGATCCGCACACCGAACGACATCGCTAGGACACAGGGTTCGGTCGCAGTCTGAGCACGAACTACTGTGCTCTGGGCAGAGGTCATCACCACAGACATCACACGTCACTGCGTGTGCAGTGCAGGCGATCGAATCACAGACTGCACACGCAATTCGGTCCGACGGACAGACATAATCTCCATTGACCGAGCACGTCTTGAGATGGTCTGTACAGAATAGTTCCTCGCAGTGGTCACATTCTTCAGTGTGAGATTGACATACTGCATCCCCGCAATCCGAGCAGATCTCGCTGTCAGCCGTACATACAACTGAGTTGCAGACACGGCACTCGTCACGATCTGGTCCACATACCAACTCTCCGCAGGTATCACACGCTTCCAAGTGACGAAGACCGAACGAGTCGGCGCACACATCACACGTATCGTGATGCTCCGGGCAAAGAGACCCTTCACACCCGGCACAATCAGTAGCGTGGTCAACACAAATCCGCTCACCGCATGCTTGACAGACCGTTGAATCGGTGCTGCATACCATCCGATCACACGTCTTGCACGCGGAGAGATGATCCGTACAGAAGGGTTCCTCGCAGTGCCCGCATTCCTCGGTATGAGACGGACATACTGCATCCCCGCAATCCGAGCAGATCTCACTGTCAGCCGTACATACAATTGAATTACAGACACGGCACTCGTCACGGTCCGGTTCACAGATCAGCTCCCCGCAGGTATCACACGCTTCCAAGTGACGAAGACCGAACGAGTCGGCGCACACATCACACGTATCGTGATGCTCCGGGCACAGCGATTCCGTACATCCTGCACAGCCAGTGGCGTGATCTGTACAAATGACTTCACCGCACGCCCGACACACCGTAGAGTCAGAGCCGCATACTAATCGATCACAGGTCTTACACGTGGAGAGGTGTTCCTCGCCGAATTCGTCCGAACAGATCTCGCACGACTCAACAATCTCAGTGCAATGATAGCCACCGCAGCCATCGCACAGAATCGCATCGTCGGTGCAGCGTGTGTCACCGCAGGTCTCACAGCTAACCCGATCGTCTGGGCATAACTCGATCTCACATGCAGTACACGACGAGAGATGTGTTCGACAGAGCGTGTCAGTACACTGATGACAGGTTCCGGAGTGTGACCCACAGTGTAGATCGCTGTCAACACGGCACCGTTCAAGCTCTGCATCCGCAAAGAAACTTCCACACGTGGTGCAGTCCTCTCCGCACACGAGGCAGGTGGCGGTTCCAGCCCCGGAACACGTCTCAGTATGGTGGCTACACACCGTACGGCCACACTCGCTACAGACGGCACCACAGTCGTGACATTCGATCCGTCCACAGAGGTCACACGCTGCAACTGGCGTCTCACAGTTCGGACACCCGGTCGCGCCGCACTCCACACAATTCCCGATGCATGCAGAACAGACAACGCTCCCACAGTCGCAAATCTGTGGTCGGTCCTGACGGCTAAACTCCGTGTCACACGTCGCACACGAAAAGTCAAGCGTCTCTCCCGTTGCCGGTGCGTGCTGGACTGTTGCTTCACCCGTCCGCTGTCCATCGTCCAGCGTCAGCCGCAGGCTCCCGAGATCGTGCGAGATCAGAGTCATCCCCGTCAGGGAAACGGTTACGTCCACATTATGACGCTCAATCGTATCTACGATCTCATCTTTTTCCTGGTCATCAAGCGCGTTTTTCTGCTGTCGCCGTGCCGATCCGTACAGTTCCTCATCGACTTCATCCCGCCGTTGGTCATACAGGTCCTGAATCTCTTCAGCCCGCGTTTCAGCAGCCTCAGTCGCTTCGGTAAGCAGCTCCGAGATATCCTCATCGATCCGGCGTTCGACCTCCTCAACCGCAGTTTGGTACCGCTGTTCAACAACGCTTGAATCTGGTGTGAACGACGTTGCCTGGGGACTCCGTGTGAGTGATCCAGCGTGAGTCAACAGCCGTTGCGTCAGTTCCGGCTGCGGACTCCCGTTTGCTAGATCTAATGTGACTGTCTCAAAGCGCTCTCTATGGAACGAAGACACGCTCGCCATTTCCACCAAAAAATGGAACGCTATCGCATCCGCGGTCTGCTCAGGGGTGAAATCCTCAACTGTCACTGAAAGTGAAGAAACATCCACAACCTCAGGAAGCCGGATCTGCATATTTGCAGCCGACAAGTAGAGTTTGCCAATGGAGACGTCCTCTTTGACCAGCTCAAGCAACTCATTGAACGCCAGCGAACCGGGCTGGATAATGATTTCCTCGCGCCCCGGCTGCTGATCTTTCGGATCGAAAACGACAGTCACATCCTGGCTTTCGGCGAGATTACGCAGCGGCGGTGGAAGTGTGACACGCCACGTATCTGGCGAGTATCGATCGACGTCCCCACCAAACGCTTGGAGTGCAGTTGCTGCGAACCGACGGATCTCCAATCGATTGAGTGACCCGACATCGTCAACACTCATTCGGTATCACCATCGAATTCGAATGTATCGAAGACCTTGCGATTGAAATCGCCCATTTTCTCGGCTGCTTCGGTGTTCTCCTCGATATCGACAGCCATCTCCTCGAAGTCGTTCTCCAGTTCGGTTTCGGAACCGGCATGACGGAGTTTATCGAAGATCTCACGCTCGAAATCAGACCCGGATTTTTCCATCCGCGAAAGAATATCACGAAGGCCACCGATGGACTGATTGAATAGATCGATTTTCCCGAAGAGCTTGTCGAGGACGTGTTCCTCGATCGTATTCTCAAGTGCCATATTGAACACGTGTACCTCCCGATTCTGTCCGATCCGATCAACTCGCCCGATCCGCTGTTCGACTTTCATCGGATTCCAGGGCAAGTCGTAATTGACCAACACGTTACAGAACTGCATATTCCGGCCCTCACTGATGGAGTCAGTGGCGACCATTATCCCACCATCATCCCGGAACTCGGCTACTTTCTCCTCTTTGCCTCTGCTGGAAAGGTCCCCGTTGACGATATGTACAGGAAGATCCAACTCACGGATGCTTTCTGCGATCGCCTTCTGTGTTGGACGGAACTGCGTGAAGACCACTGCACGCGTGGTGCCGACCTGCTCACGAATCGTCTCGATGATTTGCTTCAACCGTTTCTGCTTCGTTGTCCGGTCCATTTCACCAATTATCGATCGAATTCCGGATAGCGCCTGCCGTTCGCCTCTCGAGACGGGGCTGTCAGCATCATCGAGCCACCGGTCGATCGTTTTGTCAACAGCGTACGGACTCGAGACGACTTCCTTCTGAAGAGTGAACAGCACTAAATGACGGGCGCCAGCGCTAGAGTAGTTTGACCGGACGTAGTTCGTGACCGCGTCGTAGAGCTCTTTCTCCCGCTTTGAGGGGGTGAACACGTTCGTGTGGACTTCCCGATTCGTGAAGTCAATCTTCGTTTCCTCCCGCCGATTCCGGATCATCACCCGGTTCAGCTTCTCCTGCAGATCTCCACCCCGCTTGATTTGTGCATCGTCGCTATCGACAACATATCGATCCTCGAACTGTTGCCACGTTCCAAGGATTCCGGGGCGGATGAGGTCGATGATGTTGTACAGATCGGAAATATCGTTCTGGATCGGCGTCGCTGTCGCAAAGAAGGCCTCACCGTAATCCAGCTCGTCGATCAGGTCGTACCGCATCGTATCGTCGTTCCGAACGTAGTGGGCTTCATCCAGCACAACGACGTCCCATCGCCGCGATAACACGTCGTCACGGTTTATCTTCGACTTTGCCGTGTCGACGCTGGCGATGATCTTATCATGCGCATCGAATCCGTAGAACCCGTCGTCGTAATTACAGACGAAATCCAGACCGAACTTTTCCTCTAATTCGTTCTGCCACTGCGGAGCCAACTGGGCCGGGGTCAACACGAGAAAACTGTCTCGGGTGTCACGGAAATCCATCTCTTTGAGAACCATCCCGATTTCGATGGTCTTCCCGAGGCCGACCTCATCCGCGAATAGTGCCCCGCCGCTCATTTTGAATAGGGCGCGATGGGCAGCTTGGAGTTGGTGATCCAGAAGTTTGATCCGGTCTTTGATCTCCTCGACGGACAACAACTCCTGTTGCCCTTGTGCGATTTCGAACTCCCGGGCTTGGACGTTTAGGAGGTGGCTAACTGGATTGGCTTCTTCGGACTCAAGAGCGTTTATTGCTGTAGAGGGGTTATCAATAGAAAGCGAGACTTCTGGAGAGATACCTGCTTCTGATACCTCTTTTGACATCAAGTGTTACGGATGACAGAGCGGGTTATAAATATCACGGTGGTTTTAGGCGCTGCTTAAATCGTCCATTCGGTAGTAACTATGGGTGAAAAACCACGTTATTGATCTCAGACGTCCGATCGGGACTTGCAGCGTCCGTCTCCGGTCCGATCCGTGGGAGTACCGGCAAGAACTATTACTGACAGTGTCGAAGTATGTATACGGTGACCTCCGAGAAACTTATTCGTCGGTTTCCACCTCCAGTCCCAGGATTACCGTCTACGAAATCTCGATATAATACGATCCTCGTAACGTTAGCGAAGTGTGACCCTCCTACGCGAGATGAGTTCGTTCCCTCCTGCCAAGCAGCTATCGAGCAACAGCACGAGGACTCGCTGAGTCACTCCTGGACGAAGCATATCATCAGTGACCTCACTCGGTCCGGATTCATTCGGGAAGAACGAGTCGACAAAGCGGACGATCAGAAACGGTTAGTTGTCGAACGTGACAGTCAAGCCTGGCTTGATGACGAGATCTCGTTTGCTGATTGTGTCTATCGGGCATTGAAGCGTGGATGGGTTCTGCGAAGCGCACATCCGGAGGGGTTCGAAGCACTTGAGCGGATTCTTCACGCGGTCACCTATGAGTTCGAAGAGCCTGCTTCCTCCGGACAGCTCAAACAGAAACTGCAGACGGAGTACGAATATCGGTTTAGCCGGCAGGGCCTTCGGGGATACCCCGATCTGCTCTGTCATATGAACTATCTTGAAGATACCGCTGATGGATACGCGATCCACTCAGAGGCAAAACCACAGGCGGCTCTCAATCGGCTCCGGAACGCAGACATCTTTCGGCAGCTCGAGAACCATCTCCAACGCGAAGGCGCACTCACCGAAAATCCGAATTCCCGGACCAAACAGGCGCTGATGAAGTACTACATGTATCGGGAATCCGGCGGGTGGCAGAAACGGAAACGCTGGTATCGACAGTTCCACCGCAACTACCTGACTCCAGCTGCTCGTGATGCGACTCGCAAGCGTCCAACTCTAGAGCGTAAAGACGAGTTCACACAGGTAGAGGATCGACGAAGCCGACTCCGGGATTCGATCGTTGCTGACTTCGAAATCGACAAGCGCCGGTTGAGTGGACTGTCGGTCGATGATCTACAGCGAATCAGCGACGCCGCAACCCCTGAGGAAGCCCGGCAAGAACTCATCCAATGTGGAAGCGGAGTCACTCGCGGTGATCTTCGGGAACTGGTGGATGACCGTCCGTACACGTTCAGCGATGACTTCACACTGTACGAGTGGCAGGCTGAGGCCGCTGATACGTGGTTTACTGGAACTACTGACACAGCGCCGCAAAGTGGGATCGCCGAGGTCGTGACCGGGGCAGGAAAGACAGTCATGGCGCTTGCGGTAATCCGTCGATGGCTCGATCACAACGATTCTGGCGTAGTCACAGTGGTTGTACCGACCAAAGTCCTGATGTACCAGTGGCTAAGCGAACTCACCCAGAAACTCAACGTCCCCGTCGATGAAATCGGATGGGCAGGCGATGGGAACCGTGATGGCTTCGATGATGGTGTTCGCGTTTTGGTGTCGATCGTGAATACTGCTGTCAAGGATGATTACCTGGCGTCGTGCTTAGCGACGGTTGATCATCCCTCGCATTTACTCGTTGCAGACGAGTGTCACAACTACACTGGTGATGTTCACTCGAACGTCCTCTCGTATCATTCGACGGCGACACTGGGACTGTCGGCGACGCCGACGGAACGCCCCCAGAGTGAGCGTGATCACAGCCCTGCTGAGAAGTCGATGTTCGATGAACTTGGAGATCCATTTTACACGCTTACTTACAGCGAGGCAATCGAGCGTGACCTGATCCCGAGTTTCCAAATCAACTATGTCGGGTTTGATCTGACACAACAGGAACGGGCCACATACAAGAGCCTGAGTCGAGATATTACGGATCTCCTCACCGATATCCGCCGCCGGTACTCAAATCGGCTCTACGAACTAAACGGGAACCTCCACCAGAAACTGAACGTGATCCGTAGTGGTGAGAACGAATCACATCCCGAGATCGGACAGTTCTTTACACTGACCCAGGAGCGGCGTGAACTGGTGCAGAATGCTGTGGCTCGGCAGGCAATCACACTTGAGTTGTTACGGGAGATCGACGACGATGAGAAAGCCATCGTGTTCCAAGAGCGGATCGAGCAACTGAAGCAGCTTATTGCTCCCCACGAGCAACTCGGTCAGACCCGAGAGCGAGAGGTCGCTGACGGGAGCGCAGGCGAGTACCGGTCACAGCTATACGCTGACTATCCGGAACTCGAAACGGTCGATAAAGAAATCGAGAAGCTGTTCGCAGATCTCGACTACTGGCCGGTGATGTACCACTCTGGGCATCGTCGCCAGATCTGGAATGACTTCGCAATGGAATGGTTCCGAGCTGATAACCACGCAAATGTGATGTTAAGCGTAAAAGCGCTGATCGAAGGGGTTGATGTGCCCGATGCCGATACAGGCATTATTCGTGTCTCGAGTGGCAGTGTCCGCCAGCGGATTCAAACGCTCGGTCGTATTCTTCGGACTGGTGACAATCCGGATGAGCAGTCGCAATTATATGTACTGTACGCTCGAGATACCGTCGATGAAAACATCTTCCGCGAGTATGACTGGGACGACCAGCTCGGCAGCGCCGAAATCGAACACTACCACTGGGAGACGGACGATTCAGTTCTGGATGGCGAACTGGTACTCGGTAACCGTCCAGACGTCTCCGGATTCAAGCAGCCGGAGTGTCCTGAGACTGACGAGTTGAGCCCTGGCGATTCGTATGTTGGGCCGCGTCAAGGCTACAAAATCAGTGTGAACAACGAGGGGCGTCCGTTCGAAAAGACGGGGTCCGGACGGCAGTTTATCCGTAACGACGAGATCAACGATGCCGCCGCAATCGTCTATCGGCTCAAGAAAGGTGGGTCGATCATTATCAACGAGTGCGGACACATGATCACACGTACGAAAGAGGAGACGGTGTATCTCGGCGAGACCGAAGGGCCAGATACCTTCAAGTACGAAACAGAGCAACCAGATGAGCCAGTGGAGTTCGACGATGTGTACGGTGAATAACCGCCGTTATGATTCGTCGTCGGTGTCAACACGGTGATCATCCGGGGATAGCTCCGTTGTTTCGTAGGAATCAGTAGCTGCAGCCCACCCCTCAAGCGACGCTTCTTCGGCAGGGGTGAGGGGGTCGGTCAACCGGGTTGGTTCAGTTACCTCGATCGGCCGGTGCTCAGCATCAACCGACCCCACATAGACAGGGATCATGTCCACGTTCCCCCGGTTCCGCCGGAGCTGCAGCACACGTTTGACCGGGCGTGGCAGCGCCCGGAACTGTTCGCGGACGTCTGCCGGGGAGTGGCCGGTCGGAACCTGTGTGAGGACATCACCTTGCGGGGTTACTCTGAACGAACCGCCATTGGGTCGGAGTCGTTGTAGCTCCGAGACGATAGGCGAGGGGAGCATCTCGCTAAACGAGTGTCTGCGTTTTGTCTCGGCGTTGTGCCACCAGAACCGGTCTCCGGTAAACGAGTACTTCGATCCATCGTAGACACTACTCCACAGCTGACCAGCGCTCAGTCCGCTCGGACTCACTGGGACGGAATGTGACGGCTCGTCAGATGGCACCAGCTCACCTCTGAACGCAGTCTCCCCGACGTACACGACCTCGTAGTCGTCGCCACCGCTCTCCGTCTCCAGGCGCGTGAGCACACTCCCGGACTCCGTGACCCGAACCCGCCCGCCTTGCCGCTTGACTTCAAGCAACTCCTCGACAAGATCCGCAGGAGTGGGATCCAGTTTGAGCCGGTCCGTGCCGTTGTAGGCCTGCCACCATACCGTTCCTTCCGCATTTACGCTCAGGCTATACCCACGGTAGTAGCCTGTCCATTCGTCTCCCGGACTCGTAGCCGAGTGATGTGCAGTGTCCTCTGTCATACCATACCATTCAGTTAGCCGGCATTTATACCCGGGGTACGTAGTCTGGAGTCTTACGCTGTAGTCATACCACTCGACATCTGTAGTCTTACTCAGCGGTATTTACTCCTCTGTGTCGATGTCCGCAGGATCGACACCCCAATGGTGGCCAAACCGACTGAAATGTTCGATGAGCGTATCCGCAGCGGCTTGAAGCTCCGTGGCCTGTTCAACAGGGATGTAGAAGATGCCGGGAGCGTTACTGAACTGATCGTCGTCGGTGCGCACATTCAGGTTCGAGTTTTCCGTGGCCTCCACGACTACCCTGTGGTCGCTACTGTTCCCGCTGTTGATCTTATAACAGGCCGCACACAGTGCTCCGTCAACGTTATGTTCACCCCAGTCAAGTGGGTCGACCCAGCGGACAGAGACATTCAGCCGCATATTCGCTGATGAATCGTCCTCGTTTATTACGCGCATCGCGAAGTTTTCCCGTGCATTAGCGATGATCGTCCCGTTGTCCCACGACGCTTTGAATCCCTTACCCGGGTCATCCGTGAACCGGTCCGGGTGTGCTGCCATCATCTCGTCGGCCATCCGCCCAACCAGTGCTTCGATTTCGTCCTCGAATCGCTCGAGGAGACGATACGCCTTCAGACAGCGATCGTTCTTGATCGCCTGTGTGACGAATTCATTATCCATATTATGTATCCTCGGTTATCGCCTGCAAGTACGAGATTTCACTCTCAGCGTCCCCGGTACTGACAGCCAGCGACACGTCGTCGTGGACGATATCATCGGCCTCTGCCAGCTTCTCGACTACTGATTTCGGTGTGAACCCTAGGATCCGCTGTTCGATGAGCGTACAGACTACATACGCACTCGCCGCCCAGTGCGGTGCGAGCTCGTCGTTACGCAGGAGGATCGCCCGCAGAGCGGTGCTGATTTCTCGCCAGTTCCTTATTTGTACCTCGATCTCTCGACTGTCGAATGCCGTCGCCGTGACGATCGGCGGGCCCGCTGGGGGTTCGGTAACTGCCTCACCGAACGTGTCCCGAAGTTGTGGGCGCTGATAGGCCGGCAACAAGAGCACGTGGGTCCAGTCCCCAGCATAGTGTCGTTCGACAAGTGTGGCCGTCTCAACCGTTTTCCGAAGGTTCGTATCCCCGATCTTCACCTCGATCGAGACCCCTCCGCCCTGGGTATTGATGAGGATGTCTTCGTACCGGGTTGTTTCGGAGCCCCCCGGTAAATGAGCCTCCGTCTCGACACTATCCGGCGTCCCCGCACACAAATCATCAAACAGTTCACCAATCAGGACTCCCGACCCAGAGCGAAAGAGATCTGCGAGCCCATAGGACCAGTCCTCTTCACGAGTGATTCGAATCGGACCCGTAGAGCCCCGGGCCGTCCGCCAGTCGGCCGACAATGGATCTGTATCGAATGGCCCTTGTCCGGCTGCCCACGTCTTGTCGGCTCTGTCTAAGGCCACCAGCAACTCCTCCACATCCTCCTGGCGAGCCTCGCTGTAGGCCCGCCACCACTCGTCGAGATCACTCCAGCCATCGGTTAGCGACCCATTATCCAGCGTAGTCACACTATCATCGACGAGAGCCGACCGGTCCGTAGTGACGTACGACGTCCACCAATCACCGATACTGGCCCACTGGCCATCAGGCCAGCGCGTGTCGAGTATAGGCGTATCACCGTCAGTCAATACCGACTGGTCTGGACCAACGTATGACTCCCACCAGCCATCGAGCGTAGCCCAGTTACAATTAGTGACCTCCATGCCCGTCAGGGAGCACCTGTTTGCCCTGGGTCTAATAACCCTATGTCTAAACGGGCGTTGTAGCCTCCCATAGGGAGTCTCCTATGTTTATCAAATACCGCAGTCCGAAGAGAATAGCGCAAATTGGGATTGATCCGTCCTCCCGACTGCGACGTGACTACCCTTCAAGTCGGCTGATTGTTCATATGCTGAGGACAGCTCATATTGCATACATTTATCCACCTGTCTGTCTACTATATTATTACCGAGATAACTGCAGCAGACCCTGCAGACAAACTGAATCCGAACAGTCAAGTCCCAAGCTATGCCACCAACCACTAGCGAACCCACCTGTAATAAGCTGATGAGTGATGATTCTGCGGTAAATGAATTGCTGGAGTCCGAGGCTGCATACAACACCGATCTTGGAGCGGCTTTCCAGGGTGACAGCCGTGAGCTTCTACAGGAGCTTCCCGAGAACAGTATTGATCTGATAGTAACGTCACCGCCGTTCGCACTACAGCATACGAAGGAGTACGGCAACGAAGACCAGGAAGGATACAATGACTGGTTTATGCAATTTGCCCCCGAGGTGCGTCGCGTACTGCAGCCCCACGGGAGTTTTGTTATCGAAATTGGGGGCGCGTTTAAACAGGGAGTCCCGGAGCGCTCCACCTACCAGTTTGAACTTCTCAACCGGCTTGTGAATCAGGACGAAGGCGGGCTGCACTTAGCGCAGGATTTCTACTGGTATAATCCGGCCAAACTCCCGAACCCGATCGAATGGGTGAACGTACGGAAGATCCGTGTCACCGATGCTGTCACGCACATCTGGTGGTTAACACCGGAGATCAACAAGGACTCAGCCGTTGAACACGATGAGAAACCTCGTCCGGAAGCGAACAATCAACGTGTTCTACAGGAATACAGCGACTCGCAAAAACAACTGTTGGAATCGGGCGAGTTCAACGATGGGAAGCGGAGCTCAGGCTGGGATATCGACTCAGATGCCTTTGCCAACGACAATGATGGATCAATTCCAGATAACCTCATCGAAGGATTCGCCGCCGAAGATGTACTTGCGCAACTCGACGAGATCCCCGCCAGCGAATTCATCGAGATGGTTTCCGACACCGCAGTTGGGGATCTGTCTGCCGGTGAACTACTACGCATACTCGGTGTTGGGGGTAGAGCGGCTGACAACCTCATCGAGGCTTCAAACACAGCATCGAACACGCACTATCTAAAGATGTGTCGCGAATTCGATGTTGACTCACACCCCGCTCGCTTCCCGCGGCAGATTCCTGAGTTCTTTATCGATTTCCTGACTCCGAATCCGCCATACGATGATTGGGATCGCGGTGTACTTGATCGACCCGTAGTGCTGGATATCTTCGCGGGGAGTAACATCACGGGGCAGATCGCAGAGCAGAAAGGTCGACATTGGCTTGCTTTCGAGAAGGAGCAGAAGTATCTCGATGGGTCCCAATTCCGTTTTCTCACCGAAGAAGAAATTCGGAAGCGACACAGTGATGATCAGTCCGACTTCGGGGACTTCGCAACGCTAGAAGACAAGGAATGAGTGGATAACTGCTGTCACTATTGAGAGAGTCATAGCAGTACTTCCGAGATATAATCACCGAGATCGGGGTTTGAACACGACGGCTTACAGTAAATACTCCCAACTTTACCGTAATTTGCGCTACTACTCCGTGATGGAGCCGGGAGTTCGCTCGTCCGCTCCACTCAACCCGGGTTACTTTGCCAGCTGATCGGCGAGGATCTGCGCCAGTTCGGCTTCGTCTCGCTCAAGCGCGACCATCGACGCAGTCTTGACCGCGTCAGCGATGCTGTCACAGTCGTACTCGGTCATCACAGCGACCAGTTGCTCGAACACTTCCTCAGAAACCGTGAGACTGGTGTATCCGTCCGGTGGCATTGTCTCCAAATTACGGTAATAACGGGTAAAATTACGGTATAATATTGACCTCAATCACCGCTAAACCCCGGAAGTACTGATAGAAGACTTTCCGCACCCACACAGAAATCGCCTAGTACAGATGGATAATTTACCAGATTAGTCCGTCATCTGCTCTATATCTGTCAAGAACAGTCCGCTGAACGTAGAGGGCGCAGTCACGAGTTTTGGTCCATTCCACCTGCTCTGTGGTTTGTGGGTTCTGCAACAGATCTGCTACTGCTAATCAACTCATTCCCCACCGAAATCCAGAATATATCTCTTTTGGCTCGGTTTTATACACAGCTTGAATCGCCTCAAAACAGCACTCAATCTCCCGATGTAATGCCGAGTCGGAGATATCATCAGAAAACGCATTAGGCGCAGCTCCGAACTTGACACTGACCATCCCTTTTTGCTCTCTAATAATCTCATAATTGTGTTGAACAACGTGCTTTTTCAGTCGCTCTTGTTGCTTGGCGGTATTAGTCGTAAATGTATGCTTAAGTGAAGGAGCCTCGTCAGAATTCTCAGCTGATCCATGTGAGGTTGCAGCGACTTGGACAAAAATATCTGTATCTACCTCACGTCTGTTCTCAAGCACGCCTATTCCCTCCGACAGAAACCCGTAGCTATCCTCAGGCACAAGTGAGGCATAAAAATCGGTGAGATTCGCCACTTGTTCCTCATTGAGGTACTGTCTCGTCGTCGCAAGCATATCATTCGTAATATCCGACGTTCCCTCTCCTGAATTTCTCTCTAACGCTCGACTTTTGAGAAGTGAATACTCTTTATCAAGAAGTAGATCGGCCTGATAGAGTTCTCTTAGTCTTTCAAAATCCTCTTGTAGCTCCGAACTTCGTGTTGGATCTAGCGTAGATCCGGGTACTGAGCCCTCAACTCTCTCCCTGAGCTGCTGGACTGATTCCTCATTTGGGCCAGTATACTCACCGAGCAACTGAGTTAGTTGGTTTCGCTCGGTCGAACCTAATTGATTGGATAAGCCCATCTCCTGAAAAACATCATCGGTACCCTTCTCAAACGATGGGATGTCGTTAATTACGTTTGAGGTGTAGAGCAAACCAATATCATACATTGCCCATACTACCCGTGTGGGGACAGATACTTCGGGGGGGTTATATCCAGCCTTTTCGAGGATAGTCGCTCCTAAGTCTGTAACCTGTAGTGTGACTGGGTGACTTCCGCCGACGTTCGCAAGAATGTATACACCAGTCTGCTCTGAATCATCAACGTATGTTTTCAATACAGGCATCGAACTTTGTCTATGAATATAATAATAAGATGATATATAATTTTCTCCGAGGCTGAGTTTTCCACACTGGATCCTGCACGGCTATCAGAACTTCCCTCTACACTCTTGGGGAGAACATTGTTGATGGCGAACTGTCGGGCGATTTTGTTGTAACTTTGCTCGGTGATTGGGATCATTGGAACGGGAGCGAGACTGGGTGAATCAAGAGATTTACCGAGTTGGCTCACTCCGGAGAATCCTCACCAACAATCTGCTTCACAAGAGCGTCCCTCTAAACTGGTCTGCAAAAATCAATCTGCAAGCACGTACTGATGGGTGATTCAGCGTTAATAGTTTGAAAAGAACTCCTGCTAAGAATTCTATGATACCCTCGTTACTATCGTATAGTACTTATTGAAATGACCAGAGTGCCCCTGGGTTTATCTGCGGAATGGAATTTTAGGAGATTGTGTTATGCCAATTATATTACAGCTCTATTAGTTGTATCCCATTGAACATAGTACTTCATCAACAGGAGCTGATAATCCACGCAGTTCAGTCCACGCATCCACGTGGACATCGTCTGTCGCGGCTATAACCCCGCCACGGAGCTGAATTTGTTCTGGCGTCAGCGGTTCCGTACACGGGATATGAATCAACGTCTTGATTGTACTGTCAGCAGGGACATCAATATCTCCGTACTTCGGTATCGCCCACGGTGATGGAAGCAATCCGTTACTTGAGATTCGTTTCAATACCGTTGACCTCCCTCCTTCATGCATATAGCCGTCGTGGTCAATTAGTCTGAAATTTTCGTGCTCAAACCTTTGATCGGCGTGTTTCCCGGTAACATCGACGGCGATAAAGAGACCATCTGGGTTCTCTTCGTTGTCTTGTCCTCGGTAGAAGTCCCAAGCCGTGACCTCAGTAGCGAACAAATTGTGCTCGGATCCGACCATTTCGGCAGAGAGCACACTACGGTAGATGTCCCCGTCAGCCGTGTCCGATGTCTGAACAGCGAGAATAGAATCTAAAATAGCAGACTTACCCTCGAATATCTCTTGAGCGCGGTCAGAAGATGTAGACGTAAGCTCTACCTCTATTGTCGCTTCGTCATATCTCCCTTCAGCTGTTTGCGACTCTACTTGACTTGTTGACATCGTAAACAGTCGATTGTACGCACTCCGGTATCGCAACTTCTTCGGGACAAATTCCTCCTCAGCAGGGAAAAAAAGTACGAACGTTCGCTTCCCACCAGCAGATACTTCTTCATTTCCGGCAGACCAAGAAGGAGTAAGCGAGCCTTTGACCTGGTTAATTATTGGCACATCCGACGCTCCTTGATATGCTATGTCGTCTTCTGAGTGCAGAGTGAACTTATCAGGTCTAATATCTATGTCAAGAGCCCGAGCCCCAACAGTCACCGCGAGCAGCATTCCTGGCTCGCCGAGATGTGAGAGATATCTGTGTCCCAAAAATTCAGCGGACAGATACTTTCCAATTGTACCGGGTCCATCCCCAGACAGCGTCAGGTAACTTTTACTTTCTTGATAGGCAGGAAATCCATCCTCCAATGGTATACTATCTACTCCGACATTACTCTGTGCCAGTTCTTTTTGCTCTGTATTAGAATCCTCGTCAACGCCATAGCTGACGTAACTTTCCTGATGTCCTTTCTTAAATTCGTCTCCGAGCAGCTCGTTCATCACACCTACCATAGGCCCAGGGAGGCCACGGTAGGTCTGTGAAGATACAGGAGCAGTCAGTGGAACTTGGAGGTTGTCTACAAATATAGCGTTAGGGCTCTCGGTGTCGTTAGAGCGGGGAACGTACAGTACATATTTGGCTGTCTCCCCTTCGCTAAGAGAGAGCGACCCAAGCGTCCATTCTGGTTCAAGAACCCCAGCAATTTTTGATAGGGATGACGAGTCAGCTTCACCAGCAGCTGAACGCTGTGTCCCGTCAGTGAATCCCAGTGCAAAGTCCTCAGCCGAGAGTTGGAGTGATTCTTTAGCCTGTAATTTCACAGCGATAAAGACGCCATTAGTTGTTGAGGATGGACTGTAGAGATCATAGCCTACCAGCCCAACACTGAGTCGATTGCTCTCTGCTTCCGGTCGAGTTCTTGGTAGTGTCTGTGAGTCGTGAGTATCATTATCCATTTCCGAATCTGATGATTCTTGACTGTTTGTTTTACCGCTCCACGATTCAAGAAAAGATAGTTCCTCATCGTAATTATTAACAATCCGTTGGATATCACTCGCATAATTAATCACTAAGTCAATCGTTCCTCGTGAGAGAATCTCCTCTGTCACATCCCCTATTCCAATGACACTGATACCGCGCTCACGGGCGGCCGCCAGAGCCTCGTCGCTGGGTTTACTTTTGACAACGATCGTAGACAAGCTCCCATCATCTGCTTCGTTACTCGTGGCCCGGTCAACGTCTCTTTTACTGAATTGAGTACTTATACTGACCATAATTCTAACAGACTCTGGGTATGGCAATCGTCTCGTAGCAATAATTTCAGCGTACTGCGATGAATCATCCATACGAACCCTTGTGGACCACCCATCAAGCGCACACAGGTCAGCGATGAGGTCTGTGATCAAGACTTGATCTATTTCTACCAGAAGTTGATAAACAGACTCTCCAAGTTCATCTCGCTGAGTGGATGGCATATGATGTCAAATCACTTTGAATAATAAATAGATTGGTGACGTTATACAGAACAATAACCTCAATTCAGTATGAGGGAAGTAGATGAGCAACACTGAGTTGATAATACGCGGATGGCCAGCCGCATAGCTGAGTAAGCGCGCAAGCAATCATAATTAATCATCTTCAACCCATATAGCTCTATTCAGAAATCTCACACAGGGAGAGTTAGACAATACGCCTCGACCACAGGGGCGACAGAGATGATCTGTGCTCGGCGGTCGAGATCTGCCTTGCGCTCCTCGATACGTTCCTCTAGTTGCTCAAGACGCTGCCGCTGGTTCCGGATCGAGATCTTCATATCCTGTCCGGAAGCGGCCTGCTGTTCGTACTGCTCGATGAACGCCTCAATCCGCTCGCGCTCGGCCGTTCCATAGGTTTCGAGGTTTGCGCGTTCCTGCTCGATCTCCTCGGTCCTGGATTCCTCGAGATCGGCCTGGACGTTACGGACCACATTTGCGATGTAGCGTTCGGCCTCCGCTTCGAGCCGTTCACGATCCTCAACAAGGTTCCGGACAGTTGTCTGATCAGGTGCTGCCTGTACGGTCTCGGCATCAAGTACCCGCTCACCTACCGGCCGTCGCGGATTGGCACTGGGTAGGTCCACGAAGACAGGGACAAGCTCCTCCCGTACGGTCTCGCCAGTCCCATCCTCGAAGGCGACCCGATAGACGAAGGTGATCCCGGGCGCATCAACGAAAGGTAGCATCTTCAATCCAACCTCGCCACGGTCATCTGCGAGCACCCGTTGTTGTAGCCGCTGGACAAGCGGGTCATCGGGAGAGAGATACTCGATTCCCTCATGATCCATCGCAAACGCCCGAGAGAACGTCACCGGCCCACGTTCAGTCTCTACTCCCGTCTCCGAGAGTTCCGCAGGAATCTGTACACTGAATAGCTGCTGACCGGTTTTTTCGAGCCGCCCACCGCACATTTCGAGCCCCCGCCTGACGAACTCTCGGATGTCCGCCTCACTACCAAAGATACCCTCCGAGTCGTCGATAACTTCCTGCATCCGCTGGCGACTCTCCTCGTCGAACGTGCTTGGGTCGATAAGACTCCGCTCATACCACTCCAGAAGAGTCTGCTCGCGGTCCTCAAGCAACTCCTCGAGCTCGTCGGCAGTCGCCTCGGCGGGCTCTTCGTTTTGCACAGACCGCATAATCAGGTCGTCGACGTCAATATCGTCGAGCATCCCAAGCACATCCGCCGTCGATCCGACCTTTGAGCGGATGTTCTCGACTTTCTCCTGAAGCAACTCGAAGATCTCACTCTCACGCGTCCCGTCGAACTGAAAGTTCCAGACCTTCACCTCTTTGTCCTGCCCGTACCGGTGGATACGGCCGATCCGCTGCTCAAGCCGGTTAGGGTTCCACGGCAGTTCGTAGTTGATCATAATATGGCAACTGTGTTGAAGATCGATCCCCTCGCTTGCGGCATCCGTCGCAAACAGGAGCCTGGGCTCGCCGTGGTTGAATTGATCCTCGATCTGCTGGCGGTCGTCCTTCGAGACGTCGCCGTGAATCACGAGAATCTCGTCAGCCCACGGCTGACCCTGCACTTCCTCGAGCAGGTAATCAAGCGTGTCTCGATACTCAGTGAACAGTAGCACCTTTTCTTCGGGATTCTCCTCTAAGAGCTGCTGGATGTAGCGTTTGACCTGTCGGGCCTTCGTGTCTACTGGCAGATCCTGTGCTTTTGAGACGAGGTCCTGGAGCATATCGATCTCTTCTTGGAGAGCGGCGTCACCGCCCGAGATCGTGAGTCGCTCCAGTTCACGCTCCGCAGCTTCCTGGTCGTCCTCTTCTAAGTCCTCGCCGTCGAGGTAGGCTTCGGCCTCGGTCGAAAGGTCCTGATCAGGCTGTCCTGTTTCGAGCAGCGCCTGGAGGCGACGACGGAGTGTCTCGCGAATCGCCCCGATGCTGGAGACGAGACGCTTCTGCATCAGTGCCATCGCAAACCCCACGGCAGGCTCGTTCAGTTGGGCAGAGCGGTTGTACACCTCACGGACGTACTGCGTGACTCCATCGTACAGCTCCTTCTCTGCTGGGGACATCGAAACCGGCACCGTCTGAACATCGCGGTTCGGAAAGATCCGCTCACCATCATCGTCATAGATCGTCTGTTTTCCACGCCGGATCATCACCTGCTCGACGGTATCACGGGTGAGGTCCTGATCCTCCGCGACTAATAGCGGGTCAATATAGCTGATGAGCGAGCGGAAGCCCTCGCCCTTGCCGTCGTGCGGGGTCGCACTCAAAAGCAGTAGTGATTCGGAGTTCTGGGTGACCCGCTCGGCCATCCGAGAGGTCTGCGACGGATCGTCACCGCGTTGTGCCGATTTGTGCGCCTCGTCGACGATGACGACATCCTGGAAGGCCTCTTCAAGCGCGGGTTGGAACTCGTCCTGCCGGAGAAACGCCATACTCGTGATGAGTTGCTGGTCGTCCTGATCCCAGATGTTGGCCGCGTCGCCCAGCCGGCGGCGCTCTGCCTCAACCCAAGCCCGGTCCGCGACGGTCAGGTCGATGTCGAAGAACCGGTCCATATCCCGGACCCACTTCTTTTGCAGGTGGGCCGGAACGACGAACAGAACACTATCGGCACGGTTCCGAGCCTGGAGCTCGGTAAGGATCAGCCCCGCCTCGATGGTCTTGCCGAGCCCGACGTCGTCAGCGATGAGTGCCCGCTGGCGGAGGGACTGCATAACTTGGTTGACGCAGGCGAGCTGGTAGGGTTCCAGCCGGACCAGCGAGTTGGAGATCGAGAGCAGTTGGCCCTGCTCGTGGGCAAGCGTGAGGTTCAGTGCCTCCATACGGAGATCGAAGCGGTCGGCGGCGACAGCGTCGTGTCGCGGA
>JAQCNF010000025.1 GCA_028275165.1 Haloquadratum sp.
AGCGTCACCAGCAGTAACAGCTGCAGTGAGCGTTTGAAAACCGCTGAATGGAGCCCCTCACCGAGCCGTAGGGCCGCATGGGCGGGAAGCGAGCGGGTGGTTTCTGCAGTCGATGCATCCGATTTCGTGGAGCTGTCGCTCATAGATGAGTCTCATTGTGTGAAGGTTACTTCCAAACCGATGCGGAGGCCGTCAGAGAGGCCGAGTTAGGCCCATCTCATTTGTATAGAGATGCTTATATTTCTCGAACTCAAATCTCACTATCACCAGTATATTTTATAACTTCTATCATGTAAAAAAGTCAGGGCCGTGATTCCTGGCATGCGGCCAAGACAGTCCGTTTGATCTAGTCGTCACCGATTCCTTGAATTACCGGATGAACAAATCACGATTCAGAAGAAATTCTCTATCGTCGAAATTCAACGCCGAAGTGTTGGTTGACACCATCAGATAGCTAGCTATGAATCGTATCACCATTCAAATTGGCAACCCGACTATGTATGTCAGACATTACCCGCCAAAGTACAATTAACCTGTATTAAAACCCATCCATCACTTACATACTCGTGCTCGTATATATCTGGCATATGGGTGGAGCAACGCAAACGATAGAGAGTGTCCTTGATGCAGTGGGCGGGGCAGTGATAACGAATCGGTCTTTCTTAGATACTATCATGACAGGCATAATTGCTGACGGCCACATCCTCATCGAGGATGTTCCTGGCACTGGGAAGACACTGACCGCTAACAGTATCGCTTCGGCACTTGGTCTGTCGTTCAGTCGGGTTCAGTTCACACCGGATTTATTGCCTGGTGACATTACTGGCAGCCATATTTATAACGAGAGAACAGGTGAGTTTGATTTCAACCCTGGACCTGTGTTTGCGAATATTGTACTAGCAGACGAGATCAATCGAGCGCCTCCAAAGACGCAGGCAGCGCTTCTTGAAGCGATGGGAGAAACGCAGGTCACAGTGGATGACGAGACCCACCAGTTGCCGGAACCCTTCTTTGTCATCGCTACACAGAATCCAGTTGAACAGGAGGGAACGTTCCCGCTGCCGGAGGCACAACGAGACCGCTTCATGGTGAAAACGCAAATGGGCTATCCCGACCGATCAGGTGAACTTGAACTTCTAAATAGGCGCGCGGACCGAATGAGCCAGGCACCAACGGTCGAACAGGCGAGAGGCAATATGTCTGTGGGGGAATTACAACGCACCGCTGAGAACGTGCGTGTCGAAGATCCAATTCGAGAATATATAGTTGACATTTGCCGGGAAACCCGTACCCAAGATAGTGTCGAGGTCGGCGTCTCTCCCCGTGGAATACAGCGGCTGTTTGAGGCTTCTCGCGCCCGGGCCCTTATCAATAGTCGGGAATACGTAGCGCCAGACGATGTCGAAACAGTGTCTCATTCGGTACTTGACCACCGAATTGTGCTCACGTCGGAAGCGAAGATTCAGGAAGTTTCGAAAGAGGACGTGATTGAAGATATCTTGTCTTCGCTTGATGTCCCAGCCATGCCAGGGCGGTAGCACAGTGATCACCTACTCCGAAGACCAAACACGATAACGAGTACGCTAATGAGCGAGGCCAGAAGCGCAAGCGGTGCAACGAAGGCCGGAACGTTGATTCGTCCGACTAGGGTCAGGCTGAGTACCGCCAGACCGATTCCAACACTTCCGATAAGTACTGACCCTCCGCTGTGGACCAGTGCAGCGTGGCGCGTCTGTGCTCGACGTCCTACTTCTTCACCGAGACTGACGGCATGTGACCCAATATCCCAGACAACAAGACCCCCACCGACTAATACGAAGGTTACGAGTGGGTGAGCTTCAGTGATTATACTACCGACAGCTGTCAAGAAGACACCTAAACTAGTTAGTGCGCTGTAGATGGCTCTTTCTGGCAATGCGATGAAAGAAGCGGCCCTCAGGAGCACAAAGGCAAACAGCAGGGCACAAACAGAGCCCACAGCTGCTCCGAGAACAACTACATCACCGCCGTAGATTTGAAAGAACGATTCGATGTAGATCTCATTCGATTCCAGTACCGTTAGCGCTTCTTGAGGAACCTGATCAGGTACAGAGAGGATAATTACAACAGTCATCACTAAGCCCAGCAAGTTTGGCAAGCCCCAGAAGATAATTCTGCTCCGGTTTGTCCTGCCCAGCCGTTTCATCACCCAGACTACTGTGGTAACTGCTATTGCGGCCAGCGTGATACTGATAAGTGAGACCCACAGAATTGTCTCAGAAAAGGGTGTTGCGAGAAGCCGGAGTGAGTTGCTGGAAATATATGCTGTGACGTATTCCCGAACTGCCTGAAGCCCGATGGTCCCGAAAATAACGAAAAGAACTAACGATACTAGGGCCGACCGAGTAGCACCCTTTTGTATGGTTGAGAGCTGTCTCTGCCGTTGAGACTGCTTTTCTTCGTGGTACAATTCGACAATGGGTAACGCGGCTATCGCAAATTGAGCCGCCCCGATTGCTACCGCTCCAAAAGCGAACGTGAGAGCGGCACGCCAGTACACATTCGTTACAAGGCCCGTCGGCGATAGGTTGGTATGAATGGTAGAAATAGCGTCCGGACCCCGATAAAACATGAAAGCCACGTAAACAGATGGCAGCAGTATACTGAGAAAGCCGTTTATTAGTGCTACTCTTATATGCTGTGTGTCAAAGGGCCTCTGAAGATTAGCCACCGCGCCAGTGATAGCTACACCCACACCGAAAGCGACAGCGGTCTGTCCGACATCTGGCCCGACGGAAAGTAACAAGCTAACTGAAATGAGCAATAGTGCACCGACTGGGAACGCAAGTATATTCGCGCATAAGTGTTTCAGAGGTTTGTATCGATTCCCGCCGGCAAGTGATAGGATGAGCGCCAAACCAATACCAGCAGTACTGCTGGTTAGTAATACAGTAGGGTCTTCAGTGGTTGCCATCAAAAGAGCGACCAACACGGCTGTTACCAGCGAGATAAGTACAGTATTTGTGCGGGCAGGCCACCAATTTGAACTGTCAGCCTTGATGGCAGTTGGTTCAGGATGAGATTCTGAATCCATTGTGTTTAGAGGAGTTTTTCAAGGTCGTTCTCAAGGACTGCCCATAGTGGATCCGCTGGTTGCCAGTCAACGACGGGTGTGCCAGTTGCCCGGAGTGTATCTAGTCTTACTTGGCGTTCAAGTGCTGCCACTCTCACTCCTTTAGTTTGACCGATGGTAATATTTGGGCTAATACAAGAGACGCTGTGGTCAGTTATCTGAAAGGATTCCACCACTGGTAGTAACGTATTGTCAATTAACGGTGATATCAGCATGATCTGCGTCCCCGAGCTAATTTTTTGTTGAAGCCGTTCACCTAGCGAGCTTCCTCCATCTGGAACCGACCGCTGTTCGACGGCCTCATCGGAGCCGGTCGGCTGGGGTGACTGCACTGTTGCAGATGAATACGACTCTTGAGTGGCATTTAGAACAGTACGTATTTTCTGTTGAACTTGGTTGTTCGACCCCGGCACAATCCACGGAGTGTCATCAGTGTCTGTCCGAACCGGTGAATCGATGTCTTCACCGCTCATACCGATGACAGTGGCTCCAACTTGGTGCCCGGCACCGAAGAGTGCGGTAGCAACTTGTGACGCAACGTACGTGACGAGTTCAACGCCGGACGGATGGCCCACGAAAGGTGTCGAATGTACTACTGAACGTGCGTCGATAACGAGCAATATTTTCCCGGGGTGTTCCTCACGGAATTCGACGGTGGTGAGCTCTTTGCGCTTGGCGAAATTCCGCCAGTCAACCCGACTCAGCTTATCACCGACTCGATACTCGCGAAGTGAATGAAAATCGAGCCCTTCCCCGGGCGTGTCAGCGGTGATTCCACCGGCCCTAAGTTTTTGCGCGACATGTAACGGCACATCCCCGGAAGTAACTCGGCACTCAACCGACGTTTCACCATCCTCTTGTATCCGGAACGTCTGTCGCTGAGTTCCGCTAAGTGTGCGTAATCGAACAATAGGTGCTTGGAAGTCGTGGCTCCCCCGCTTGGCAATCATTGTGTATTCGAGAAGCGCATCAGATCCTGGCCGCAGTGAACAGGCAATCCGAGGAGAGCCGTCAATTACCGTTAGCTCATCAGGAACCTCGTCAACAATCCGCACGTCACTGTAGACAACGGAATCAATGTTCTGTATGCACAAGCGAACTTGTACGTGTTCGCCTGGTGCCGGCTGCGTCTTGGATACCTCCCGTTCAATATCGATATCAGGCGAATCCGGGAGGCTGTTCACCGAACCGAACAGGACATACGTCAGCGGAATCAGCGCAGCAATCACTGCGATGGCCCTCTCATAGTATACACCAACCCCAGCGAGAACTAGTACAGCGATTAAAGCTACTTCCCACCGATAGATACGTTCGTAAGTCATTTCAGGACTGGTCATCTGTCTCACCATGCTCATCATCGATTTCGCTGAGGGTGCGCCCCACTGCGAACTCAACTTCGGTCTCTGGATCAAGCCATCCTAACAGGCGACGTAAGAAAGGTGGAGAGACCGACTTGCTACCGCTAAGGAACGCAGCAGCTGCTCGGTTTTCGGTCCACTCTCCGGTTTCGATATCTTTCTCGGCTTCTGCATTTCCTTTTTGTAATTCTAAATCGGCCAGCAAATCACGTAACGTGGTCGTCAGTCGTTCCACTTTATATGGGTTCTCGCCAGACGCCTCCGCTTTTGCGTCTCTCACCAAGTCTTCAAAATCGGTGCCGATAAAACTTTCTGTGGTCTGCTGGACGTTCTCCGGCGGTCGGTGCCGAAGCTTATCGAACACGTCTGGGGAGACCGAGGTGAGCTCTGTGTCGCTTACTACCTGCATTTGTTCGCTCATAGGCTCTCCCTCGGGTTTTGTCGATAGAATGTCCTCGTAGGTCTCAGCAAACTCTTCTGAGGAGTTTGTTTCCTTCTGCTCTGAAGAGTCAGCCGTGGCTGCTTTTGAGCCGTCAGTCTGGGCCATCGCGTCAACTTTGGCGTGAGTTGTGGTGTCGCCAAACTTGAAGAGAGTCACGCCAAACAGGGTAAATTCGTCTTCTGGAGGTGTCGACGCAGACTCCGGCTTCGTGACGGAGGCCTTATCCAAGCGCTGGTTATCAGATTCCGCCTGAGCTACAGTCTCATCGGTTTCTTTAGCTCCTATCTGAGTTTTAGCTGCTGCAATCCATTTACGTGATATAATGGCCCAGCTACCGTACGCAGTGAGAATTCCCACCACCACCAGCGTAACATCAAAGTTTGTTAGCACATCAGCAAGAGTTCGAACAGTAGATATCTGTCCTGGAAAGAAAACACCAACAATCGCGGCACCGATTGAAGCGACTCCAAATATCGCTGCGAGAGAGAGGCGCCACCGCATCATTCATCACCCTCTTCGTTCAATTCCTCATCCTCAATGGTATTGAGTGCCTCTCGCATACCCGCAACTCTATCAGTGGCGGATCTATCGCCGTATTCGACGTCACGAAACGCATCCGTAATCAGTTGAACAGGCCCCGGTGGTAGATCATCTTCGTTAATCGCACGCCGCTCTATCTGTCCAGGGGTCTTTGTGCGCCAGTGCCGAAGCGATACCATACGTAAGAACTCCTTCCAGGCCTCCCGAATTGTCATGCGTGATTCGTACTCGGGGTCATCTTCAGGGACTGGTTCGTCCAGTTTAGTTGTCTGTCCATCATCGGTGCTATCCCTTTGTGCGAAGAAAATCTCTTTGAGCAGCGACAAAAGCGCTCTCGGGCGGATTAGCAGGGCACCTATCCGCCGTCCGAGTTCGCCAAGACCGGTAACGCCCTCCCATAGCCTGTGGACGAGACGACTACCTACACTTCTCACTTCGTATAGCATCTGACGAACCAACGCCGGAAGTCTGGTGAGGTCATTAGAGATTCGCCGGATCAGACGCAGTAATACCTCGACGGCTTTGCTCACTATTGCAGTGAGCGAAATGATGCTCCCGATTATCCAGTAACTGAATCTGAGCCCTAAACCAAGCAATGACTTCGTCTCCTCACGTACTGAGGTCTCGCTTCGGCGGAGAACCACCATCGTGGACGCAAAGATACCGAGTAAGGCTACGATTGCTGCACCTAGCACACCAGCGGGATTTCCCGCATTCGTTGTTGCTTGTTGGCTATACCCAACAGCTACAACCGTAGCCCCATTGGCAAGGGGTAGTGTTGCATTGAGTGTCCCGTTTTCGTCTGTCGTTCCGACGTATTGTCCGTTGAGTCGAATGTCAACACCTGATGAGTTTCGGTCACCAATATCTGCTTCTATTCGTGTCGTAGTCCAAGGAAGAGGGACGATTGCAGTGGCCGTGGCGTTAACAGTTAATTGTCGCAACGGCAATTCAGCTGAACCAGACGCCAACCCCTTTCGGATGGTAATTGTGACGTTCCCGGGACGAGTCGGGAGCTGAATACTGGCTAATCCACTTTGGTTCGTTGTGCCCACCGAACGGTTATCGATTATGACTGTCGCGTTCCGCACAGATTGCCCCTGATTTGTGGCAGAAATGGTAATGTTATTACCAGGGTACAAATTTCCAGCGTGGGTGATATTGATCGACTGCAAAACTGACACTGTCTGGGTACCGGAAACGGCCCCACGTGACACACGCACCTCGACTTCATCAGTGTTGTTTGGTAGCGTAATAATTGCCTGGCCACCTGAGTCGGTTCGCCCTACAGATTCACCGTCAACTGTGACTTCGGCCTCTGAAACCGGTGATCCACCGACTGTCGCGTCCAGTACTATCGATGAGCCTGCAAACGGACGTTCAGTCGTCCGGATTGTTCCGTTCGTCTCGACAGGGAAGCTAGTCCCGTCAGCCGACTCTGTTTGAGCATCATTTTCTCCACTGATGCTGCGATGGCGTGGGCCCCTGATAGAGAAGTATCGGTCTGAATGTAGGAGCGATAGCTGACCGCTGGTCGGTTGAGTGGCCGCTGCTACTGTTATGTTCAGTTTGGAGGTATACGGAACCGTACCCATAACCGTTCCGTTCTCGTCGGTGACTCCGACTGGGTTTTGGTTGAAAGTCACTTCGACACCCGAAACAGGTTCCTCACTCTGTGTGACCGTCGCTTCAATCGGTCGACCGGGAATCGCCTCTGTTCTATTTATTGTAACTGTGTATGGATTGGAACTATCCGAGTCAGCCATGGAGCGTGACGATGATTCTCCCGGGCCGTCCGTTTGCGAATCATCAGATTTAGGAGTGCCTGGGCCCGAGCTATCGCCGTTCTCGCCATCACTTCCAGCATCAGATTGCTGGCCGGTGCTCGGTGCTCCAGTTGCGGAGAACGCCTCCCCTGGACTTCCCATCTCCGAATGATTGTACTCGCTGGCTGACCGTTCGCTCGAATCGTCTCCCTCGGCGCTCCCGGTGTCAGAGCCAGGCGTTGACCCGGGTGACCCATTGGGACCGCTCGCGAACGCCTCAGATTCAGATGCAAGCCGAGCGCTACCCGGAGTGGGGTCAAATCGAACCCAGCCTTTGTCGGGGAAATAAACCTCAACCCACGCGTGTGCATTCATTCCGCGAACAATGTAAGATCCATTGCCAGTCGGTTCGCCCGTGGAGTATCCAGTCACATATCTGGCTGGGATATCCTGAGTGCGTAGCATGACTAGCATTGATGTCGCAAAGTACTCACAGTAGCCTTGCTCCATGTCGAAAATGAATGTGGAAGCGATGTCATTTGTACCGGTCCGGTTCGCATCAAGCGAGTACTCCTTGTTTGTCTCAAGCCACGATTCGATTTGAGTGGCTGTCTGGTATGGTGTGCCGCTCTCCGCTGTCAACTCGTCGGTGAATTGTTCAACACGCGGATCAGTAGACTCAGGTAACTGTGTATAACGTTGCTCAATCGACGTCGGATATGCGGTTCCTGCTGTGTCAAGTTCGGCCGGCGAACGGTCAGGAGCATAGCTTATAACACTGTATTCGGCTCCCGATTCAAGTGGCTGTCTGGATTCTAAGGTTGTCTCTGGTGAAACTTCCACTACTTCACCGGTTCCAGTCAGTTCGGACGGGCGCCACACTGCCGGGAGTGAGGTAGCCGATCTTCGTAGTTCATATTGTTGAATGACACGAGTATTATCAGACTCTGGCACGAGCAGGTCATCGGTGTCTCTCAGTTGAGATGATTCCTCCGTAGCCCAGCCCTGACCCGTGTACTCAGTGTAAGCGGCTGTTCTCCAATAACTGGGCTGTGAACTTTCTACAACAAAGTGCGTCTCCTGTCCAAGACTTTTGAATGCACTTATATTTCCCCCGATAGTTGTTGTATCTGATGTTGACAGTGCCCCCGGCGCACCTCCACCTCCTGAGCCGTCTTCTCCCGGATTCGATTGGCTCCCTGGGTTGCCAGATGCGTTTTCACCAACGTTAGAACTGTTTTGTCCCTGTGATTGGGACGAGTTCGAACTTGGAGATTGAGGCTCTGGGGATGGCGTCATCTGGTTTCCAGTTGAATTTTGGCTGTCTACGGAAAGAACTGGGACGACCATAGCGGCGAGTACAAGCGCTATGGCGCTACAAAGAATCAGAAAAGCACGGAAATAATCCCGCTCATTATCCATTATTATTGTACCTCATCCCACCCGTTTCAACTTGATTGGCCCCAGCACCATGACACATGCAGTGATAATTTATTGATAGAAAATAAACCTTGTGTTCAATGACTCAATAAGACGAATGGATAGCGGCGTTTCCATAAGTGAATAGACACTGATAGGATCGTGCGAATTCATTTCCGCTACGACTCAGAGGCACTTTGGAGAGCGTAGACACCGTCTCTAGCACCCCCGATGTAGATAGTTCCGGAGGCTATGGTTGGGGCGCTGAAAGTGGTATCTGATTCGAAGTGCCAACGTTCGGTGCCATCGGTTACCGCCAGTGCGTAGAGCTTGTTATCTTTGCCTACATAGACAGTCGAACTATCCATAACCGTATTATGTGAGTTGCCGGAAGTGTCGAGTTGGACACGCCACTTTTCATTGCCACTCGTATCGATAGCATAAACACGATCAGATGTGTCTCCGAAACAAATGGTATCTTTTCCAACTGCCGGTGTTCCAAACACCGGGGTTTCGACTTCGTAGGACCATTTTTCACTACCGTCTGCTGGATTTAAACCATACACGAACGTTTTCATCGTGTCGTCAACGCTACCAAGAGTATAGACTGTGTCGGAAGAGATAGTCGGTGAATTATATGCAGATTCGAAGCGCCACTTTTCAGTCCCAGTGGAGGAATCTAAAGCATACAATGATCCACCGTTGGTATTAACATACGTTACGCCATCAACTACGGCCGGTGAAGTAATACTGATGTCGTAATATTCGCCACCATTTGTTTCAAAGGTCCATTGTTCGCTCCCATCAGATGCAGCTATTGCATGGACGACGCCGTCATTGCTAGCCGTATAGATTGTGTCATCCGTGGGGGCCGGGAATGAAAACAGTCCATCACCACTACCTTCGTAGTAGGTGGGATTCTCAACTAACTGTGAGGACCAGCGTTCCGTCCCGTCGCTAGCGTTGACGGCATATAGATACCCATCAAGACTTGAAATATAGACTGTCTGATTGGCTACTGCAAGCGCTGAGAACACATCTCCGTCTGTTTTAAACGTCCACTGTTCGGTACCGTCTGTCCTATCTATTGATCTGATATCAGTTGTGTCAGCACCACCGACATAGACTGAGTCATCGGTAGCGATGGGTTGCAGAGTACTACGTGAGTCGACTTTCCATTGTTCAGATACTCCTCCTGTTGGCCCTTGAACACCCTGCCGGAATCCCGTATTCCTATTATCAAATTGGAAGCTTGAACGCCCATCCAGGCTACCTTTTTTCGTCGTTGATGTTGGTGTTGATCGGTTGTCGTCAGAAGAGCTACATCCAGCGATACCTGCAATGCCTATTCCCCCACAAAGGCGCACAAATCGCCGTCGATTCATAAACAATAATCCATTTTGATTTTAATAAATTTTGTCGTAGCGGTTATTATTCTCGTCTCATAGCTTGGTCGCGTCAGATAATCGTTCCATTCGTCTTTAGCTAATCTGAGAACCGCATGACAGCAGCGGCTTATCGAGGCTGTTTTTCCAGAGGGACGAGGAGGTGACGCCTATGCACAACGACTCCTCCTCATCCTGAATTGTGAGTCGTCTCACTACGCTTTTTCCATCGACGATGCTCGAAGAGCACGCCGAGGAACTCGGTGTGGTCGAACGGGACAGCAAGCTCCAAGTTCCGGCTCTCGTCTGGGCATTTGTGTTCGGCTTTGCCGCAGGCGAGAGCCGAACACTCGCTGCATTCCGACGCAGCTACAACAGCACTGCCGACAAGACCCTCACGGCAGGTGGCTTCTATCAGCGGTTGATAGTGGATCAGGTGTGTTATTAACCGGCCGTGTTTAATCACCTGAAGGGAGTGGAATCTCCCTCTGTGCGGCTTTCTTGATGTTGTATACTGCACACATCAGGGCCAGTTCACGAAATTCACGGTACCAGGCACGCGCTCGCAGGGTCACGCCCAGCGAGCGCTTGATCGAAGAGAAGACAGATTCTGAGTTGGAGCGTTGATGGTAGAGATCATCGTCAATCCGGGCGTTGTGAGCGTGATCGTAGGGCTTGTTGATGCAGTGCTTAATCAACGGACGGATCTTGAGCTCTTCTCGGAGGTACTCACGGAGCCATGTACAGTCAAACCCCCTGTCGGCCGTGAGGATCTGCAACTCGCCCGCGTGCTGCGGGCGAGTTGCTTGCAGATATCGGCGTCACTTCCTTCCCGCGTAGTCGTGCAGTGCAAATCGAGGATAACGTTTGTCTCTGTATCGATGAGTTTCGTAGCTTTGAGATCTTGTACTTCGTATTTCGTCTTGTTGCAGTACGAGCGACTCGCAGGCGAGCGCTCGAAGAACGTGGCGTCAATTGCTCCGATCGGCCCAGTGTCGTGAAGATCAGCAGACTGCTGGAGAAGAGTCCGACAGACCGCCATCTCAATTCTATCGAAAGCGAGACATAACGTAGATGGATGCGGAAGATCGGCCGGTTCAAGGCCGATCTCCCGTGATATTTGTGGCATCTCTTTCAGAAGATCGATTGTCATTCGGTAGGTTGTATCGAGGTAAATCCGCAGACAGTGGATGGATATCATCGCTGCATCGGTGAACCCGCCGCCCCCTTCTGGGGCGGCAGGTTCGTCCCAATCATCGGCAGTTCTTTTAACTGCGAAGCTAACTCGCTCAGTGAAGCGGGAGATTAGCGTAG
>JAQCNF010000039.1 GCA_028275165.1 Haloquadratum sp.
CGAATACGCCCGAGGCTTTGACACGAATCAAATCCTCGGAGATTTCAACATTTTTGAGGTGGAGTCCCCTTGTTTAACCAGTCAGTTTTGTTGATGAGTAGGGAGGCGAGGAACCCGACAACTTGAGGCAAAAGCAGCGTAGCATTTAACTCAAAACTCCTGCGAGGCCATCAGCCGCTTGGCGGGAGGAGCATTAGTCAACATGCTCTGAACTCATCAACGATGCCGAGTGAGGACAGACAGTTCACCCCTTGTTATGGCTGAGACGAAGAGGCCACTGACAAGCCCCACCCTCAACGAGCGAACCCTCTGCGGGCGAGCGAAGTAGGGTTAGGTAGTTGACCACGTGTCATCGTCGCTACTGATCTGTAGTCATCGATGGCTTGAGGACATCGTGCTCAGTCATAGAAAGCACCTCATCGAAAAATCCGAGTGAGTCATGTGGTCCAGGGTGTGCCTCAGGATGGTACTGGCGGGTAATGATATCTAACTCCTCATTTACGAGACCCTCAGCCGTCCCATCATTCACATTTACCTGTCGCACGCTCAGGGTATCACCTGGTTCGTCAACAGTATAGCCATGGTTTTGCGTTGTCATGACGACTTTTCCTGAATCGAGATCTCGCACTGGCTGATTGATTCCGCGATGTCCAAAGTCCATTTTTTCCGTCGTTCCTCCCAGCGCTCTGGCGATGACTTGCTGGCCCAAGCAGATTCCTGCAATAGGAATCTGACCGTTTAATTCCGCGACAAGTGCTTCCGCAGCCTCGAAGTTTGCCGGGTCCCCTGGTCCGTTTGAGATGAACACAATATCTGGATCCATCGATGAGATGATATGAGGGGTTGTATCAAACGGGAGAACATTGACTGTTGCCCCTCGTTCGACGAGTGAATCAACAATCGACATTTTTGCACCGCAGTCGATGAGCGCAACGTCGATATCACCGGCTCCGTGCGTGGTATGTTCAACGGTCGTGACACGCTTCCCAATATCGACGTGATCACTCATTGATTGACACTGACTGAGCTCTGCCTCCGCCTCAGTTGGTGTAACGTTTGGTCCGGCCACGATGCCACACTGCATCGCCCCTTGTTTGCGTATTGAGGTTACTAATTCGCGAGTATCGATATGATCAATCGCAGGGACATTCTCTCTATCGAACCACTCGATAATATCCTCGGTGAATTCATGAGCAACTGCCGCGCGCGGGTGGATGCGATCAGACTCAAATCGTTCCTCTCGGACGCCATAGTTTCCAATTAATGGATAAGAAAATGTAAGCACCTGTTCTTCATACGACGGATCTGTGAGACTCTCTTCGTAGCCAGTGTAGGCAGTCGTAAAGACCAATTCGCCGTGTGTTTGACCTGCTGCACGACCACGGGCCTCAATGACACGACCATCCTCAAGCGCGATATAGGCGTCCATTGCTACGATTATTTGACCAATATCTTGATATAAGTGTTGCTTTCGTAGCGAGATTACGAAATTCGTAATTGGTAAGCATACCAGACTGTAAGTTGAGTGCATGGACGAGTTGGATCGGCAAATATTAGATATTCTCCGTCGAGATTCTCGGACGCCATACACAGAGATTGCAGATCAGGTGGGAACATCTGAGGGGACGATCCGTAATCGCGTTGAGCGACTTGTGAGCGAGGGGATTATCGAGCGATTCACGATTTCATCGCGAACTGGGAATATCAAAGCTATGATCGAAGTATCTGTTGAAGTCAATGTTGAGACGACGGTCATCTCTGAGATCATGGCGGCGTGGGATCAGGTCGACTTTGTATGGCAGGTCTCTGGCGAAGAGGATATTGTGCTCATAATCGACGCCGCGGACACGCGCGCGGTGAACGACCTCATCACACGGGCGCGAGAGCTTGATGAGGTTGAGAACACCAAAACGCGGTTAATACTCGATGAACAGCGAGGTCAATCAATATAGTAGCCACATCGGTGCATCGAAGAGTCCATGAGAGACCCGGGTGTGATAAAGAGTATGACCATTGACCCACCAACTGAATCGGAAACGTCTGAAGAGCACACGCCGACAACTCACACAAACGCAGGCCAAGATGTAATTGCAGTCGATAATGATGATACTCCGCAGGGTCTTGTCGATCGAGTTGAAGCACATACTGGAGAGGGTACTCGTCACCGTGCGTTTACATGTATGGTATTCGATACTCACAATCGAATCTTGCTCGCACAGCGAGCGTCGCAGAAACGATTATGGGATACCCACTGGGACGGCACTGTCGCTTCGCATCCGGTCGAGGGCCAATCGCAGGAAGCTGCAACGCGTCAGCGCTTACAGGAGGAACTGGGGGTCGACTCCTCACAGTATGACACGGTCGAACTCACAGACCAGTTCGAATATAAGCGGTACTATGAGAATGAGGGATTGGAGTGGGAGGTGTGTGCAGTGCTCAAAGTGGTGCTGACGGATATTAGCCTGCAACCAGATGAGAGCGAAATCGCAGGGCTACTGTGGGCTGACTATCTGCATTTACACGAGAATCCATCGTGGTATCGTCAGCTCCGACTGTGTCCATGGTTTGAAATTGCAATGCGACGCGACCTATCTTAATATGTTATCCACACCGGTTACCGGGACATACAAACACAGCACAGCCAAGTTCTGTTGTTGTAGATATTCACTCTTATTCTGGCTCTGAGTCTGAGTCGGAGTCGACACGTGAGACAATCTACTGGCGGACGTACTTTGGATGTTTATGTGGGAGCCAATGGGTGGCTCTGTTGACTCACTTCACCGAGACTTTCTCTCCCCACTGCGCACTTGCAGCGGCTAGTGGTTGCTCTAAGAACGAATCTTCGGTTCCCCACAGGAGTTGTGTTGGGACCGTGACCGAATGCTGTGGCGGTCGGGAATGAATCGCCCCACTGCGCGGTTCCAATTAAGCACGAATGAATACCCATCTTCGCGCTCCCACGCTGTTCGATACGCTGCGAAGTCATGAGCTGAGAATGTATCTTTCCTGCTCATTCGACCCATGCGTGGGAAGCCGCGCCGTTCACGGCGCGGAGGATGTCACTGGCATCAATATGTGACGACTTTCCGCGAAGATGTACGTCTGCGGGACGAATACACTCGGTTGTCTCATACATAACACACATTTCTCAGGCATACGACTCCGATGTATGTTCTATCTGAGTTCATATTTCAGTCACCCATGCCTGATACTCCTCATCTCGAGCAAACGCAGTGAGGAATAGACGCTCGGTAAACTGAACCAGTCGATGTGTGTCAGTTATCGCTCGGATTTTGACATTTGATCCATCAGCGGACTCGGGTGAATCGATATCGGTGATCTGGAATTCAGCATACTCGCTCACCACAGTTTTGAGATCATCCAATTCTTTCGGCGTCACATCGACATTAAATATATTCTCTCCGAACTGAATCCAAGGACCAGTGTTCGATTCGGTGTCAATTGCTGGATCATAGACAGCTTGTAATGTCAGATATGCTGAGTCACGCACCTGATAGGCTTCAAACGCATCAGTGAACAGTGCGTAGCGCTCATCTGGGGTTGACGCTGTAAAACGGGTCATACAGTGTGTATGCAATTGGAAGAAATATATCTTCAATGTTAAACAGTATCGCGCTGAAAAGCACGTGTGCAAAGTCACATCTTATTATTAGGGCCGCCAGGGGCAGGCAAAGGAACTCAGTCGACACGGCTAGCCGAGACGTACGATATTCAGCATGTGACCACGGGTGATGCTCTTCGAGCGAACAAGAAGATGGATATCACTGATTTGGAGACGAAATACGACACACCAGGCGAATATATGGATGCTGGAGAACTCGTCCCTGATACGGTTGTAAATACAATCGTCAAGGAGGCGCTCTCAGAGGCAGATGGATATGTATTGGATGGGTACCCTCGCAATCTTGAGCAGGCAAAGATTTTAGACTCAATAACAGAACTCGACTATATCATTGCCCTTGAGGTTCCGGAATCAGACCTTCTTGTCCGACTGACCGGACGTCGAGTCTGCCCTGAGTGCGGTGAGACATATCATACTGAATTTGAACCGCCAGCAGAGACTGGAATCTGCACGGCATGCGGTGCTGAACTGACACAGCGTGAAGATGATACTGAAGAAACAGTCAAGGAACGACTCTCTGTGTTTGCAGAGAATACAGAGCCAGTCATCGAATACTATGATGAGCGAAACGAGCTCACGCGCGTCAGTGGGCAAGGAAATCCCGAAGAAGTGTTCACTCGACTGACAAGCGTTATCGAGGATGACTGATTGGCGAGAGTATAACGTTCTTAACTGACGAAAACGAATTTACACATAATGCCACGAATCGAATCGAAGGTTGAAGACCTCATCTCAAGTGATGCGGGGATGCGGGATGCAGTGAAGACGGTCATCGAGCACAATAAACAAGGAGAGGTAAAATGGATCGAAATCAAAGATGAGATCACGTCCGGCCACTGGGGACGATTAATTGAATCAGGTGTCCTGACTGAAGGCGAAGAGGGATTCAATTTAGAGGATGTGTCAGCCACCGAAGCAGCATTAGAGTCTGCGGGTGCCGGCGAACTGACCGAGATTGACGACGACGACTCCTCATCATGGTCGACATATGATAAGGGAGCTGCGGGTGTCACTGTTGGACTCTTTCTTGGATATTCATGGAAGCCCCTACGTGACCTGATCGGGACAGCCATGGACATTGCACTTGGGCCATTGGGTGAGCTACTTCCGTTCTATGCAGTTGTCCTACTGTTAGCGCTTGGCACTGGTCTGTATTCAACGCTCTTACAGGCGAATTTGATGGACATGGAGAAAATGGGAATGTATCAAGAGCGCATGAAGCAAATCCAAGAAAAGCGCGAGAAAGCTAAGGAAGAGGGTGACGATGAAGCATTAGACAAGATTCAAAGCGAGCAGATGGATGCAATGGGCGACCAACTGGGGATGTTTAAAGAGCAGTTCCGACCGATGGTATGGATTATGTTCTTTACAATCCCAGTCTTTCTTTGGATGTACTGGTCAATTGGTGTTGGGGGCAATTCGGAAGCCCAAATTGTCCTTGATGATATCGTCCTCCCACTCGCTGGGAAGGTTTCGTGGACAGATCAGGTGCTCGGGCCAGTCCAGGTATGGATTATCTGGTACTTCCTTTGCTCGATGGGCTTTACGCAAATAATCCGAAAGAGTCTCAATATCGACATCTCCCCTTCTGCCTCATGAGGTGTGTACGGATTCCAACACCACGCTGACCGAACTCACCAGTATACGTAATGCAGTATTCGTCTGATAACCGAAATGAAGATGCATTGTCTCTCGGAACCCTTCCACGCGTCGAGAGAGTGAGACGAACGGTGTCGCGGACCAGTAGAGATTCCAATCCTCAGGGGATAATTTTGGGTCCGACATTGGACGTCAGCGCAAGGAAACGACCGAGTCAAAAGGTGACCTCAACAACACAGGACTAAACACCGACAGCCGGCCCGCCGCATTGTGAAGTTCACTCACGACTGTGATGCAAGCACCTCTCTCAAAGGTAACCTCTTTCAACGCGCTCGCACGAACATGGGTATGTTATTGACCGTCTCGGGACCACCTGGCGCTGGAAAGAGTACCTCGGTTCAAGCGCTAGCTGAGGCATTCGAACTTCAACATATTAGCGGCGGCGATATCTTTCGAGAGTTGGCGGCAGAGGCTGGAATGTCAACAGTCGAATTCAATCAACACGCCGAAACAGATGACGACATCGACCGGGAGCTAGATGAGCGGCTTCGAGAAATCGCGATCACAGGCGACGATATTCTGCTTGAATCCCGCCTTGCGGGATGGCTTGCAGGAGAGGAGGCTGATATTAAACTCTGGCTTGATGCGCCACTCGAAGTCCGTGCTCAGCGAATCGCAGCTCGGGAGGACAAGTCTCTTGAGATAGCTAAAGCCGAAACAGAAGCCCGTGAGACCAGTGAATCTCAACGATATAAAGAGTATTACAACATTGACATTGGTGATCGGTCGATCTATGACATCGTTTTGAACACTGCCAGGTGGAGTGAGACAGAGGTCCCGAATATCCTCATTGCCGCTATTCACCGATACACTGTCGATGATGACGAAGGTAAGTTTGCCGTCGAAGGTATCGAGTATGAGTTTTGAGGATGAGTGTATTACGCAACTCCCCTGAGAACCGAACATTAGAGGAGTTATTAGAGTTTGGGATTGTCAACCTGGATAAGCCTGCAGGCCCATCGGCACACCAAGTCTCAGCATGGGTAAGTGATATCACTGGGGTGTCTAAGGCTGCCCACGCTGGAACACTTGATCCGAAGGTCACGGGTGTGCTTCCAATTATGCTTGCCTCAGCAACTCGTATTGCGCCTGTGCTGGTCGATTCCGTCAAAACATATGTTGCGATATTAGAACTCCACGGAGACCCACTCACCCCGTTAGACACAGTGATAAGCCAATTTGAAACGGTGATCTTTCAGAAACCCCCAAAAAAAAGCGCAGTGTCACGACAACTACGGACGCGAGAGGTGTATGACCTTTGTCTACTCGATACGAACGCAGATCAGGCATTGCTCAGCATTAGCTGTGAGAGTGGCACTTATATCCGGAAGTTGTGTCATGACATTGGACTCGCAGCAGGGTGTGGTGCACACATGGGAGAGTTGCGGCGCGTCTCAACTGGCTGCTTTGATGACTCTGAACTCGTCTCAACCGCGCAGTTGACTGATGCTGCTGTGTGGCGTGATGAAGCTAAGACGGAACATCTTGAGCGAATCATTGATCCGGCTGAGATTGCACTCGCGCCGCTGCCAGGTGTGACTATCGCGCCATCTGCTGCAGAATCTGTTGCAACTGGGGCACCTGTCTACGCACCTGGAGTCATGACAGCAGACAAAGACGCGCAGACAGCGGGACGAACGGATTTACTTGTCTGTTATACACCTTCGGGAACGGCCGTCTGCCTTGGCCGGCGAGTTGGCTCATTTGACTCAGACCGTGGCGAAGTCGTGCAACTGGAACGTGTCTTAATTTAGCTTATATATGCTCACTCTCATAAGGGCTGAGCGCAGCAAACGAGTGGGAGAGGAATGGGAGACAGCTGTCCGCTGTTTTCAATTCCCATGCTCGAAACTGGATACAACGATCCTCAATTGGTGGTCAAAAAAGCGCTCCAATACTGAGCGAAGTTAGGTGACGCAACCACTGGCAAAGCTACGCGGAACCACATGCCTGTTGAGTTTGACCACCTATTATCGACATGAGAACATCAGTGCCCGAGCTATCGGTATCTTACTGACGGCGATTATGACGTGTCGTGAGAAACTTATCAGCGCTAATTGACAAGACAGGGAGTGAGTCTTGAACAGTCGGAATGTGAGTGAGATAGTTCAACAGAGCGCCTGCGGTGATTGAGATCCTACAACTAACCACTATCGAAATCGACTGCTTACATACACCTTAGAGAAGCAACCAGTCCGGTGAGAGTGTGGAAGCCCAACGCTGACGAAGTTTGCGTGAACTGGCGAATATGGGGAGTAGTTCACACTGAAATGAGTGAGAGTCACGTATAACACAGAGCTAAATACCGAAACGAAGGAGTTAATAAAAATACATATCTATGGTATAGTATGGGACCGTGGGGTAGTGGTATCCTCTGCCGATGGGGTCGGTAGGACCTGAGTTCGATTCTCAGCGGTCCCACTGATTCTGAGTCTCCAATCTCGATTCTTCGGCGGCCTGATCTGAGAATGCTGACTAATCAATAGGCGCAACAATCTGATTGATATTTTTAATTTCCATCAACTACGATTAAGACGATACATCAATGAAACTTGAATTAATGTCAAACTGACTGAAATCAATTTATGTGTGTGCAATAGAGTAACTCAATTAGTTTGGAACGACGTAAACTACTAGCCACGATGGCTGCGTCTGCTGTTGCTGGGTGTGGGTCGGCACGACCTGCAGGGGTATCAGGGGAGGCCGAACCGACGAGCAATCAACCTATCCAGGAAACGAAACCGACAGATGAACACAAACCAGAGGATACCAGTCGTCATTCCCTCTCACCCCCTTATACAGTAACAAACAGGGGATCAATCCTTTGTCGGTATAACAGTTTAGATGGTAATGTTCGTTCATGGCAGTGGGATGGCTCCACTCTTGTAGCACAGAACACGATTGGAACTCTCGTTCGCAAATTACCATACTCACAGCTCAAGCAACTACAACTGAATCGGCTTGGATTTAATCAAGAGAGTAAATACCTAACTCTTGCTAATGGGAAAAACATCTATCAATATAGCGTATTTATCGTCCCTTCATGTTTCACCCCCGTGTCAGAAGAGATGTATGACCGACACTCTTCGATCATCAACGCTGTTCGGGCGGCATGGAGCTTCGTCACGCAACTGAATCAGTACACCAGTGAATTCAATGAAAAGCCGCGGTTCCCGCTTGAGACACTTCTGCTAGCTGGTGGGGACTGCGAGGACTCAGTAATTCTTCTTGCGAGTATCCTCTTTGCGATGCCGATCGAACTAGATCTTAAGTTCGTCTTCATGGATATCAACAATCCCAGTGACCCGGTAGAGATCAACCATGTTGCCTTGTCGGTTACTCCCGAAGATGAGCCTCTGATCATTGAGACGACAGCACCGAATAAAATGACACCGTATGAACGTGTTGAGGGATTCTTCTATAAGATTGAACCACCTGATTTGTTCACATGAAATCATGAGCTTGAATTGCGTGGCATCGCACTCGCTTGTTGAATCGCACACGCCGACATATCCGTTCTGTAACGAGGAATCTGTGGAGCATCATGACGAGTGCACCGGTATGGTGAGCGAGGGGTTCTAAAGCGTCGAATGACATTTGATACACTGCTGAACTGAATGGTGTAATGAACTGGCTCAAAAAAGCACGGTGAAAGGCCAATTCAGAATTGTACTGAGAAAGTGAGAGAGCGGGCCGTCCTGTTCCTGTGGATGCCCTACAGCGAATAACTCCCCCGACAATGCAGTTGAGCTCTGGAGAGCACTCCGTTGGAAGCCGTGTCTTCGAGAAGCAATCGAGGTAGGTGAGTCGGATAGAACAATTCAGTCACTCGGACGTATTTGCCGGATGCTCATCCGCTTGATCAAATAATTGCTGGCCGATACGCTCAATATTTTCCACAGTAAGTCCACGGGTCAATATCTCACGGAAAACGGCCGAACGCGAACAGCCCTCGTCACTGGCACGTTTCTCAATTTCAGTGAGCGTGTCACGATCTATCTGAACGGATACTTCTTCCATATTGCAAGATTTCCCGCAATATATTTAGAAATGCGTCAGACATCTGGCAGACAGGCCGTCACGAAACATTGCGTCACAAGAAATGGGACCATTCTGGGTGCATGAATCGAATCCCAAGGATTCCCAGTCTCACGATTGGTGATGCACCGAAGAGAGCAGAATCTGATTGGGCTCTATCTCAGAGCTGAAAATCGTATCCGGCAATCGCCACACTTTCTATATGTCATTCCAAATAGTTAGCTGAAGTATTATGTCTTCAACAACAGATGGTGATGTTGCCCCGACATTCGAGGCAACACTGGCTAATGGCGACGTGGAATCGTTTTCACTGGACAACGCCCTCGGTGATGGACCGGTTGTATTAGCGTTCTTCCCTGGTGCATTCACGCCACCATGTTCGAACGAAATGGTTGCACTTGAAGAACATCTTGAACAATTTGAGGAGGCTGGTGCGACGGTCTTTGGGGTGAGCGCAGATTCAGCATTTTCACTAAATGCGTTCCGCGACGAGCAAGACCTCTCATTTGATTTGATAAGTGATATGAACCGAGCTGCAATCGACTCGTATGATGTCGAGATCGACATTGGCGAGCTTGGATTGATAGGTGTTTCAAATCGAGCAGTCTTTATTCTTGATGAGGATGGGACAGTCGTCTATAGTTGGGAAGCTGATGAGCCAACGACAGAGCCTGAATATGATGAACTCGTTGAGGCGGTCCACTCGGCTTGACATCCTCTCCGCGCTCAAGCGCGGGGATTCCTCCGTTGGGGGTTCGGCTATACCGATTCCACGGAGGCAACGTGCGAGTGTGTGCGCACTTGTTTAGGACTTTCATGAGAGTGAGAGTGTGGTCTCCCTGACCAGTCGCGGTCGCCCCACTCGAATCGCACGGGCCGTGCTATCGGCCTGAGTTCCGTCTCGCTGTGTTCTCAAAGCAACGTCTCTGACGCCGTGAGGTCGGCGTGACCCTCGAAGCCATACCGTCAACGTATCCCTGTGGCGAACCGCCTCCTCGTGGTCGCAACACTCAGGACACCTCTGACTCGTTCACGTCTCCGACTCGGCTTCAAAACTGATACCGTATTCCTCACAGACGTACGCAAGACGGTGAATGAACTTTTTGAACGCCCAGAAGTTGTGCGTCTTCTCGTTCACCCTGACCGACCAGTGCGTTTCCAACACGTCGGTCAAATCGCCCACGCCCTCGTCGTACATCCAACCGATAGCGCGGAGAAGATATCACAAATCTGATTCGATTCAGGACGGTCTTAGGTGGTGCTCAGTTTTGCTTGGCACCAGGGCTCGTGACGGCACCGTTCGCTGCTGACCCGAAGGTTTGACCATACTTTGCTAACACTCCAGATGTGTATCGTGGGTCTCTTGGAGTCCATGCCTCGCGGCGCTGGTCCAGTTCTGCGTCAGAAACGTCAACTGACAACTCACGCGCAGGAATATCAACGGTGATCTCATCTCCATCCTCAAGTAGTGCTATTGGCCCGCCGACTGCAGCTTCAGGGGCAACATGTCCGACCATCGGCCCGCGCGTTGCGCCGGAAAATCGGCCATCGGTTAAAAGCGCGACGTCATCCTCGTGTCCCTGTCCAACGACGGCAGCAGTCACACCAAGCATCTCTCGCATGCCTGGCCCACCCTGTGGACCTTCATTACGAATCACAATCACGTCGCCGGATTTGATGTGCCCCTCTTGAACATATTCCATGGCTGCTTCCTCATCCTCGAACACTCGCGCTGGACCTTGATGATGGAATGCGTCGTCACCAGTCACTTTGAGCACTGCACCGTCCGGAGCTAAATTCCCCGTCAGAATTTTAATCGCGCCTTCAGCCTGATATGGGTCCTCGACTGGGTAAATGAAATCACTCGTGATTTCCTCGTCTGCTGGAAGCTCCAGTTCCGCGAGTTCCTCTTTGATTGTCCGGCCAGTCACAGTCATTGCATCGCCATGGAAGTGGCCACCATCAAGTAGTCGGCGAATAATGACCGGCACACCGCCTTCTTCATGGAGGTCATTCATGGTCTTGGTCCCCCCAGGTTGTAAGTTAGCAATCTTTGGCGTTCGTCGTGAAATCGCGTCGAACTCCTCAATTGTGAGATCAACACCCGCCTCGGCAGCCAGCGCCAACAGATGTAGCACAGCATTTGTTGATCCACCGATAGCTACCTGTAACGCGATTGCATTTTCGAAGGATTTCTTCGAGAGTATATCCGATGGTCGGAGATCTTCCTTGACAGCCTGGAGGACTGCTTCGCCAGCCCGTGCTGCTATGTCATATCGTTCTGGCGATTCTGCAGGTGCATCGGCACTACCTAATGGAGCTAACCCAAGTGCCTCTGAAATTGAAGCCATTGTATTAGCCGTGAACATGCCACCGCACGAACCAGCACCTGGGCAGGCATGCCGCTCTAAGTCGTCCAATTCCTCGGCAGACATTTGCCCCTCGGCGAAGGTTCCTACCCCTTCGAAAACGTTCTGAATCGTCACAGACCGACCCTGATGTTCACCCGGCATAATTGATCCTCCATAGAGAAATACAGTCGGGAGGTCGGTTCGTATAGCTGCCATCATCATCCCAGGCAGATTTTTATCGCATCCAGCCACAGTGACGAGTGCATCCATTCGTTCTCCAAAGGAAACGAGCTCAACCGAGTCAGCGATTACCTCTCTGGAAATGAGTGAAGCCTTCATTCCCTCTGTTCCCATCGAGATGGCGTCTGAGATAGTAATCGTGCCGAACTCAATCGGCATCCCACCTGCAGCGTCAATTCCTTCAACCGCTGCCTCAGCGACGTCGTCTAAATGCACATTACACGGTGTTATGTCAGCTGCAGGATTGGCTACACCGACCATCGGCGAACTTAAATCGTCATCGTCGAACCCCATTGCCCGAAACATTGAGCGATGTGGGGCACGGTCTGCTCCTTCAGTTACGTCTGTGCTCGGGAGATTAGAATCCTTGTCACTGTAGAACACATCGGACTCGTCATCCTGCCGTTTTGGCGCTTCCTGCTGGCTCATGTATACGAATTGCTGACAACTGTATTAAAAGGCCACGCAAATAATGAGGGGTGACCTCCAAAGTATACATTTGTTTTCATATGCAGAACTGCACACAATTAGAAGATCTCTCATTTTTTTATCACGCGCGTGTGACGAGTGCTTGGATTGTTTCATCGTGACAACACATTCGATCATCAATGACTATGAGTTGGGTCGGCGTCGCACCTCGACACACTCAGCGTGGCTGTCTGTAAACTGAGACGACTGAAGAAGCGCCACGTCTGAGATATATACTTCGAGCACTCATCTATCAGGCACGCATGAGCTACAAGTACCCCAACACAGGCTGTACAGTGCTGTGTGAACACCAAACTCACCGAACATCAAATTCCCCTAAGGGTGGCCTGAGTGTCTCTGAACGATACCACCCGATCCGAAGAGTTCGCTCATTGGCACACGAACACTGATTTATGTCGCTCATGTAGGCTTTCAAATGAAAGCGGTCCAGTTCACATCTCATGGCGGTCCTGAAGTGCTCACATATGAACCATATCCTCACCTTTCAGTCGGAGATATGGAGGCTCGTATCGATATCAAGGCTGCGGCCACCAACCATCTTGACCTGTGGACACGCCGGGGATTGCCGGGTGTCGATTTAGAGTTGCCGCATATCCCTGGAAGCGATATGGCGGGAATTATCAGCGAAGTTGGGTCATCTGTTACTGGATTCTCGGTTGGTGATCGCGTCGCATTACTCGCTGGCATAACTGAAACACGAGAAACACAGTATCCAGACGGAGATCCAACCCTCACAGATTCATTCGAGATTATCGGGGAGCATCGGCGCGGTGTCCATGCAGAGGAGACAGTGGTTCCAGCATCAAATCTTATCAAAGTCCCACACAGTGTCTCCTGGGACGTTGCTGGGTCGGCTGCTTTGGTATTCCAAACTGCATGGCGGATGATTGTCGAGAAGGGGTCTCTTCGTCCCGGTGAGACGGTATTGATTCATGGAGCCTCCGGCGGGGTCGGCCACGCCGCAGTTCAGATTGCTGACATGCTCGGAGCAACAGTGCTTGCGACCGGATCAACTCAGCATAAGCTCGCATATGCAGCCGAATGTGGTGCTGATACGACTATCAATTATGAATCGGAGGAGTTTCGACCTCGGGTTTTCGATGTGACTGACGGCGATGGTGTCGATATGGTGATCGACCACGTGGGGGCTGCGACATATACAGATTCACTCAAGTGTCTGCGGAAAGGCGGACGATTCGTCACGTGCGGGGCAACGACTGGAGGGGACCCACCAGCTGGTTTGAATCGAATTTTCTGGAATCAACTAAAGATCATTGGCTCAACGATGGCAGCCCCAGCACAGGCACGCGAGGTGCTCAGTCATGTATGGGATGGAACGCTCACTCCCCGAATTCGTGCACGTCTTCCAATGAGTGAGATAGCCGAAGCACACCGCCTCCTAAACGATCGTGAGGGCTTTGGAAAAGTAGTGGTAATCCCTGACAGTGAATACTGATTCATCTCCCTCCGATACGTCTGGATTCGACCGCTCTCAGTACGCCGAGCAGGGGCGATGGATGCTTCTTATCATACTTGCAGGATGCTTACTAATTATCCCTGGGTTCCTGTACATCCAGCCTGGAATTCTTGGTATGCTTGGATTTCCGTATATTGTCTCGTTGCTAGTCCTCCCATTGATCCCTGCGGTCATGCTCGGGGCAATCGGTGTCTATACTCTCTTTCTGTCAGATCACCGAGAGGAGGATGAGAAGTAGCGCGCCGGTCACAAGTAAGTGATTGTCTCATAAGATGTCATTGAAGACCTTTGGAATATATGCACAATGTCGCGTGATACCCTTCTGGAGGATATCAATGTTCACTGGATGCAAATGGCGGTCCATACAGATACCTCTCAGAAAACATTATATTGTTGTATGTGCACTATTGACATGGGTAGATGTTTGAATCATTCTCGAATAGTTACTACGTAGGCAGACTCTACGTGAAACCTGAATCACGGGATATCCCCGCGATAAATGAGGCCGATCATGAAGAAGTGAATGCGCACGTGTACGGACCCGACGGTGTTGTGCGAACCGATGCCCCACTCGTGATGAAGCTCAACAATTCACATGTACCGGTGATGGGTGATGCATCAATCCCGACAGGCACGCTGGCCATTCCCTCCGCGATGGGCGGAACCAACCTACCAGCAGAGCAGTCTGTGTTATTAGCTAAATCTGATCGCGCTGCTGAGTTACTTCGATACTCCGGATACCGTTTCGGTGACGACTCACAGGTCGCGTAATCATTTCAGCAATATATCTGAGAGTTATGATTGTAAACGTGCGCGCACGTCGTCTCAGTTTCTGGGCTAACACCAGTCTCCACAGATGAACAAGACGAGTGCCTTTGAGTCGGAGTCAGATGGAAGCTTGTGCCCTCTTTGTGATGAAGTTGAGTTCGTCTGTGAAACCAATTCAGTCCCAATGGCAAAGCCGACCAGAATAGGTCTGAACTGACACTCTGTATCAGTGGGAACGATCAGAAAACCCTTGAAGACAGACATAAATGAAAGGTCGTCAGCACTGACTGAAAACGCTGGAAATGCGACACTTCTCAAACCCCGCACCGTTGGCATCGTGAGATGGGCGAGGTGCTGTCGGGTCAAGGGCAGGGGCGAGAGAGTCGTCGTCACGGGCACAACGCGGGTGTTCAAGTGTGAATTCCAGCAAATCGCAAACGTGGGGGTGGGAAGCCGAGGGCTGTGTCTTCTCTTAATTTCCGTACGTTCAAGTAGACACTCAGTTGGATATCTATGTATGATAGATGAGCTGCTCGGGCGGGCAGAGCTCAAAGCTCGTATTGAGGAGCTGGAGGAGGAAAATCATCATCTCAAACGACGAGTTGAGGCTGAAGAAGAACGGCGATCAGAAGCCGTCAGCGAACGGCAGTCTGCCGAGGCGACGATTAACCAGTTAGAGGATAAAATCACACAACTGGAAGATGCTGTTTCACGTGCCCGTGGTTCTGACTCGGAAGCACTCTCATTCCGCGAGGTACACCGGTATCGCCAGGCGAAGGCAGAGTCGCTTATTGAGCGATTGAATTCATATCACGCGCCTCCCGATGGCGCTTACACTGGGATGATTCACGATACTGATGCGATTCCAGATGCGCTTCGTGAGCAGCTTGATGACCGAGTCGCACTTCTACAGCGACGGCTTCCTTGTATCGTTGTGGTGGACGATACAGGCATTATTTCACTTAGTCTTGAGGTTCCACATCCACCGAATGCGTTTGCAGGGTGGGATGAGTCATTTTCATTGCAAAAGAGATGGATCCAGCCAACTCACCGCCGCCAAAGTATTATTGCGCTGGTACGGTCAGATGTCTTTGCGTTATGTACGTATGATGGCGAGACAATCGATACGGTCGATCTGACACAGACTGCGATAACCGAACAGCACTCAAAAGGGGGATTCTCGCAGTCCCGATTCGAACGGCGGAGAGATCAACAGATAGAGACGCACATCGACAGCGCACGTTCGACGCTCAAGACATTCCTCACAGAGACAGATACTGAACTCATTGATACTGTCGTGGTTCTCGGGGAGCAGACACTGTTGAGCGACTTTGATGACCTCGCCGACCACATGGAGACGGTTGACGCGAGAGGAGAGCCTGAGAAAGCACTACAAGAGGCAGTGACTGAATTTTATACGGTGCGAGTGTCTATCCTGTGAATACGAGCTATCCCGAGGAATGGTCTCCAGATGATCGATACGAGTAACAGCGAGCCAATTATTCATCCTGAAGCGCGTGTTGCGATTCTCGCACACGATCACTTCCCAGGGCGAGCGAAAACAGCCATTGGATTACTCAAGTATGCACCATATAACGTTGTGAGTCTCATTGATCGAGAGACAGCTGGCGGATACACGGATACCTATCGTGACGACCTTCCACGTGTTCCAGTTGTTGAATCAATGGCTGCTGCACCACCGGTCGATGTACTCGCGATTGGTATTTCTCCAATCGGTGGCCAGTTCAACTCCTCATGGCGCGAGGATATAAAGATTGCACTGCAACAAGGGTGCGATATTGTAAGTGGGCTTCACGACCAATTAGGCGACAGAGATGAACTCGCCGAGCTCGCGGTAACAAATGATGCTCGTATCCATGATGTTCGACAACCCCCCTCTGGTCTCTCAGTATTGAGTGCCGACTCGCCACATACTGACTCGACAGTCATCCTGACGGTTGGGTCCGACTGTAATGTTGGAAAAATGACGGCAACACTTGAGCTCACGCGTCACGCACAGCAGAGTGGCATCGACGCTGCGTTCGTCCCAACTGGGCAGACGGGAGTCATGATCGCTGGATGGGGAATTGTCATCGACAGAGTCATTAGTGACTTTGCGGCGGGAGCAGTCGGGCAGATGGTCGATACAGCGAGCAACACCGCAGATGTTGTGTTCGTTGAAGGTCAAGGCAGTATCGTTCACCCAGCGTACTCGGGTGTTACGACTTCGATACTCCACGGCGCACAGCCGGATGCGATGATTCTCTGTCATGAGGCCGGCCGAGACTATATTCACGGATATGAGGAATACGAGATCCCACCTATCGCACAGTTGAGACAGTTGTACGAGTCACTGAGTAAACCAGTGAAAGGAGGCGAAGTGAGAGCCGGAGCTCTCAATACGAGTTCTCTGAACACAGACGCTGAGATAAATACAGCCATTTCACGGTTTCAGTTCTCCCTTGGCGCCCCGAGTGTTGACCTCATCAGAGAGGGACCACAGACAGTGCTTGAAACTGTGATACCAGAGTAACCAATGACAACGATTGAATTGCAAACAGAGACATTAACACTGGAAACCCGATTTGAGATTGCCAGAGGCGAGCAACATACTGCCGAAGTTGTCTATCTTCGGATGACCGACGAAGCCGGGCAGATTGGATTCGGTGCTGCAGCACCAGCGGAGTATTATAATGAGAGTGTCTCCACCGTTACGACAACTATCAATAACTCTCGTTCGCTCATCGAGACGAAAGCTCGTTCAGATTCACCTGCCTCATCGATTACCCAATTGGCTGAGAAATTACCATCCCATGGTGCAGCACTTGCCGCCATTGACATTGCTTTGCTTGACCTGTGGGCAAAGTGCTTGGACTCTCCGATATATCAACTGTGGGGATATAATCCTGCACGTGCTCCGCAGACATCATATACAATAGGGCTGGCAAGCCCGCCGAGGATGGCTGAGCAGGCTGCCAAGGCAGTCGCTGACGAATTCAAATACATAAAAATTAAGCTTAATGGCGAATCCGATAAGGAACGACTCCAAACGATTCACGACCGTGTTCCAGAGGCGGTATTTAGAGTTGATATGAATGAAGCATGGACATCAGCAGAAGCGATTGACGCACTTGAATGGCTTCCTGCGTACAATGTAGAGCTGATTGAACAACCGGTTGCTCGGGATAATCTCCGTGGATTAAGAGAGGTAACGGAAGCGAGTCCAGTGCCAGTGATAGCCGATGAATCCTGTGTCGTCCCGGCGGATATCCCGGCTGTTGAGGATGCTGTTGATGGAATCAATATCAAATTCATGAAATGCGGGGGGCCTCACAAAGCCAAGCAGATGATGAACACGGCACGTTCGCATGGACTCGATGTAATGTTAGGGTGTATGGTGGAATCGAGTGCTTCAATTGCCCCAGCATGGCACTTAGCTCCTGCAGTCGATTATGTTGACTTGGACGGATCCCTGTTATTGGCTGATGATGGATTTCGCGGGTTGCAGTATACGGGTGGTTCCTGTAAGCTGGCTCAAAGCGGCCATGGAACCGGTGTACAACAAAAGAAGACACTCGGTTGGGAGAAATGAGTTAGCGGCATCTCGCTCGAAAGGTGAGATACCTTCTCGGACTCTCTTGCCAGATTCCTCCTGACTACTCACATCATTGAAAGATTCAGTCATGTCCTCGAATAGATAGATACACATCGCTCACGTATATCGCTCTGACAGGCTATGACCCTTTCCTCAAGGAGCAGCGCGGGCCGTCGGTATCGAGTAGCGGCTGGCATAGTCCAAACGAATGTCTGTCGAGACTGGCGTCGCTTGAGAAAACCCATCACTGTGATACGCGTGTTTCAAGCGTCGCTATAGAAGCAGATAATCCTCATCGTCAACGGCATCGCGGGATCAAGCCTCGAAAATCGGTGGTCTCACGGCGTCTTGAGCTATCTCGATATGATTCTCCCTCGATCTCGAGTTGCAGACGTCCGCGAGTCAGCGACCCCGATTTGAGGGGCTTGACTGGCAGCCCGTAATTGACAACACTTGTGACCGCCAACTACTCTCGTGAATTTGTGGGTCTCTCACAGATATCTTTGCAACTTGGACAAGTGCCGGCTTCCTCACCGATCTCAAGAGTCGGGCTCTCCGCCTCGAAATGTGATGAAAGAGGCAGTCCTCAACCGAGCCGAGCGAAGCGAAACGGGGTTGTGTTTGGGAGGAGAACAGAAGTTCATACTGTTGGAGCGGGGTCCCACTCGACGAACGAATCCGTCTGATTCATCTGTCGGATATAGGCATCTTGCATTGCGGATACGGCTGTTTCCAGGGTATGCCCGTCATCGAACTTTCGCTTCACTTGAGCATGCTTCCACGCGCTTGGTGTTTGATAGCTTGCATTTCGACGCATTTCGATTGGTCGTAGCGCCCACTGTATTGTCGCCTCTGCGACACCAACACGAGACAACCCTCTCCGAGCAACGGTAAAGAGGTCAGCATACATCCGACTCTGGTCTGAAGTTAGATTTCCTTCGGTGGTAATCCACTCAAGATCTGCAGACGGTCCGTCATCAACTGCTGTATAAAAGTTTTCGACGGCAACGTCCCACGAGAGCGTGGACAGTGGATGATCTTCTTCAACCAATCCAATTAATAATCCAGAGACAAGTGCCTGAAGTCCAATCGTATCCCGGACTGTTGGTTGCGTCGGGAGCGGACGATATTCGATTCGGGTCGATGGATAGCCAGCCGAAGTTGAGGTGGTGGAGTCTCTTTGTTCCCCTCGTGGTTTTCGACCGCAAATGACTGGCCGTATCCATCGCCAGTATGTTGCTCGCTTGGCGCTGAAAGCAGGATAATCGCACAGACTGTGTGAGCGATTCTCTTGATCAAGCGTCGGAGGTGAAATAATAATCTCATCTTCAACGATATCAGTAATGAGCTCTTGAACCGTGTCAACGTCATCTGGAACACGACACTTCCGAGAGCCAGTGTCGACAGACTCCTCAAAAATTGGGATTCGCAACTCGTGAGACGCTTCCGTCATGATTTCTGCAGCATCAGTGTCGGATACCCCAGCGTAAAGATCAGCTGGTAGAAACGGTGAATTACTACAGAGCGCAAGCACTGGTCCCATCGTCCGAATACCCGCGTTTATATAGGCAGGCAGATCTGTGGGGTTGGGAATCTGGAGGTGCGGTTGGATAGATGTTGCCAGAGATTCGACAATCATTGAGGGCGCAGACGACAGCTGGGGCAATCCAATCTCGATTGTGCCGTTATTGTACTCACGAATTGCGTAGTCAAGTGCCAGATATCGTGGCACTTTCCGTCCATTCTTCGCAATAAACATGCCATCTTGCTCACTCCCCGCTGAGAGATATCTCTGAGTTCCTTCTCTCGGTGGAATGGTCCAAAGCGCATCAGACACCACAGTTGCTTGATGAGCCGATAGTGACTCGCCCACTGTACGACAAACTGTCTCCAGTTGACTCTTTTGACGGCGTAATCCATCTGCGCGGAGCACATCAGGATGGGTGTGCATCTCCACGTTATGAATCCCGAGCTCAGGGCTGCAATTCTCGGTCTCAAACACTGCGTCAGGGACAGATATGAGCCGGTTCGAATCATCGACCGCATACGCCTCTAATTCCATCCCGATGGCGTATTCTTCGGTCTCAAACTGTCCAGAGAAGATAGCATCAAGAATATGTGTTGCCTCTTCTCGTGCTCGTGTTCGATATCGTGAGATTGAGGCGTCAGTAAATGCGTCTACAATATCTGTCGTCGTGTGTTCCATGCCCATACGGCAAGTCCTTACTGCGAAGAATCGTACCAGCGGTAAAAAAGCCTCTACTGTTGAAACAGCGTCACTGTTTATTCATCTTTTTTGATCTCCTCAAGCTCGGCATCGACAGTTGAGGAATCTTTCTGTGGTGCAGACTCAGTGTCGCTGCCACCATCGACATTTGATTTGAGTGTCTCCAGTTCGGTCTCGACTTCTGTTTCAGTCCGTCCCTCTGAGAGCTCTCGTTCAATTGCATCTTTATCCGACATCGCCTCGTCAAATGCACCGGTCTCGGCAAGTTCATCCATTGCTTCAGACCGTGCTTCCATCTCATCAGTCTCCTCTTCGGCGCGTTCAATTGCCCGGCTCACATCGTTCATCTCATCACCCACACCCGTCATTGCCTCAGAGACTTTCGATGATGCCTCTGCTGCCTCGTAGCGAGCTTTCATTGTCTCCTTCTTGGTCTGGAACTCATCAATCCGCGACTGGAGTTCATTTTTCTTCTCAACGAGGTTCTGTTGGGTTGACTCAAGTTCGGCGATTTGCGTTTCTAAGTCCTCCACTTGAGACATTTTGGTCTGCTTTTTTTCGAGCGCACGACGTGCCAGATCTTCTTTGTCTTGTCGAACTGCCTCTCGGGCTTGATCGTTATGATTTTCGATGTTCTCTTCAAGACGCCGTTTCTGTATTTCTAAGCGCTTTTTTTGTGTCGTCAGGTCTGCAATCCCCTCTTTGACGTCTTGAAGCTCATCACGCATCTGTTCATATGAGTATTCAAGTGTCTCGGTTGGGTCTTCAGCGCGATTCAGCAGTGTATTTAGCTTTGAGCGAATCACGTAAGAGGCACGTGAAAGAATTCCCATACTATACTTAGGATGAGGAGGATGTTAAAACCTCTCGCAGAATATCTTTTTGCGTGTGTGTAATCGGTTCAGGCTCAGTCCCTTCGTTTGAAGAAATCAGCGTGATCGATGAGTCTGGAGGGGTGACACGACAGTGTTCTCGGTCATAGAGGTGTCCCACACGTCGTGCGCTGTCTTTCCAGATTCGACGCATCGTCTGATACTTTTGATTTTGAGTAGCACACCGCGAGCACAGTGGGCGAATGGGAGAACCAGTTTACACAGCTTTGTGCCTGTAGCATCTCATCTGTCTATCTGATAGGACACGTCCCCTCAGCGTGAGTGCGGGGTGCAGAAATCTGCTCGTCATCACGATCGTGTGCGAATTAGCTGTATTCTCGCCACCGGTATCCACAGTCTGTGCATTTAAAGAATCGTGTTGGTGGTTCGTCTGCTGATCCGGTCTGTTTGATCGTATAATACGCGACAGTATTTCCGCAGTCATCGCACACGACAGAATCATCCGTTGGCTTACCCTCAAAACTCGTCCCTTCCTCTGTTTCGATAACCTCAGCATCTGTCTGTGCTTCAGTGCGAATGAAATCTTCCGTGTCGACGTGTTGCTCACTCTGGTATCCACAGTCGGTACAGACCATCTCGTCATCTTGCTTTTTCATCATCGAGCCACACTTATCGCAGAATTGCATACTAGCCTATAGCTATACACTCAAAGCGATATAAATGGTCGAATGTCATCGACGCGATGCAAAACACCCCGATGAGCAGTCTCTTCAAAGAGACTCTCAAACTCATCATGAGCAAATCGAGTTTCTATCAGGTCACACAACACCTGCCTCGATCACCGATAGAATTGTCATCTGCTATCGTATCGTCATAATCATCGCCTCACACGATCTGGAATTATCTTGAATCGACACGAGCACCAGCATTCCGGCCAGAGACGGTGAGTATCGTTGCATCGGTACCACTCAACTGAACAGCTTCACGTGCTGCTTCTTTGGTTGTCTGTAGATGCTCAGAGTTTGTGATTGTATACACAGTTGGTCCCCATGACGACTGCCCTGTCCCAAAGCATGCCGCCGAGTCCTGAAGATGAGAAATCACCTCGCCTGCTGGAGGTCGATACACACCGCCCTGCTCATTGGTATACCACGTTCCATTCAGCCGACCAATCTCAGTAATTGCTGACCCGAATCGCTCAAGATTACTATCAGCTATCGCTGGGAGGAGCCGTCGTGAAACAACTCCAGCGATCTTATTTGCAATCTCTGCATCAGCATGTTCAATAACGTCCCGCATGCTCTGCTCCTCGGCCTCTCCACTCCGTCCCGGTTCTGCCTGTGGAATGACCAACACGAAGCGCCACGATGAGGGAATCTGATGATGGACGGTTATCGCTGGAACGGTCCATTCACCATCGGAGGGGCGACTTGTGGTAAATCGGGAGGTCGGGTGACCGGCATCGATGGTAAATCCTCCACGCTCGAATGTCGCAACACCAATCCCAGAGCGCCCACCTCTACCTAACTCTGGAGCCAGCGCGCGCAGCGAGGGAGAACGCGAATAGACAGATGCGACGCCTTGGAGTACAGAGAGCGCAAGTTGTGTTCCACTCCCGAGCCCTTGATGTGCTGGGAGTTGTTCTTTGAGTTGGATAGAGACTCCTTCGACCCCGAGTAACTCACAACTTCGTTTCGCATACTCTCGGATAGCGCCTGAATCCGGCGTACCGTCGATTGAGATACGACTAGCGCGATGACACACGAGTTGTGTCTGTGGAGTCGCGAGTGCTAATCCAATACCACCATACAGCCGCTCGTGTGCAAGACTCAAATTGAGAAACCCAAAGTGAAGACGGCCGCCAGTCGATACGACTACACTGCTCATGTGTACTGTTTATCTGTTTCTACCTGAAAGATGTCTTTCGCCATCGGCAATCAATGTCACCGGATTTGATGGTACTCTCTTGTTTCGCTTTGCTTTGCTTCACTCGATCAGCTCCTCAGCGAGGAGTTCTACGGGAAAGAGAGCCGGGTCTACTGCAAAATCAGTCTGGGGGCGTGCAAATTCGGGCAAACTATTCTCAGCATAACTCACAATTTGGAGGCCTGCGTTCTGCTCTTTGGCGACTGGGATAGCAGACGCATCATCAACTGCGGTCAAAACAAACATCTTCGCCTCATCAATATCAGCGGCCATTAAGCGTTCACGAGTGACTGGTGTCTCGATATGACTGACCTCCCCTCCAGCAGTCTTGAGCGCAGGGATTAATTTGTGCTCGTCCGGACCAGATACAACAATAATCATTCGTACTCGATGGTTGCCGGTGGTTTGTGAGTCACGTCATATACAACTCGTGCAACACTGCTGTTTTCGCCGGTGATTCGAGACTGGATCCGCTGGAGAACCTCCCAAGGGAGTTCCTGAGCCCGAGCAGTCATTCCATCACGCGACTCAACCGCTCTCACAGAGACGATCCACCCGTGCACGCGATTATCGCCCTTCACGCCAGTTGCTTTACCTACCACTGCTGCAAAAGCTTGCCATGGGTCATACTCTGCTGTCTCTTCCTCAACAATATGACACGCATCTCGTGCGACAGCCACTTTTTCAGCTGTGACCTCGCCAATGACACGAATCGCCAACCCAGGGCCAGGAAACGGCATTCGCTCGGAGACGACTGATTCGAGTTCAAGCTCACGGGCAACTGTCCGTACCTCGTCTTTGTACAGTTCTCTGACCGGTTCAACAATCCCATCAAAATCGATCACTTCAGGCAGTCCTCCAACGTTGTGATGTGATTTAATATTCCCTTCTGACTCGATACGGTCGGGGTATATTGTCCCCTGAACAAGATAGTCTGCAGCCGTCGTCTTTGCTTCACGCTCAAATTCATGAATAAACTGTTGACCAATTGCATGCCGTTTTGATTCGGGGTCGGTCACACCCTCCAATGCAGCGAGGAACCGGTCTTCTGCATGAACCACTCGAAGTGAGTCCATATATCCAAATGTGTCTTGAATTTGGGCGGTCTCACCCTTGCGCATCAGTCCTGTGTCAACATAGACAGGCGTCAACTGATCACCGATTGCACGGTGCGCCAAGGCGGCCGAGACCGATGAGTCAACGCCTCCACTCAGTGCGATAATCGCATTCTCCGTGCCAATTGCCTCGCGAATCTCTGCAACAGCCTCCTGAATAAAACTGGATGCATCCACCATTATATTTCAACCTCTTCATCTCGAAGCCGACGTGCATCTAGTTCATTTTTGACCGACTGAATAAAGCTCACGAAAGGTGGGCTGGCACGGTCTGGCCGCGACCGGAACTCTGGGTGAAACTGGGTTCCAAAGAAAAATGGGTGATCAGTTCGTTCGAGAATCTCCATGCGATTACCGGCGCAGCCAGAGAATGTGAGTGCACCTGATTCCAGTTCGTCAATATAGGCTGGATTCACCTCATATCGGTGCCGGTGGCGCTCTGTGCAAACTGTGTCATTGTAGATCCATTCGGCCAGTGACCCACCAGATATCTCTGTCGTGTGCGCTCCAAGCCGCATAGTCCCGCCTAAGTCCTCAACTTCGTACTGCTCAGGTAGAATATCAATGACAGGATGTGGCGTCTCAGAATCGAGTTCTGCCGAGTGTGCTGAGTTCAAATGCAATACGTTTCTGGCGTGTTCGACGACTGCCATCTGAAAGCCCAAACACAGTCCAAGAAAGGGAACATCTCTCTCACGACAGTATTGAATCGCTTTGATTTTTCCGGGTGTTCCCCGTGAACCAAACCCGCCGGGAACCACGATACCATCGGCCTCCTCAAGACGGCTTTCATGCCGATCTAACATCTCATCGGAATCTACCCACAAGACATTCACATCAACACGTTCCTCGATTCCTGCGTGCTTCAGCGCCTCATATACCGACATGTACGCATCTTCAATGTCATATTTTCCGACAAGCGCGATATCGACAGTTCCAGACCGCTCGCGTGTGACAAGCTCTCGCCATCGATTATCACGCTGGCTTGGAGGGAGTGACTCTGCGGCGAGTCCCAGCTGTTGCATGATGTATTCATCAAGATTTTCAGATTCAATCATTAGCGGGACGTGATAGATATCTTCTACATCAGGGTTGGAAAAGACTGCATCTGTCGGAACATCGCAAAATAACGCTATTTTTTCCTTCGTCGCAGTCTCAAGTTCATCATCACACCGCCCAACGACAATGTCAGGCTGTAGACCGATCGAGCGGAGCTCCTTTACTGAGTGCTGTGTTGGCTTCGTCTTCTGTTCGCCATTTTTCGAGTATGGAACTAACGTGACATGTGCAAATAAGATATTTTCTGGGGACTCCTCATGAGCAAACTGACGAAGGGCCTCGAGATAGGGCATCCCCTCAATATCACCGACAGTTCCACCAACCTCAACGATGCATACGTCGGTTCCGGCAGCAGCTTCTCGAATGCGACGCTTAATATCATCGGTGATATGTGGAATGATCTGGACCGTTTTCCCGAGGTAATCGCCTGCTCGTTCTCGCTCAATCACTTCTTGATATGTCTTTCCAGTTGTGACGTTATGATCGGAGGTCATGTCGACTCCCAGAAACCGCTCATAATTACCTAAGTCAAGGTCGACTTCACCCCCATCTTTGAGCACATACACTTCACCGTGCTGATAGGGATTCATCGTCCCTGCATCAACGTTGAGATATGGATCGATCTTGACTGCTGTGACATCAAACCCAGCGTTGGCCAAGAGTCGGCCGGTGCTTGCGGCGGTGATTCCTTTTCCAAGTCCGGACATGACGCCCCCAGTCACGAAAATAAATTTCCGACCCAGACCTGGGTCGTATCCTGTCTTAGGTTCCTTCGGCATACTAAGTGTGTGCAAGGCCACTTCAAAATCGTTTCGGAGGAGACGCCCGCCTGCATAGCCGTCTGATATAGAACTACACGATTGAGTGATTATATGACCAACTCTACTACGATCTGCGCATTCTCAATCGTCTGTGATATCACGTCTGAAGCACTTGATAGTCCTCATAAGACAGGACGTTCTCGTCTTGGCCAGTCACGTTGACGAGAGAGCGAAGCTCATATCCAGTGGTCGAGATGAGTGCTTCAGGAGTGAATTGAGTACTGCTCTATTCACACACGTGGCGCAGCTTCGCACACATTATCCTGTGAATCACTCTTGTGCTCAGGATGAAAGACCGCATCCGCGAAAACAGTTCTCGTCCACTCATGACAGTTCTACCAACTCCACCAGCTCATCACATACAAAGGCGAACGCGCTGGCATTCGCGTCGAGAGGGTTGACGCCTATCACACGAGTCAGCAGTGTTCGGCATGTGGTTCGATGGGAACTCGTGATGGTCACCATCTTGTGTGTGCGACCGTGGACGGCACGCCGAATTGAACACTCCGGAGAATATTGCACAACGGGAGGGTGAGCCATGCACCGCGTAGCGGTTCGGTTGACGCGAACCGTGCTCCCTCGCTGGGTGAATAGCTAACCAGCCGTCGTTATCGGGCTCTGCCCGATTGCTCGTGGAACGTCGTTCCACGCTGTTGACGCCCGTTGTATGCAGGGGGCCCCATTGGCAGGGCTGTACGCGCTGTCATGCACACCATTTGTCACAACTCGGTGGCGACCGTTGACGTTCCACGCGAAAGCGTAGTTGAACCCTGGGAAACGCGCACCCTGCATATCTCCCCCGGGGATCCTCGCGGTTTAGCGTTGGGAGGATGTCAATCCACCTCTGAACTTGTGGTTAGGTGGGTTGAATGATCTTCGGTTTTTGTCATCATGCCAGTGATTATCGTTTGAATCGAGGCACTCGTTTTGTTCCTTCTGTGGATGCACGCCTACGAGGCTGGCTTGTCGAAAGGGTTTTACCTCGGACAGTATTGTATATAATGTGCAATAAAATGACTACCAAATGTCAAGCACACGTCCGGAGACTAGCAGGCTTCATGATTATGTTTGGATTAATACTGGGATTTTTCTTCAATGCTTATGGATACGTGCTCAGTGGATTTGTTGGGCTCAATCTATTCCAAAGTAGCTTTACAGATATCTGTCCAGCGGAGTGGATATTTTCAAAGTTGGGGATAAGTTGCAATACGATGGCAGGCTAAAACAACTCAACACGGTGGCCGTTTTACTCTAAGGTGGTTTTCAGCTGTCTCGATAGAGATTTAGCCGGTGTTCTTCATTCCGGCCGCAATTCCTTTGACCGTGAGACGCAGTGTGCGCTCTTCAGCATCTGTTCGATGTGTCTGTTCAAGCAAATGTGTCTGCAAGAGATTTAACGGGTCGACATACGGATTACGTCGATGCAAGCTTTGCGCTAACCACTCACGCTCAAGCAGTGAGTCTCGGCCACTAATCTCACATACAAACTCGCATGCCCGCTCGTACTCTTCGATAAGGTGTGGAAAAAATGCAGAGCGCAGATCAGGGTCAGCCAAGGCAGCGTAATGCTCTGCGATGTCAGGGTCAGTCCGTGCAAGCGCGAGTGCAGAGTTGTCAAGCGTCGTCCTGAAGAATGGCCACTCATTGTACATCTCGCGGAGCGTTTCGATCTCTCCTCCATTGTCGAGGTATGACTGGATTCCTAGTCCGACCGAATACCACCCAGTGATGATACAACGGGACTGTGTCCATGAGAATACCCACGGAATTGCCCGTAGATCTTCGATTTTTCGTTCGCCGGATCTTGATGCTGGCCTCGACCCGAGATTGAGGTCCTCGATAACGCTAATCGGTGTTGCTTGTCCGAAGTAGGTCACAAACCCGTCAGACTCGAGAAGGTCACGGTATGCCTGCCGGGCACGCGTTGCCATCGTATCCATGGCACCTATCCACTCATCGTCGACACTTTCTATTGGTTCAATGAGTGAATCCGTTCGAGCGCGTATTTGTGCATTGAGCATCTGCTCCAAGTTTCGCTGTGCAATCTGTGGGTTCGCGTATTTTTCCGCGATCGCTTCACCCTGTTCGGTGAACTTAATTTGGCCGGTGACCGTCTCATTCGGGAGCGCTAACATCGCTTCATTCATCGGTCCTCCGCCGCGTGAGATTGACCCACCACGCCCATGGAAGAGTCGCATCGTGATATCGTGATCTTCACAGATCGCTGCGAGTCGACGTTGATTTTTATATAAGTCCCAGTTTGCAGCTAAAAATCCATTCTCTTTATTCGAATCCGAGTATCCAAGCATAATCTCTTGAACCCCGTCACGGGCTTTCAGCGCGGTTTCGTACGCCTCATTTTCGAATAACGTTCCCATGATCCGTCGGGCCCCATTCAGTGCAGACTTCGTCTCTAGGAGTGGGACGATGTCTAATCCACAATGATCTGGGAGTGCAATTACTCCAGCCTGGTCAGCTAAAAAGAGTACCTCCAGCACATGACTTGGTTCCTCAGTCATGGAGATACAATATGTATCGATCGCGCCAACACCAAATTCGTCTTGCCAGTCACCGAGCATCTCAAAGCGGCGTAAGACCCGCTGAGCAATATCAGACACATCGCCTGGGTGATCAAGATCGATGATGGGAGTTTCTTGTAAGATGGCGTCTGTGAGCAGCTCTACACGCTCTGCTTCGCTCTTGTCTTGATAATCAATGCCGACGTCCGAGAGTGCTTCATGAACCGTTTCAGTGTGGTTCTGTTGATGATCACGAAGGTCTAAGCTGGCAAGAGTAAATCCGAACGTATCGACCTGCCGCATAAGTGGCTCGACATACTCGTCAGCTATCACCTGGCCACCATTGGCTCGCAAGCTTTGATCAATGACCTTTAGATCTGAGAGAAATGTCGATGGGTTGCTGTAATCATCCGGTCTTACATCTTCAATACGTCGCAGTCGCTCACGCATCAGTTTGAGTTTCTGCCGGTACGGTTCGTTTGGGTACCGCTGTTCTGTTTCTTCGGCGACACCTGGAAGCCGCTCTCGGTCGGATTTGAGTGACCGTTGTAGTTCCGTCTCGACTGTCACTCGGCTATTATCTTGGCTCAGAATGCCAGAGAGTTCTTTGAGTGACTGGCTGTACTTCTCCAAGATCACTGATCGCTGTCGTTCAAGTGTGTCGGTCGTTACCTCAGGCGTGACGAAGGGATTTCCATCACGGTCTGATCCTGCCCATGACCTGAATTCAAACAGCTTGGGTACGTCGACATTCGGATAGGAGTCAGCCAACACTTCCTCAAAGTCTGCATACACTTTGCCGACCACGTCGAAGAGAATCGACTCCAAGTACCACTGCACGTTTCGGGCCTCATCCTGCGGCTCAGGGCGTCGGTCTCGGACCTGAGATGTCTGCCAGAGACTGGTAATCTCGGCATCGATCTTTCGCCATGTTCTTTTTCGCTCTCTATCGGGCGTTCGACGCTCATCCAACTGCTCGATTCGGTGAGCAATAGATCGTAACTTTGCTTTGACTGTTTTCCGCCTGGCTTCTGTTGGGTGCGCAGTGAACGTCGGCTCGATCAACACATCATCGAGGACCTGCTGTACCTGCTCCGATGATGCCTCTCTTTCTTCTAAAGATTCGACTGCAGCTATGAGACCATCGGCGAGTTCTTGAGCCTGCGTCCCCTCTTGCACCATCCGAACCCGCTCGCGTTCTTCGGCAAGATTGACCAGCTCAAAGTATGTGGTAAATGCACGGGCAACCACACTCTCACGACTTGGACCCAGACTGTCAATTAATCGGTCTAATTGTGTTCGACTCTGAATATTGCCTTTTCGGTAATCGATTGCAGTGGTGCGAACCGTCTCAACAGTCTGAAACGCTTCATCTGAGGTTTGATCGGCCAGCACATCTCCTAGTAACTCCCCTAACTCACGGATATCTTGCTTGACACCCCTGCTATGTAACGCCATAAGAAGGCAATACTGTGGCGCGAGTAAAAATCCCCTGCTACAGTGTGTCGCATCTTGGAGACCGAAGTTGAAGACCTGATGTTTCGTCACGCTTTTGATGAGTGCACCAGATGGAGATATATGGATCAAGGCGATAAATACCCGTCAGAATCTGGGAGACGTCGGTTCGTGAAGGGAGTTGTCGGAGGTGCTGCCTTAGCGGGAGTGGGTGCCTCAGGAGCGGCTGCAGTGAATTCTGCTACGAGATCGCCCGGTGCTGGTGGCGGCACGACACAGGCGTACGCGATTGAGAACGTCGACGGACCAGCACCCCGAGGAATGCCACAGATTCCTGTCGAGATAGATTCAGAAGGGTTTCTGAAAGGCGTATGGCCAGAGGTGAAAACAGAGGATCAAGGTGGGCTCTCGATTCAGATTGCTGAAACCGAGGATTTCAAGGGCTCAGGCGTAACTTACTCTACCGAGTGGTATCAGTACTGTGGTGTCGAATCATACGCCGGGATTAATCCAGACTATGACTCAGATAATTATTTTCGGGTTGGATCAAATCCAGGCTATAGCTGGGAAAGTGAACGATATTCTGAAGGAGACAAACTCCATGTAGACGACTTTAGTGACTACCAGACATGGTCAAACAATATCGGCCAAGATGGATTAGGCAAGCCGGCGACTGGCCGATGGCGATCCGAGGACGCGGAGAATATTATCCCAATCCAACTGATCAAATCAGAGCAAGTTGAAAACCTTGCATCACAAGATCCGTGGCTTGAGGCCTCAACTAGTGAGGGGTTCGTTGCATGGCTGAACAAATGCACACATTTCTGTTGTGTTCCGAAGTATAAGAGTGAGGGTTCAGCGAAGTTCAATGCTGAAAACGATGTGTACTGTCAGTGTCACCAGTCTGTATATGATCCCTTTAGTATTGTTCAGACCCTGTTCGTCGCCCGCCCACGTCCGACCGGCTGAACAGTGGACTCAGATTGAGTCGGACAGGCTGAGCTGGCGGAGACACTCAAGCACCCGAACATCACGATTCTGGTGTGCAGAAAGCTGCAGTTGATTCGGTGTGTCCCACGGCGAGAGACAAGGCCGATGACAGATCCAAACAATGCTGTACCGTATCAGACAGCGTCTGGTGTGGCATAACTCGAGAAATTACCACGGAGTGAATATGCAACCCTCCTGCTACATCGACGCATTAAAAATTGCAAGGTCGGTATCAACTTGTTTGATTTGATGGAAAGTTGGTGGTGAGATGAATCGGGAGGCACCTGATCGGTCACGGCTTGATCCGACGAAAACCAGATCATACGTCTCAGCATTCGCATGCACGAAATCCGCTGGATCTGACCGGGCTACCCGTGTCTCGATATTTCCTGACGCAGTCTCAACTAATTGCTCAAGTTGTCGTTCAGTTGGACGGCGTTCAACCTCATCGAGAATACATGAGGTAACGCTCACAGTCCCGTGACTTCCGGCTAATCGTGTTGCAAAGTCGATCATCCCGTGTGCATTTTCGCCTCTACGAGCGACCATGACAAGAATCCGGCGCCACTGGGTTCTCTCATTTTTTTCTCCACCTCGAAACACAATGCTATCAATTGGTGCGTTAAATATGCCACGCGTGAGCGATGAGTAATCATCAGCTTCCTCCTCTGCATATGAACCAGTCACGAGGTCGCAGTTTGTCTGTTGTGCTGTTTGGACGGTCGTTGATAGCATCTCACCGCGAGCCACGACAACGTCGCAAGGAACTCCAGCTTTCGTTCGAATCTGATTCGCCAGACGTTCTGTTTCTTTCACCACAGTCTTCGTAGCTGGATCAGCGATATCATCAATCGATGTCTCTGAGTCAAATACGATGTCCGATGATTGGTTATCCGTCCCCGAGGCGGTCGTATCGATCAGGTCGCTGGAAGATGAAGCGGGTCGAAGAAGGACGAGCTTGCCAGCTTCGTGTGCACCAGCGATTCTCCCAGCAAAAAATGCTAGTCTTTCGTCTGCTAACTCCTGCAAGGGGACAAGAATATGATCATCAGCCTTGACAGTTTTGTACAGATACTGTGCACGCTCCTCGTAGAATTCATGTCGCCAGATGGTAAATGCACCTCCGATAATAAGTGAACAAATAATGATTGAGGCGACGTATGTCAACGGCTCGACGCGCTCTGTTGCTAACGTCAGGAGAGCAGTGGCGAACGCTGATGGGGCCTCAATTTTAGCTATCCACGTAATGAGTCCAGTGAGAAACACAGCAGATACGGCCCCGAGTGGATTGATCCCGACGACGTTTGATTCGAGAGAGAGCCACTCCACAGATGCAGCAGCGACAAATCCACAGCCAGCTCCGACACTCAGACTGAGAATGAATCGCACGGGATTAGCATACTGGCCCTCAGGGTCGGAGAATAATGTGTATGTTCCTGAGGCCAGCGGCGGGAATAACAGAAATGAAATAATTTCCCACCGGTTAGAGAGAAGTGTCAAAAGACCAATGAGCAGCGGAATAAAGAATACAATAGAGAGGTGAATGAGATTGTCTGTGTGGCCTAACCACTGTTTGACACTGGCCGTTTCGGTTCGCTCTATACGTTTAATGCGGCGGCGGATTCGGAGGAAACCGTCTAAAACACTGTGCCAATGTTGAGACAAATCCATTATGAAGAATCTGAAAGACTGTACGTCGTTTCTAACGATATATTAATCGCTCTCTCGACATTGTTCTTTGCCTTTGCAGGAAGTTCGTCATCGCTATCCGCGCCTTTTTGTGTGCCACGTACCAGATTGCCGTCGACAGTGCATATTGCCCCAGCCGCCATATCGTTCCGCCGGGACAACGAGAAGAGAGTCGCTGCTTCCATCTCAATTGCTAACATGTTTGCTTCAGTCCACTGAGAGACATACTCCTCTGTCTCGTTGTAATAGGCATCGTCAGTGACGATTGGTCCGATATGGACGGATTCATCATTATCACGTGCTGCCGTCAGTAGCCCATTCAGCACCCTGTGATCTGGAACGGCTGGATATGTTGCTGCCTCATATCGCTTGGTCGTTCCCTCTTCCTTTGCTGCGCCTGTTGCAATGACCATATCTCCTATCTCGATCTCAGGCTGCAGTGCCCCAATTGTTCCAACCCGAATGACCTTTTCGACACCGACCTGATGTAGCTCTTCGATAGCAATTGCAGCTGACGGTCCACCGATCCCAGTAGAGCACACGGTGAGCGGACATCCACGATAGGTTGCGTTGATAACTTTATATTCTCGATTCGAGGCGACTTCAGTGACATCCTCACAGTGGCTTCCGATGCGATCTACCCGGCCAGGATCGCCTGGCAGTAATGCGATTTGATTGACATCAGATTCATCAACTAGCAGGTGAGGTTGTTTTGACATACAAATATACATACAAAGCGTCTTGAAAAACACCTCGTTGAGACGACGACCGCACCGACGGGTTAGAAGCAAATCCCCCATGGTGAATCACCTCGTAGCCGAGAGATGAGCACGGAGTGATCATGGGATCCTGTGATTTCTGACGATCTGCGCCGTCTGTAGACGAATCGAATCATGACACACCAAGGAACTGAATCAAGCCGCTGTCGCGACACTAAATAATAGCAAATTGTGAATCGCTGGTCCGACGCCAACCGCAGTCATCAGCCCGAGCAATAGCTCTGCCTGAGTCCGATCTGATCGAATATACTCAATAAATAACCAGAGCACACCAGAAATCACGATGAGCTTGATCAAGATAAACAGCCATCCACCGCCAATTGCCGATACACCAGGAATCGAGCTCCCGACCTCCAGAATCAGTGCTGAGAGGGGTGATCGCTCACCGAAGCCGAGAACGTCTACCCCCACCGCGGTTGTTATGCCATCAAGAGCATGACCGAACAAGACCACTGGACCAAGTGGCCGTGTTTCGCTAATCGCATTTATTTTGAACCGAACTATTATCCACGTTGTGCCGGTAATGAGCACAGCAGCGAGTGTACTCCCGACGATGATGATCAGTGGTCGCCAAATAGTGGTGTTGACTTGAGCAAATAACCACCCGATGAGTACAACAGAGATTCCGCCACCTCCGATGAGGAGTATTTGTCGTGCGCGAGTGACGGTGACGAGTGCCCGCAACCCTCGCCAACTTCCCAAAGCCCCGATTGCTGTGGTCACATAGACTGTTGGTGTTCCGGCGAGCGGCGCAATTGCCGTGCTCAGATATCCTTGAACGAACAGCACATGTGCGGTTGCCCCAACGACCATCCATGGCAGAAATGCGAGCACATCATGAGCGTTGATTGGATCGGGTATATCTCGCATACTCAGCAGAACCACCGCACCGGCAATTGTTAATCCGAGAAGATACCGAATAGGAGGCAACGCGAACCCCTCTGGAAGGATCACCATATCAAAGCTCGATTGAGGAATCCATTAAACTACATCGAAGACACTGAACAGTCGTGTCCTCTTCGTCGTAGGCGGTGGGCGTACTGCACGGTGGATGGTCGAGGGGTGGCGATACGAGTTGTCCTTTCGTTCCGTGGTTGTGAGAAGATAGGCTTACCATAGCCCGAATCGACGCTTGGGGAGATTAGCAGTTCGTAGGTGCTCAGCGTCATCGTGGCGCGAACGGCGTGAGCCGTGAGCGAATTGAGTGAAGTGGAGTGGAGTGGAGTGGGGTGGGGTGGGGTAGGGTAGGAAGCGTAGCACCCACTGTAACGACTCTCACGACACGAGCAGACACGAAGCCTGAGTGTTATTCATCTAACGCAGCGAATATATACCAAGGTGTGATGCCTCTGGGGTTGGTAGTACCACGCACAGAGAAACACACCCCGAGACCACTCCCTGAGGTACTTCACTCATGTTCCTATAGTACGGATATGAACAGAGGAGACCTTGCCACAATTATTGATCATACTGTCTTGGGACCAACGACGACCGGAAGACAGGTACAGACGACTGCAATAGAGGCCGAACAGTATGGCATGAATGTCTGTGTGCCACCCTGCTATCTGGACGTTGCGTGCAGTGTGGCAGAGAGTGCTTCTGTTGTGACAGTGATTGGGTTTCCACATGGGCAAACAACGCCTACAATCAAGTCTGAGGCGGCAGTACAGGCGTATAACGCGGGGGCCGACGAGATCGACATGGTCCTCAACATCGGTCAGATCAAAGCACAAAATAGAGACGTGGTGTATGATGAGATTGCAGAGGTCGTAGCAGCAGTGCCAGCTCCCGTGAAAGTAATTGTCGAAACAGCGCTGCTATCTACCGCCGAGATTGAACAAGCAGGGAGTATTGCGCAGGATGCCGGAGCCGCCTTCCTGAAAACCTCAACCGGATTCGCCTCAGAGGGAGCAACCGAAGAGGGTGTCTCAACGTTAGCTCAGTATCTCCCGGTCAAAGCGAGTGGGGGTATCCGTTCATATGGGGATGCTATGCGGCTCATCAACGCTGGTGCTGAGCGCCTTGGTGCTTCAAGTGGGGTAAAAATACTTCAAGAGGCTCCAGTATCAGATTAACAGTTGTTACAAATATGATTTCTTTATTCAGTCTGGGGTGTGATTTTTCCGAAGTCGTATTTCGAGTGACTGCTCTTGGTGCTTGTCAGTGCGAAGGGCAGACCTGGCTGGCAATGCCCTGATCGCAGTCGCTACATACCTTTGCGCCGCAGTTGTCACATGTTCCGCCGTCCGGCATTCCAGCAGCGACATCGCCTGGGTCGGGCAGATCAACTCCGCAACTTGTACAGGGTGTTCCCATCTATTTTCTTTCTATTACTCATACAAAATGTGTCGCTCAACCAGAGAGCCGTTATCAGTTGTTGCAAATATCATTTCTTTCTTCAGTCTGCAGCGTGGCTCTTCCTGCCGATTCGGAAGCACTCCTGAATAGAAGAGGCGTGTTTTCAATGACTGTTAATGATGAGTCAGTTCGATATCCAAAACGACCAATAAGAGTGCGATGGACTCAAATTGCTCGGTGATCCCCCTCAAAACTCCGGAACATCACCCGCTGGATAGCCGCCCGCATCTGGAGCGAATCCAGCGGAATGTTAAGTGGGTGCTGAGAGCGTATAGAGTGCTGGAAAAGTTGAACGCACAATCCACTCGGGGAGTCATAACCTCCTGACGCTTTCCAGTCATGCTTTGAGTTGCGACAGAGCGACACAGGGTTGACGCTATTCGAGACCGTCTTCGGTACGCTGACTGGCACTCACAGTGGGTGTTTCGCAAGCTCAAGCAGTGTGTTGAATACAAAGCCGAAGAGCAGGGAGTGTTCGTGACGTACCGCGAGGACAACGTTCATGATCTCAACCGCACGTCCCAAAACGGGCTGTGCTGTCGCAGGCGAATTTCATTTCTCTTGACGTTCCCGAGATGGGTCGGCTGAAATTCATATATCCGAACATCTAGTGGGTGAGGGTCGGCGGCTTCACCCCGCTCGCGATCGCGAACACCCGTCTCACCTGCCGTCGATGTCGAGAGGCGTCGCGTTTTCTCGCAACTGCCGGCCGTTGCTTCAACATCTTTCACCCACGTCACAACTGTATTCACTGTGACGGTGGGCCGCGTGATAACCGTATGGCCTTCAGCTTCTCGCAGAGAAGTAGTTTGAGACCCAAAGCGTCATCACGGGAACGGAAACCGAAGATTTCTGATCGCGACCCTCCCACTCTGCCTGTTCCGCCTGCAGACACAGTAAATTCGAAGAACACGAGCAAGCGATGTAAACGGCGAGGAGGATGTCACAGAGAGTGTCTCAGTACGCCACTGGATAAACGGTGGTTGTACAGGCGGTTGAGGCGACTGCCCCGGGG
>JAQCNF010000040.1 GCA_028275165.1 Haloquadratum sp.
ATGGCTGCCTCCACATTTTCCCGCTACACGAACGACCGCGACTACCGCGCGGTCGTTCGCTTTCTTTTCGAAGTACTGCACACACCACAGTTGTATCATCAACGTGCCGTCCAACGAAAACGAAACCGACTCGAGTGGCTTACTCGCGGTGTTGTTGCTGTCGACGCGACAAACCTCGAACTCACTCGCTCAGTCGTCGTCTCTGACGAGTTCGTCGGAGATGATAAACAATCCTACGAAATCGACACGCAAGACGGAGGCCTTGAGCTTCACTGTGCCGCACGGGCGGACAGTGAACACAAGCATCCGCTTGGTGCAACTGTCACAGAAGGCGACACTCACGAGAGTCCGCAGTTTGACCATCTCAAAGATGACGTCGAGGTCTTCGCAGACCTCGACTCAATTATCTGGGTATTTGACCGTGGATACACGCACTACCACCGGTTCTGTCAGATGAAATACAGCGACGACGACTTTGTGACGCTGCTGCAGTCTGACGCTCGTCTCGACGTTCTGGAGCGCATCCAGAACGTCGAAGTCACTGACGAGAGCGGAACAAGAGAGATCTGTGATGAACGGATCAAACTCGCAGAGACTGGTGAAGAGTTTCGTCGAATCGTCTTGCAAACTCCCGATGGAGAAGAAATTGAGTACCTGACGACGCTGGCGTCGTCAGCGTACGATCCCATTGATATAGTAAGCATTTATACCCTCCAGACAGCAATTGAGATTCTGTTTCGGGAGCTGAAGCAGTATCTGAATATCGAGAACTTCCACTCGAAGTCGCTGAATGGTGTCCTGTTCGAACTGTTCGCTGCGTTGATTGGGTTAATTCTGATCGACTGGCTGCGGCAACGCCACCCAGTGAAGGGTGGCGTGCCGCGAACCATCCAGAAAGTTCGCACTCACTGTCACTGGAATAATTCGTTGGATTCGTTCGGCTGAACTCATTTCATTCGGTCGGGTCAGCCGTCGCCGAAAGCGACGGCTCTGACCAGAACCGGTCGAAACACGTCGATTGATCTGAACATCGCTTCACTCACCGCTTCAGCTCGATTGAAATCTCGCCTGATGGAATGGTTTTCGCTCAAGCAGCGAAACCAGTTTTACTTTCTAAAAGCTGCTCTCTCGGTGGCTTTATTAATTCGAAACGCAACAGAACGCATTACTATCTTTTCGGTTTTAAAAATGTTTTGACACTTATCTTATTGGAGGGTATTATTAGGATTGTTCCAACATGATATCTAAGTTCTTTACGAGATGTGATAGCGACTATTGAATGGATCCGGTAAATCTAAAATAGTCACTAATCAACATTCTACCTAGCCGAGATCAGCGAGTCGCTCTGACACCTCTCCCCCGACATCACCGATATCGCGTACCTCGTCAAGAATATCGACCGTTAATTCAGCAGTTGTTTCTGAGTGTATCCACTCCTCACCACAATCACATTTACCGACACCATCGCTATCCCGAATGTAATATTCGTTCGGGTGATTGGATCGCCACTATACTAATTCTCGGGTATCATCACCGATAAAATATGTAATGCCTCTATGCCTATAGATACGCCACTACCGTGTAAAACAGTGGTTACGACTTCGCTGCGTTCAAACTGTGCATCAGACCCGATTTCCGCGCCCCGCCAATCGTCATCAGATTGTGCGTTAAGCCATTTAGTAATCGTGGGAGCGATGTCCATTCCGCTCGTCGGATGAATAACGTCTCCAAGTCGACGGCTCCACCGGTGATCACTGAGGATTTAACTAGGATCTCCTCAAATATATAACTTGGGTATTTCATCGGTGCATTACCTGGGACCTCACGGTCACCGAGGAGTTCGCCGTGATCAGACGTGAACACAATTGCTGTTGACTCCGGGATTTCAGCGTATCAATGAACCCTTTGAGACGTTCATCGACGTATCGAGCTTCACAATAATAGAGGTCGTGTAAGTCTGCCACTTCCTGTTTGAAGAGATCGTATGGTCGCGACGTGAGTGCCTGCCAGCGTTCGTAGATTTTTGCCCGCATGAGATGGTCTGAGCGATATCTTTCCAGCGGCAGGTATGGTAGATACGTGCAAGCTAACTGTAGCCATATAAACGTTGCTCCAATCTGGTCGTCGAGCCAGTCTAGGGTAATGTCAAATAACTCTAAGGCATCAGCTCGCGGATCTACCTCAATCAGGTCATGTCGTTTTATTGGCTTGATAAGACGTTCTGCAGGTCGACGAATACCAAGTCTATCGGTAACCTCACGAGCGGCTGAACGCCAGTCCGGGTCCGATGTGTCCGAATCAGAGGGTCTCGTTTTTATACTCTGCATGGTTTCTAAGTCGGATGTGTCGTCGAAACCACCGAGGTCGGCGAACGCGTCAAATCCGCGGTCAAAGCCGGCAGATGCTGTTGTATATGTATTCGAGTGCAACTCAAGCGTTTTTCACCGGTATCTGATACTTATCCGGCGAGCGTCGCAGGCTCAGGGAGTATACCGAGGATATATCTGCCGTGTTCGATGGCGAGTCAGGACTGCATCACTGCGGGCATACTGCTTGGTGTGCCCGGTTCCGCAGAGTAGCAACGCTTTATGTCGATACTGTCGACTACGAGTTTACAGAGAAACGGCATCTCTGACCGCATAGTATCGTATCGAAGATTATCAGAGGTAATGAGGAATAGGTGTTCGCAATCGGAATTCATCATTGGTTGGTTTATTATGAGCTGTCTATGTGTTTCCTTCGGTACCCAGAATAAAGATTTCCATGGCACCATGTCACCATGTCACCTGTCATGCTCTATCTGGACCAGTTAGTGCCCGTCAGCAAAACGGGATGATTTTATGATATTGGTCTCTCACGTAATACGTGAATGGGCTCCCAGAATGTCTTGTTAATCACCGTCGATAGTCTGCGAGCAGATCGGATTCTCGATACGGATTTTTCAGATAGACTCACACCACAAATTGGAGACCTAACTAATGCAAATATCCATTTTACGCAGGCTATTGCTAACGGTCCAAATACACCAGCTAGTTTTCCCTCGATCCTCACAAGCACCCAAGCATTGATGTATGGAGGTTACTGGTATCTCGATAACAAGCGCCCATTCTTAGCTCAAGCGCTTAGAAATGAAGGCCTCACTACTGTCGGCTATCATTCCAACCCCCATCTTAGTTCCGGGCAGAACTACGATGCCGGTTTCGA
>JAQCNF010000048.1 GCA_028275165.1 Haloquadratum sp.
GATCGGTCTGGTGCTCCCGCCTACAAACACTAATGAGTCGGCACGAGACAGTACTGGATTAAATCTCACGAATGGTGACGCTGATGAAGGACTTCGGTTGATTCCTATTGATGGAAGGACAATGGAATCTGGAACCCTCTCAGCTCCAATGGTGTATATGACTATGGAAGACACAAATGGCGGCAAAGCACGACATCACAATATTCTTCCCACAGCCACTGAAGAAATTGAATTCCGAGTGAAGATATTCAAAGGCATAAATGAGAGTGATTTCTCGTTCGACCAACCCGGAAATCAGGAAGTCTGTGATATCATTTAGAGCAAAAGCCAAGGCCGATTATCTTAGATTGAGTGAGTCGCCTCAAGCGAGAAACGCTTGAGACATTTCATGAGCGGACAAGCCGAATCCCCTGAGGCTTGAGCTCGGGGATGAAACAGACATGCAGGGACACAAATCATCAACTCAACACATCCATCATAAAGAGACAGCGATGGAACACAGTCACCGTTAGCCTACCCGAAGAGGTAGCGGAACGACTGGAACATCATCCCGACGTTCATCGCCAACTCTACAACCACATCCGGCGGGACTATGAACAAGCCCCTGAAGACCACAACCCGAGTGAGTACGATCAAAACAACAAACTCCCCGAATGGAAGCGGAAGTGGCCGGTGTTCAGCGAACTGCACTCGAAGGCCACGCAAGCCACCGTCGCACGCTTCCACCGCAATCTCTCGAATCCTCACAACAACAAAAAACGATACAACGTCAGTCGTCTCACACGGCGAGCACCCGCTGATTATCGAAGTGTGACGTACAAACAGTCCGGTTTCGACCTCAATGAAAGGAGAGGCAGTGACAGGTTCGCTTACGTCCGCTTCGGCAAAATAGGCTGGGTCAACCGCCTCGGGGTCACCGAGGCTTGTCAGTGGACTCCCGAACCCAATTCGACAGGCATGTAATCGCCGTTCACGTTCAACGCCCCTGAGTTGAAGGCCAGTTGAGTTGTGGCCCATCCACCGCGAGACGTCTGCCCGCGATGGATATATCCACAGTATCGGTTGGCAATATTCTTCGCCGCATTATCATCCGCGTTCACCTCATACCCACACGACTGGCACTCGAACGCCTTGTCGTCACGATTATCCTCGTCGCTACACAGTGCGAACACCGCTGACTCGTGTACGCTGGATTCACCGTCTCGATAAACAACGCCGTGGACTCGAGCTTGTACTCCACGAGTTCTACGAACTACGCAGACGCCCACTGCTGGAACTGCGAGCCGTTGGCGATGTTCTCGCGGATGTGGTCGAGGTTTTCAAAAAGAATGCCATCCACATCCGAGTCTTGGGCTTCCGAGATGAGATCGTTGGCGCGGTTGTGGAGCCAGTCCAGCGACCAATCCGAGGAGCGGCTGCCGATGGACTGAATCGTGAGGTGAGCTGAGGAGGACGTGGCGGTCGCTCACGCCGACTCCTGGGCGAACGTTGGCGGCTGTGAGTCGACGTCTGGATGAGTGCGCTTTCTCTGCAATTTCAGTCACCGTATCAGACCAGATCTCAACGACCTCCAGACGACCCACGACCGGGAGGTCTGCTCGGAGCGCGGAGGTCCGAACAATGGTTGCGTGTTCGTTTCTATCCCGTGTGCGAGCGAATAGTTTCTCCAGCGCGCCAACCGATAGCGACCACTAACGGCACTAGTGTCGTGCACATGCTGACCGTTAGCGTCCGTGCAACAATCCACGGCGTCACAAACGCTAATCCGATTCCGACAAGCGGGCCGATGGTCACAGTAATTACCGTCCAGCCAAGCAACCGTCGCTGTGCGCTGGTGAATTCGATACCGTAGCCACCTGCTGGCGGTATCAACAACCCTAATGGCAGGCCGAAGAGACCAATCCAAATCACTAACGCAAGGAACAAAATTGCGATTCCCGGTCCAAACAGTCCGCCCCTACCTGGCGGCGGTAGCGTAACGAGCTTTCGATACCCGAGGGCTGCTAACCCGGCACCGGTCATCGCCACCGGAAGCTGAAACGATCCCAAGAATTGGCGTCCGTTCATCGATCCTCACCGGTCAATGATCGATGCTGTCACTTAATCACAATCGTCGTGTGTCACGATACGAGATGCTGAGGTGTCACGCATCTGCGGCGACACAAACAATTACAGGCTACGAACAGAGATGGGAACATGGAGTCTGGAATTCACGCGGACTCACAAGCAAACCCCCGCAGATATTTCACAGAGCGTTGATACTGAGTCATCTGCTCGCACACCTGCACCGTGAGTCACCCCATGCTGTCGGTACGTACTCAGTTCTCGTCGAATTCCTCGATATACCGCCGTGCAAAGTCAGCGAGTGTGTCCTTTGGATCGATCCTGGGGCGCTCGGCTGCAACGATCTGACGTGCTGTTTCATAGTCACGGTTCTCTATCACGCCAACCACAGCAATCACAATAGACGCTGACCGACTCACTCCAAGGTGACAGTGGACAAGTATTTTCTTATCACTGAGATGTGCGATTCGAACAGTCTGTGCGGCATTCCGAAACACCTCGTAATCACACCTGCCACCGGCCGTATCTTGGGGCCCGTCGGCCAAATTGTGCTGTCGGTATGTGATATCCTGATCGATGCTGTGTTCAATGCTATCCTGACAGGCAGTCACGATTATATCGAAATAACGGGTGGTTTCACGTGCTGACTCGATGTCACTCATCCAGAGTCGGGGGAAAACTCGATTCACCAGTGCTATGTGGTATAATTTGGGATTTTATAAAAGGTGCCTTTGTGTACAGCCGCCAGATCGCTTTCATCCATTGAGATCTGCAACGGTACCGAGGCAATGCTCCCTACAGGCGTGGAAACTGGTGATGGTCGCTTACGGGGTGTGAGTAGACGCGACTCCTGAAGGCCCGACAGAAAGAGTCACGCACGGTTGCTCCAGCCTTTCGTATCGAAAAACCGGCACGATCGGGACGAAGAACCCTTGAAAAGCCTGCAAATGTCGAAGAACCAGGCGGTATGCGCTCTCAATGGAGTGCAGACATATACGACACATACATCTCACATCTTCCGCTCGCCATGCACACCTGAGCGCAGTGCGTCGCGCTCACCAGGATCTTATTAATGAAGAATTTCAGTTGAAAATGTGACATATATCTAATAGATATTGGTTATCGACACCCTTCGCTAAAACGTCGCAGAGTGTCTCTTGTCAGGGATCCACGGCTAATCCTTCCAAATCCCTCCTCGGACAGAGGATGTCCCAGTTCGTCACGACGTAGTCGACCGGGACCGGGTGTGTGCCGCATATCTTTCTTCTGTGTGTTCATTCATGTGGGCAGGCTGGTTGGTCACAGTGGAAGACAATAGTGTCTATATGACCAGGAACCACCGGCTCCTGCTCGCGACCCTCTGTGTCGAGACTGTAGCAGTGGGGGCGGTAGTTGGCTTTGGATACCTCTCGGTACTGGCTGTCGCTGTTTTATACTGGATCGACCTCGCGTTCGTGATGCTCCGAGTAGTTGGACAGCGACTGATTGCACGGTCGACAAGGGGTGCCGCCATGACACGTCACCTCCTCCCGTTTCGACGACTGAAACACAAACGTGGGGGTCAACGTCACACGATGGCTGCCACCGGTCTATCCAAAGAACCTGCCAGCGACGATGTCTGTCGTGCTGTGGTCGTCTCGGTGCCGATCGAAGGGGTGATCTTGCTTGCCACCGCCCCCGCGGAGTTCTGGAGTCACCCTGCTACACGGCCCTGTTTTCGGAGGAGGAGTCGCAGCGGCGACAAAGACGTGGCTGGCATTTGAGGCGTACGTCGACTCGGGTGCACACGAGGCGAGTCTCCACTTGCGACCAGCCCCGTGAGACGGAGGGCCATGACTCTACTCTCGCCTATCGTGATCGGTTTCGCTGCCGAAGTCACGACCGGGCTCTTTGAGAAGAACGGTGTAGAAGGGACACAGCGCGGTGCGATAGCAGTCGCTTCTGTCGGTGTTCCGTCTGGCCTACGGAGTCTATGCCTCACGCATACGGTTCAACAACTCCGACAGCACCCCTCGGGAGGAGAGCGGTGTCGTCGCCTGGCTACAGTCACTGACCCCGGAACGGGAGAGCTGTGTGCTCGCGCCGCCGTCCATGCCAGACCGGCAACCGGTTGAGATTGCGGAGCCACGGGACAGGTCTGTGCTTGCCGCTGGGCTCGTAAACGCCCTACTTGCCGGCGGTGTCGTCGACGGCACATTCAGCGGTGTCGGACTCAGTATCTGGGCCAAGGTGTTACTGATATTGGTGTTCGCCTCACTTCCTCTGCTGGACGGAAATGTGCTCTTATTATTGATCGCGTTCAGCATTCCTGATAATCGGGATGCTCACTGCCATCAGTGTGGCTCACATGCGACTCGCGCTCGGTGCGGTTGAGTACCGGTTCTACGACGACGAGATGGTCGCGTACGACAGGTGCTCGAAACGCCCCAGTGGTCGGTCCCATACGTGTGTATCCAGAACATCTCGTGGGGAAGTCTCGCGGACCGAAGACAGATTATTCATTGATGACTCCGAGTTTATCTCTCAAACCATTTTACTCGACTCTGAGGCGTTTTATATACCCAGATACATGACACCAAGTCGTAGCCTCTGGCTGGAGGACTATCCGAAGGAATGATGATTAACCAATACTTTTTATCCCGGAATCGTATTGAGAGTCCCTCGAGTAATATCCACTCTCTATTTGTGGCACACTGAGCACGAAGTCCGACTTGGCTTGACTGACTAATTCAATCTGAGTTCGCTTGCTTGAAATTGCACTATCTATTCGACTCCAAACCAGACCCACCTGGCTTTGTTGAAATCACTACTGGATACCACGCTTTGAACGAGCACCAGTCGGGATAGGAGAAATCTATCTGTCTGAGATGGTGTTTTGCTACTGTGTCATCAGCACTTGACTCTCTCAAAGAAACGTGGAGTGGCACAACCAGCTTCAATTCGGTCTGGGTATGGCTTGTTGTAGTTGGGGTTGCTAGCGGGAGTGGACTGTTCATCTCCTAAGAACTGAGCGCGCTCTGGGAGCGCCTTTTCCGGTACTCCTCGGTGATGACTTTCTTGATCACCATTTTGTTCTCCTATTTTTGCCTGAGCTACGTTGTCTCGTCAATTCTCCGCAGTTACCCATTGAGTGTCAAATAGTCTACGGCTAGTTGTTTCAAGCTCGGATCTCTCTGAATACGAGGATTTCAACGAGTCCGGCTCCGTTTTGCGTCGATAGTTGAGTTAAGTTGGTTTTTATCGAAGTTGTCGAATATCGTTCGATCAGTCTGTCTTCTTTTGTTCTGTTCGATGATAGCGTAGTGTTCTGCTCAATGTCACTGAACGCGAGGGAGGGCGAGATTTAGCACTATATTTCTCTCGTCCTGACTCGGTGAAATAACGCGGTGAAGTTTGTCTTTGACGTTCTGTGTTGAAGCGCAACAGGTGACGTACTGATTTCAGTCTCGTTGGTAAAATATCTACTTAGTTGACACATATCAATCGTCGCTTTGTTTAGGGATCTCAATATTCGTCGCTGGCGATAACAACCGAGAGGTAGATATAGTGTGAGAGCGGCAGTGGATCTAATCCAGACACAGTTTCGAACGCCTGAGTCTCGTTGAAGAGCACCCTCATCACTTGGGGAACACCAATATTGCGGGACGGGTCCCAAGTTTCAACAGTGATATATTCACACGATGCTGAACGGTAAGACAGCCATCGTTACTGGCGGGACGAAGGGAATTGGCAAGGCGATCGCCAGGAGGTACATTGACGAGGGTGCAAACGTAGTAATCGCGGCTAGATCAGAGAGACCAGGCATCGAGACTGCCGAGGAGTTAGGATGTCTTTTTGTTCAATGTGATGTTTCCAAGTATGATGATATTGCAGCGGTGGTTGAACAGACAGTCGAGGAGTTTGGAGGCCTAGACATCATAGTTAATAACGCGGGTATTGGTCCAACAGGAACTCTCGATGAACTGGATATCGAAGACTGGCACCACTTGATGAGCATCAACCTTGACGGCGTGATGTACGGCAGCCGTGCTGCGCTCCCCTATCTCAGACGGGCAAACGGGTCTATCATAAATGTTGCATCGGTACTCGGATTAGCGGGTGGACCTGGCTCCGTTGCTTACGCAACAGCAAAGGGTGCAGTTGTCAATTTCACCAGAGCAATGGCATACGACTACGCTGAGGAGGGGGTGAGGGTAAACTGTCTCTGCCCAGGGGTAATCGAGACGGACATGACTGATCCGGTGATGTCGGATGATGAGTTCTACGATTACGTCTTTCATCAGACACCCATGCAACGGGTGGGAAATCCCGACGAGATAGCCGGTCCAGCTGCATTTCTTGCTTCCGATGATGCATCATATATTACTGGGGCTAATTTACCGGCTGACGGTGGTTGGACCACTCACTAACCCTCCAAACACAAATTAACTATCACGGTTGACGGGTCGGTTATCGGCGTCAATACATGATTGAATTGTCCTTGGAGAATCACCCCTTGCAATCGACATCAAGACGCTAGCTGTCAGATTCGTCTGACTGTTGCAGTCTTCACATGACACCAGATTTAGAATAATGCACGGATGTTGCGTCACGTCGGCAAGGAATGGTGAATACTGCCAGCAGCACAGCCCGCTCTACAAATAACTAAGGCGAGTGTCTCGGCTTTCTTCCCGGTTGGAAATCGTTGATTTCCGTTCCCGTTCCCGAGAAAACGCTCTGGGTCTCAAACCACTTGAAAGGCTGAAGCCGACATGAAGATTGCTGACGCGGCCTGACAGGAGGAGCCAGTCAGCGAACTCAGAGAGAAGTCGTGCGCAAACTCGTCCAAGACTGGGTAAACGATCAAGAATGGCGCAGGCACAGGCTCTCATCAAGACGCTTGTGTTTCCGCTTGACGTGCAGAGTGGCAACGAGAGCCTGCTTCACGACGCCCGCTTGGAGTGTCGCCGCGTTTTCAACGAGGTACTGCGACTCAATTACGACGGATGGGACTGGGACAAGATTGAGGATGTTGTCGAGCAGAACGCAGACCTCGTGCAAAACACCGCACAGCGCATCATCGACAAAGCCTTCGACGCACTCAACAACTACGACGACAACGACGACTGGGGACGCCCGTGGTACAAACACGAGACATTCCCGCTACGGATGAACTACGGCGAAGGCTACAACCTCTTTCTTGGAGACGAAACGGTATGGTATGGTTCCGAAGCAGTGCAAAGCCGTACAACCACGTCAAAGGCGAGATTCACGGGACGAAAGACCAGTTCAACCTGCTCACGCAGGCAATGAAAGACGATGACTGGCACGTTGGCACTGCCGAAGCACTCTGCCGGAACAGACGTGAAGAATTGCACCTCACCGTCACGAATGAAACCGGCGAAGTTGATGCAAAAACAGCGGCAGAAACGGTCATCGGTGTCGATATGAACGAAGACTGCGTTGCACTGGCGGCACTCACCGAACACGACATCGAAGATTCAATCGTTATCGACTACCCAGAAATCAAGGAACAACGCCACCGTTACTTGACGATGCGAAAACGGATGCAGGAAGCCGGACAGACCACGTTCAACGATGTGTTCCGCGACAAGGAACAACGGTTCGTTCACGACCAGCTACACACGGTGTCACGGCGGGTGGTTGAGTGGATTCAACGGTTCGACAGTCCTGTAATTGTCTGTGAAGACCTCACAGACATGAGGGTCGTATACCGTGCACCGACCTCGGAGAATTCCCAACTCGCTCCAGACGGTGGGAGTGTGGATCGTGGGGGGCCTCTGACCGAGATAGCAGGCTTCATTTCTCTCTATACTGAGTACATCCCTTTAGCCTCCTCCCTCAGACTCGGTTCACACTTGATGGAACGGATCAGTTCGCTGTTTCGACAAGTGTCGGATTCACGCACGGCTAAACCCGAAAAGTTCCACCTCGAATCAGCGGAAGCATCGGTGCATCCGACCAGTATTCGAATTGTCGAGAGTATCCGTGCTGATGATATCCGTCTCCGACTGGGCACTCATATTGGATACTGTCTGTTTATTAACTATATTTTTCAGATGGCTACTTTTAATATAACACAGTATTATATTAATAACACGATGGCACATATCCACCTCGGTGAAGGCTCGTTCCCCCTGTGGGCACTTATGTTATGGACGACCCTTGGCGTAGCGCTCGTCGGTGCGGTCGTCTATCGAGTCCGCAAGGGCGGAATCAAGACACATCAAATCGCATTGGCCGGAATCGGTGCAGCGGCAAGTTTCGCAATCTTCCAGCTGAACATCCCAATCTGGGGTGGTATCCATATGAACCTCACCGGCCTCGTGGGAATTCTTGCTGGACCATTGCTCGGTGCACTCATCGCCCTCGTTGTCAACATCTTTTCGGCGGCGCTCGGTCACGGTGCAGTTGGCCTCCTCGGCGCGAACACGATCGTCAACGCGAGCGAGGCTATCGTCGCCTATTACGCGTTCAAGACCCTGATGGAAATGGACTGGGAGGTCTTCCCCGCTAGCGCAAGTGCTGCGACGCTCGGTCTCTCGGCAGGCGCGTTCCTGATGGGTGCGATAATCGTCGTCAGCGGTGTGAACGGGAGCGCGCTGCCGCGTGGTGACCTGACGATTGCTGTCGCTGGTCTCGTCGGGCTCAACCTCGGGGTCGCCGTCGTGGAGGGTATCCTGACTGGCTTCATTGTTCAGTTCCTCGCCTCTGTACGTCCCGACCTCGTCGGTCTCACTGACCGTGACACCCGAGCGGAGCCGACTGGGGTGACCACCTGATGCAGCGCTGGAAGCAGTACGGTGGCCTGGGTGGCCTCTTCGCTGCCTTTCTCACCGCTGGTTACTGGGGCTTCACTGTGACTGGCGGTGCCTTGCCATGGGCAAAGCGCTCTGGGAAAGCTCTCCAGCGCGGTGTGCAGGAGGGTGGCGGTTCGCTCGTTGACATTGGTCGCGGCATCATCGTAGCTGGCCCCATTCGAAAGAGCGGGCTGATAGTCGAATTCGGCGCACTCGTTCTCGTGCTGATTATTCTTGGTGTTGGATTATACGTCTACGTTGACCGCTACGGCAGTCTTGAAGATGAGGAAGAGGAACGAGCGACACGGTAACCATGACGACACTCTCGAACCACGTTCCCGACCCACGGCTCATCACCGCCTTTGCCGAACGACAGGATGGACCGTTGCATCGCATCAATCCATGGACAAAGATCGGCATTGTCGGCGCACTCGTTCTCGCCGTCACAGTATTTGACCGCCTCGTGGTCTTGGCTGGACTGTACGGGGCCGTGTTGATTGTCTACGAACTTGCAGGGCTACCTTTCCGGCGGTTAGCTGGGTGGTACACGCTTCCAATGTTGTTTATTATCTCGGTCGCCGGGCCGCTGGCGCTTCTCGAGCCCGGTACTCCGATTGGTGGCGCACTCTCGACACCGCTTGGTGAACTCTCGATCACGCTGGCAGGCCTCGTACTCTTCAGTGAACTCACCTGTCGGTCACTTACGGTAGTCACATTCACCCTGACGGCGTCGATGACCACGAAATACGCGGACGTCGCGTGCATACTCGGGCGGGTGCTTCCGCGACCGATCGACCAGATCGCGCTGCTCACCTATCGATTCACTTTCGTCTTGGTTGAGACGCTTGAAGACTTAGTGAAAGCCGCGCTCTCCCGGGGTGCAAACGTTTCGGAATTCTGGTCGAACAAGCGGCTGTACGCCAGAATTCTTGGCATGACGATGCTGTCAGCGATTGAGCAGTCTGAACGACTCGTCAAGTCGATGGAAGCTCGTGGCTACAATGGTGACATCACGCTGTACGGCGACGTCTCGCGGCCACCGGTTCACGAATTATTCGGTGTGATCAGTTCGTATGTCGCTATCGTCGGCTACGCAGCTGTCGCTGTCTACGGGGTGAGACTGTGAGACAAGACGATTTACCACTCGTTGATCTCCAGTGTAAGGTCCACACGTACCCTGATGGGACAGTTGGCATGCACGATGTCGACATCTCGGTGTACCCCGACGAAGTCGTCGCACTCATCGGTGGTAACGGCGCCGGGAAGTCGACGCTCCTCGAACACCTGAATGCGACGCTCGTTCCCGATGACGGCGAACTCGTCGTTGACGGAACGCCAATTACTGAGGATAACAAAGCGTACGCTCGGAAGGAAATTGGATTCGTCTTTCAGGACGCTGATACGCAACTCGTCGCACCCACAGTCCTCGATGACGTGATGTTCGGTCTCCAAAACTACGGCGTCGCCGGTGACGAAGCGAGAAAACAGGCTCGTGAGGCGCTTGCGACCGTCGACGCGAGCCACCTCGAAGACCGAATTCCACACTACCTGAGCGGTGGCGAGAAGCGTCTCGTCGGTCTCGCTGGCGTGCTCGCTCTCGAACCGAGCGTCATCGTGCTTGATGAGCCGCTTGCTGGGCTTGACCCCGAGCGGTCTCGACTGGTCGCTGAGCGAATCCAACACATTCACCAGGATGGTATCAGTGTTGTCCTGTCGACGCACGATCTCGAATTTGCCGCTGAAGTCGCAGACCGTCTCTGCGTGATGGCTGGCGGCAATGTTGTCGGAAACGGAACGCCCCGAGATGTGTTCTACGACGACGAATTGTTGGCAAAGGCGAACCTTCACCCACCGAGTGCAGTTCGTGTCGCTCGCGATGTGGGGCTAGCGACGACCGCTCAGCCAGTGACAGAGGCGGACCTCGTGTCGCTCCTTACAAACGCCAGCGATGTGGAGACTGCACGGACTTTCTAAATGTGTGCGGACGCGACCAAGAGCTTCTCCAGTATCTTGTACCACTTGCTTGATGAGTCAAGATACATGCCCTCCGGTAGGTATGGTTGTTGGCGACATCGCCCGCGAGATCGTCATCGCTCCCGAAACGATGGCACTGGGCGAGCTCCTGAAGCAGTTTAGGGAAGATCAACGGCAAATGACCGCAGTTATCAGCGAGTGGGGAGCATATGAGGAGATCGCAACAGTTGAACACGTCGTTGAGACGCTCGTTGGAAACTCTGAAATGAGTTTGACATGGACGTGCGTGAACCCTCGACTCGTCAGCGTGGTGATGATGGGTACACCATTGACGACGGCGTCCCGCTGTCGAAAATCAACGACACGATTGAGGAAGAGTTCACGAGTGAAGGGGTCGAAACGATTGGCGGACTGGTGCTTGAGCAACTCACCCGTCCGCCAGAGCATAGCGGTCGCGCTGGAAATCTTTGGGCTCTTGACGAAGCAATGAGCGTTGAAACGACCCGAATTTTGACAATCAAGCTCCACGGACGCGAAGAGCATGATTGAGTGGTAGACCGAGAGAGATTGTCTTAGCCGGTCGGAGGCCCAGAGACCCTTGACCAGCAGGGGTATGAAATTCGTACAAAAAAGACAATCATTCTGATGCTATACGGGTGTCTCGTATCTTCCACCCGGATCGATGAAACGGTTTGTGGACATGGCCACGGATGCAGTCGCTTCACAGATGTCTCATGTGAGCCGTACAGCGATAATCCCCGTCTTAGCATGGGCTCCTCTCACGAGACACAGCGAATGAAATCATCTCATATGGCGTCCCAACCCCCACCGAACACGTCAGAGGTAGCACTGGAACTTTGACGCTTGCTCTCAACTCAATTCACAACAAGGCGACGACAACTGGATGTCTTTCGTGTCTGCCAGTTGAGCGTCTTCAATATCAGCATGAAGAAGTAAACTCCAATGAGGTTCGCCTCAGAGAGATCAATTTGGGGTTCGATGTCGGTCAAATCAATCGGATCGCCTGGGACAGGTCAAGAGTGACTACACCCCCAGTGACTTTCGGCTCCACAAATCGGTGTACAATGTTTAATCCCCGATAAATATAGAGTCAGCGCACAAATCTCGGGATTTCATATGGCTCGTGCGAATTGACATTCATCTCGGGGCTTCCAAAGAAGGCCAGTTTTGAGTGTTGATTCGTCCACTCACGCCCAGAAAGATACGATATAGCACATCTTTGAGTACCAAAGGCTGAAAGTAACTTGAGAGAATTGAGGCCTATGGCACAACCGTCATTCCAAGTTACTTTCATGTATACATCATGATGCTCCGATATATAAATAACAGCTTACTTATATGTAAGCTACAGATTACGCGAGTTCAGTCAATACTCTTTACAGTGGGGAACCGTATTCCAAGTCCTCTCAACTATAGGTGATACAGCAACAAGAGGCTAACTGATGCATATAATAATTCACGCGCTCTTGTCGCGTCGCATCATCGACTCCACGGTGAGTCTTCAAGGAAATTCGATATGTTTAGATCGATATGTGTGCTGGAGTTGAGACAGCCACTGCGGTTGTCACAGGGGTGATGACACTCGCAGGGTTATTTACCGGGTGGTTAGGTTACCGCATTCGCTATCGTGGCGACGCTCGCCTGATTGCTGGGTATCGAAGCGGTACACCCGCTGACGTAGAGAGGCTGTCACGAGTCGTCGGCAGAGTCGGACTCCTTATCGGCACCGTCACCGTCTTCGCTGGGCTAATATACCCAGTATTGTGGATTGACCCGAGAGGGAAGACCCTCTATTGGTTAGGGTACACCATTGTCGTTCTTGTCCTCAGTGGGTACGCCGTCTTAGCCACTCGTCAGTCTGTTTTTGGACCTAATCAATAGACCAGCCGGACAGCGATCTTGTCACCGTGACCGTGGGATATTCTCATCTGTGGCCGACTCGTTACTGTGCTCGGCGGAACCGCAAGAGTGAGAATCTCACGTCGAATCGCGTGTCTCAGGTCGGTCTGTGCCACGACGGTGACGACGTATGAGACAACTGGGCGGGTCAGCAGTTTAGATGAATCGGCGCTGAACTCAGGACTCACCCTGCTCACCTCCCTGGAGTCATTATCGCACTCGCGGCCGAGATTCTGTCAAAACGTGGTGAATACGAAAGATGTAGTCAGCTACTACTTCAATTGGTTTTGTCGGTGAGCGGATGGAATTGCTCACAGGAAGATGCTGGATGGACACAAGGCGAGTACCTCGCGGCTTGACCCCAAAGCGGTTTACCGATATCATTGTTTCGCTCGCGTGAGCCTTGTGACCAGGCTGGGCTAGGCTGTATTCAGCACGGTGCTGGGAATCTCATATCAGTTTGATCATATCCACCGAGAAATCCGTGCCACAGTGGTACCAAATTCGAATAAGCCGTGTGCGAGCCGGGGATCACGCTCCAGCGGGGAGACGAGAGACACGTGAGTCAACTGTTCACCTGATCTATGCCTATTGATACACAGAACCCGATTCTTGCTCTTGTTGCTGCGAATCTGCTCAATAGAATGATTATTGGAGTGAGAATGTCGGTGGTTGGTGAGAGGTATCTTTTTTGTCCACAGAGCCTCCTGAGCCTGTAATTCGATTGCAACTCTGTCGCACCGAGGAAGCGGGTCCCACAGCGATGGAAAGTCCGGCCATGTCAGTCTGTGAGTCCTCCCCGAATTTGCTGAACCGCCCAAGATGGATCAGTCGCCTTGATCCGCAGGCGGTTCAATTCTTGACTCCTAAACAGATCACTGATGTCCCCACGCTTGGTATCAATTTCGATGACCAGTCTGTTTTGATTCTATCCGGCAGTGAGGATGTCAACCTCGCGAGGTCGCGCTTCAAACTTCGATCTCGGGACGGTACTCTATTCCGACGGTATAGCTGTTTATAGCAACGTAGTTGTCAGCTTCGGCCGATTGTGGCGTGATTTCAAGTATATCGGTCATCGCCTCGTGAGCTGCCTCAAACTCAACCCTAAATTCAATTTCGACGTGACTAGGATTGCTGGGATCGATTGCTATGTCGAGTTCAACTCCAGTGTCGATCCACGTTGGAATGTTCCCCCGGCCCACGGTCGTAACGGACGCGGCCTGAGGGACCGTAAACTCCGTTTTGATTGTCTAACTCTCGCTGGGATCAATCGTGCATTTCTCGTCCAGAAATCGAATTGTACTGGTGGTTTGTGGCTGATTATTATCCTTCGAAGCTTGGCGTATACGCCTTCAGCCTCTTGTGCTCTGTTGCCATCTTCAATCTTGATTCGTGCAGCCTCGCGTGCCCCCTGTGGGAGTCATTTAGGAACAATCAGATCCACCGAAGTGTTTCCAATTTTGAGCCTCGCTTTGATTGCATCCATACGCCGTTTTTTCACGCGGAGACTGAGGATAAACACACCCCCACTCAAACCACCGGGGCGCGTCGATGGGTTACAAGAAGCCTTCATTTATGACCAGCAAGATAGTCTTGAATAACTGTGCGTTTCGAATATCCAACATCAGGGTAGATAGCTATTACTAGCGGGCACGCTGTCCGGTACTTCATATATGAGCAACGAGAACAGAAACGAGCAGCGCCCCGCCTAAAACAACGAGCCTCCGTTGAATCATGTTGTGTAGTTATACAATAGTGAGACATTTCCCTTGAGACGTACATAAGAGGTGATTCTACTCAATAAAGAGGATTTCAGACCCAGATCCATGGAGTGACTCTTTTCACTCGTCTGACGTATCGTTGATATGGTCAACATGAGTGTGGGCGGGCTGAGTACTCAAGACTATTGGTTATTGTTTTTTACCCTCGTGACAGTTGGATGTCTACTGCTCACTATCCGGGCGCTGAGACGTGGAAGCAGCCCTGTTCAAGTCCTTCTCCTTAGTGCGCTGACGCTCTATGCAGTTGCTTGCACGCTTGACAGGTTCTCACAGATTGTACACGTGAAACGTCTTTCTGCAATCCCAGTTGGTATTCTTGGGGTAATCACCTATTTTCGCGGACATTCCACTGACCTGCCAATATTTTTGATTCTCCTGGGGGTCGGTGGCTTGGTTGATCTCATTCGTGATCGGCTTGATGGCAACGGTGAGAGTTTCTGATAAATACCGATGATGATGTGTGTACATGATAATTGCTGAGCCATTGCACACTTTCAGGGCAAATGTGCAATACTCGCGCGAACCGATCACCGTCCAAATTATCTATGAGTTCGTCTGTAACGGCTCAACTGAGAGCTTGTACGGTCTGAGTGCTGTAATGATAGTGTAGGTAGCTTTCTACGTGGGTATTGACTCTCAGGAGTACGAATCCAGTCTCCGGACAACAAGAATGTGAGAGTGGGCTCTCGCCTGCAAACTCCGTGTGTGATGCAACAAATATCGTTGACTCTCCTGTCTGGGATTCAGCTACGTTTAGCCAATCAGTCACGATCCGCTATCCGTCTCACCTGCATATCAGCACACATCCGATACGTATACACTCCAGAATAAATCGAAAATACGGCGTGTTTTCACCTTCTCAGTCTGTCGGGTCACTCAGTGACACAACACATATAGCTATGTGCGAATACATTCTTATCATTTATCATAAATATAACACACATAGTTATCAATCCACGAATCCGACACCACTGAATTTGAACCGCGCCCCGCCCTGTTCGCTGTCAGTGACATGAATGTCCCACCCGTGTGCGTCGGCCACCTGCTTGACGATCCGCAATCCGAACCCAGTCCCCCCCTCATTTGTCGAATACCCCGCCTCAAAAATCTCGTCACGCTCAGATTCAGGAATACCAGAACCGGTATCTGCGACGTCGAAGCCATCCTCACAGATACCCACCGATACTGTGACGTCGTCACCCCCATGTTCGACAGCATTCCGATAGCGGTTCTCGACCAGTTGCTTGAGCCGACTCCGGTCGGCCTCGATTTTGAGTGTCGGTGGCTGTGTCTGTGTCTGTGTCTG
>JAQCNF010000062.1 GCA_028275165.1 Haloquadratum sp.
TATCGGCGGATGGGGTCCCAACACCGGGTCCGACCCCAACAGGGTCCGTCTCATGCATCGAACGGCCAATCAGAAGTTCATCCACGATACGATCGATTCGACCGAGGAACTGTACGACCTCTCTACCGATCACGAAGAACGGGAGAACGTCTTCACCGATGTCGACGCCGCCAACCACATCGACGCGGTCGAGACGTTCAAGAAAGAGATTCGAGAAACGGCACAGACTACCAACACGGTCGAAATCGACGAGGACCTGCAAGAACAACTGCGTAACCTCGGCTACAAGGAATGATCTGCCGACGATTCACCCGGCAGTTCGTGCGTCACCGCTAAGTCCCCCGACGCTAGTGGTCACTCATGGAGAACCTCGCATTCGTTTTCGCGACTGGGGAGGGAAAGTACGCCGAACAGAGCGTCTTTCTCGCCCGCTCCATCGCTCGCACGAATCCCGACTCCGAAATATATATTTTTGTCCCCGAGACGGAGTCGCCTGACCGCCTTTCTGAGCTCGCAGAGTACGGGACGATCTTGGAAGGGCCGCAGCGAATCCCTGACTACGGAATCTCAACGAAGATAGACGCGCTGGCAGCGGCCGAGGACGCCGCTGACGAAGGGTACCTCCTGCTGTTGGACACAGACACACTCGTCCTCGACGAGATAACCGTCCACAAGCAACCCGGTGATCTGTTCCTGAAACCCGTCGACATCGGTCTCCAGTACTGGGGGCGACGGAATCAGTCTCTTGACGAGTGGACATCGCTCGCGGGACGTCTCGATCTTCCAGTGCCCGAGTGGCGGTATAACAGTACATTTGACCGAAACCCGATTCCACCGTACTGGAACGCGGGCTTCGTCTTGACAGTGAACCACAGGTTCGGAGCTCAGTGGCTCGACGCTATTGAACAAATCTATCCCGATCTCTCCTACGAATGGCACGCCGATCAGGTCACGCTCGGCCTCCTCTCACAGGGGTACGAGACAGTATCGCTTGATCATCGGTACAATTACCCACTACATCTCAGATTGCGAGTCCCAAACAAGGTGACGGTGCTGCATTATCATAACCTACCCAACCTGAAGAAGGCCAAGCGGTACGCTCCGTTCTTTGAGGAGATAGGAGTGTGGGAACTAGCCATAGCTGAGAAGTACTCCTACTCCCGCGGAGCATGGCGGTATTTGAAGCGAAAATACCTTCCGATGAACGAGGAGCATCTGCTGGAACGAGTGCGGAATCGGATTATTGGCTGACTCTGAGTAGCAAGAAGACAAAGTAAGGCATCAACGGCTACATTGAATCGTACACTCCTGCCATGTATTTTAGATGATCTAAATATATCGGAAGCGATTAATGCCACCCGCCGGAAAACTCATCGACAATGTCGCTCGCATTCGCACATGACGACCAGAACTCCGCTGACCAGTTTGAGAGGAGAGTCTGTTTGTCGGAGCAGCATCACTCCATCTACGTGTCCCGCAAAATGAGTGAGCGGCTTTCCGCCCTCCAGTTCTCGACGACAGATGGGACTCGTTCTTGCTCGGTCAAACTCGGAGTTCTAAGGGCTGGAGCGGCTGACAAGGACTACTTATTGGCTGGGAACCGATTGATGTGCACTAAGACGATACTGGATCGCGGTACTCTCGATACTGACACTCGGCTCGACACTGTTGTTGAGAACACGGTATTCTCGCGTGACCACGGTATGGAGTATCCGAACGACGAGAAGACTCGCAAGGACGCATGACGGTCGGTGAATGGGTTGCAAAATCGGGACGCCGCGTCCGAGACAATGGGTGGTCCGGTGCGAAGCAGTCAGCGTACGAGTTTTATGTCGGGGCCTGGAGCAATATTGGTCGACGGTACAATTATGGAACCTCCATCTGGGAAGACAACTGGGATATCTGTCTTGTCCTTGACGCCTGCCGCTGGGATCTCATCCCAGAACTTGACCGCAGTTATCTGACGGATCAATCGAAGTACTCTGTAGCGAGTAGTTCGGGTGAGTGGATTTCGAAGACATTCGGCTGTCGCGACAACTCAGATACAGCCTATGTCACCGCTAATCCGTACTCGAAGACGCTCCTCGATAAGAAAGACTTCTTTCTCCTCGACGAAGTATGGGAGTACGGCTTCAATGATGATATCCGCACAATTCCAGCGGACCTCGTGACCGATCAGGCAATCAGTGCTTGGAACTCAGGACCGGAGCAATTAGTGGTCCACTACATGCAACCGCATCACCCGTTCGTTCCGAAACCGATGGATGAAGGGCTTCCGCGACAGGAATTCGGCAGCCAACCGTGGGATAACGTCTGGCACAAACTTCGGAAAGGAGATGTTGACCGCGAAGAGGTCTGGAGCGGATACGCGGCGAATCTCGACTACGTACTTGAACACGTTGACACACTCCTCGAAAATATGTCCGGAGAGATACTCATAACAGCAGACCACGGCAACCTACTCGGTGAGTGGGGGATGTATGCTCACCCGGACTGGGTACCCCTCCCTGCTTTGAAGCGCGTCCCATGGATCAAGACGGTGGCTGAAGACACTGGGAGCTATGAACCTGTACATAGTTTGATACGGCAGGATAAACAAATAGACCGGAGCGACCAACTCGAAGCCCTCGGATACAAATGAGTACTCGACAAGAATTTAATACAACTGTCCTGTGCAGCTTACTGAACGACTATCCTCTCTATGGACAAGCACTTGACCTACGTGTAACTGTGAGTTTCTCTCGCAACTGATGACTGACGCGTCTGAAGTAAATGCTAGCTTCGAAGTAGGCAAGGGATTGATAGCAAAGATCGTAATGGCTGTGATCGGATTCTCCGGAACAATACTCTTCGCGCGTCTTCTCGGAGCATCTGATTTCGGCGGGTACTATCTCCTGCTCATGATCGCAGAGTTCCTCAAAAAACCAGTAGACGGCTGGAGTGTAGCCGCAAAAAAGCGGTACTCGGAGCTAACAAGTCCGGAGGGTGAGATCATTGCCGGTCAGATGCTACTTCCCTTGTTTCTCGTCGTCTTTGTTGCGATCGGAGCGTATCCATTCAGAACTGCCATAGCCGATTACACTGGTGTTGCTCGCTCTTACCACGTTCTCGTCTTCCTAGCGGGGTCTCTGGGTCTCTATTCAGCCTTCGAATCAATTCTTGGCGCGACTGGTCTCGTTGGAAGGCAGACCGGCATTGATACTTTCCGGTCAGTGATCACGTTGGCTCTGCAGGTGCTGTTCGTGTGGTACGGGATTGGTGTTCTTGGGATGGCTTATGGTCTCGGATTGGCAACATTGATATCCGTTCCACTCATATTTTGGTCATTAGATCTTAGTGTTAATGCTCCCACTACCAACACCTTCTGGTCTCTCGCCCGGTTCGCTAAGGACAGTATACCATACACCTTTGTTTCAAAAGCGTGGGACAGATACGATATATTCCTCATCGGTGCGCTATTATCTCCAAGTGTCGTTGGTTACTACGAGGTTGCGTACAAATTAGTCGTACCAGCGACTTTCGTCTCGGGGCTAATCGGGAGTATCATGATGTCCAGAACGAGCAATCTGGCAAGCCGCGGTGAGGACGTCACTGCAGACGTCACCAACTCTCTATCATTTGCGAGCCTATTTGCCATTCCGATCTTCTTCGGTGCTTTGGCTATTCCCGAGAAACTGGTCGTCACGGCGTACGGTCCTGAGTATCGATCGGCAGCAGTGCTCCTGATCGGTCTGGCCCTGTATCAGATATTCAACACACAGTCAACGGTCTTCGGAGACATCATAGCTGGATTGGACCGCCACAACGCTAATCTGAAAATCTCAGTGGTTGCATTCACGGTGAATATTATCTTGGGATATCTCCTGATACTTCGATACGGCGCTTTAGGAGTTGTTGCAGCGACTGTCGTTGCAAGTGTCGTTGAATACGTCGCTGCAGCCTACTTGCTCACTAGACT
>JAQCNF010000084.1 GCA_028275165.1 Haloquadratum sp.
CGCTGTAAGAACCAGTGGATGCGCTGGACATCGGAGGGATTAGAGGCGATACTCCAGCTTCGGCTGGTGAAGTACGCTGATCCAGAGTACTACCAGTCGTTCCTCGACGAACTTCTCCAGCGATCGACCAAAACAGCAATGAGCTGTGACCTCTCAATTGAGGGTACCAGAGGCAAACTCTAGACCGCTTTGCGACGCGACCAATCAGTGCCTCGTCGACGCGTGGATCCAGTCAGAGCCGAATAAGGAATGGACGGTTCGGGATCTGGCCGAGTTCATTGGGATGGGTGGATTCGGCTATCCAATCATCGGGAACCCGGAACAGGTAGCTGACAAGATGATCGAATGGATCGAGGACGGTCACATGGACGGGTTCAATATCTTCCCGCTGTATCCGCCGTCCCAGTATGAGGATTTCATTGATCTGGTCGTTCCGATCCTACAGGAGCGTGGCTATCACAAGGAGGAGTACGGTGACGGCACGATGCGGGAGCGTCTGCTCGGTGGTGGCCCATACCCCGAAGAGAATCATATCGCGAACTCATTCGATATTTCATAAGGGATTTCGTGATTGGAAATACTCGGCTGACTTCGTTGGGTCGCTGGTTTGTCGCAAACTGCTGATTTCAGAGTGCTGCACGAACAGGGTTTCTGAGAACCTTTTATCATGGTTCACATTGTCTCGCAGTGTTTCCAAGCCGAAAAAGAGTACAGCTACCGTGAACTGCCGAACCGGCTGGAATACATGGCTACAGTTCGTTACGTCATCGACTTTGAGCGAGAGTTCTCCCTGAGTTCCGACGATGTCCAAGTCCTCTGACCGGCTGAAGGAGTCTTCGCTTGGACTTGCGGATGTGCTTGCGGCGATGAATCGCCGCGCCCCTTCACTCGCAGTAGTTTCTGGCTGCGTTATCTGGTGTGCCAACACTTCAGCCGACGTATTCACAGATTTTCGTTCTGTGATTGGTCGTTCGGGGCAACCGTAGCCGACAGGGTTGGGAGTCGAACGTCGACAGATGTCCCTTCTGTCGTCGTCACCGAAATGTCGCCATCGAGGTTCGTGATTATCCAGTGAGTCAGGAACAGTCCGAGTCCTTGCCCGTGGACGAGTGGTCCCTCCTCTCCGGTGGCGAGTACTTGTTGTTCGGTCTCTGGTAGCCCGGGTCCGTCGTCGCGGATGCTAATAAGAACCCGCTCGTCGGTCGTGGTGACGTCAATCTCGATAGTAGGCGCTGTGCCTGTGTGTCGTGCAGCGTTGTCGAGAATTTCCCACAGTGCGGTCTCGATTCTTGATTGCGTCTTCGCGACGGCACTCTCGGGAATATCTGCCGTCACTGACGCGTTCGGGTACTCTTCGTTGAGCTGGTCACGTAATTCGCCGATCATCGGTGCCACATCGATGGGCTCTAACTCCGGCGACAGCTCCCGATGCGATTCGATTCGGCGTGCGGATTCACTGAGATTGAGGAGCCGATTACCGGCATCAAGGATGCGGTCTGCTTGCGAAGCGCTGTTGCCGTCAAGCTCCGTTGACAGCATTTCAGCGTATCCGTTGATCACGGTGAGCTTGTTCCGGACATTGTGGCGCAGGACACGGTTGATGACACTGATCAGTCCTTCGCGCTTGCGGCGCTCGCTCGCGTCTCGCACCATCGCCTGGGCTCCGACAATGTCGTCAGTAGTCCGTGCTTCGGGCGCGGTGCTTGGCTCGTATATCGGCTCCGCCCGAACGTCTGCGTAGACGGTGGTCCCGGATTTGGTCTTGATGGGGAGGTCACGGACCTGAATGGCTTCGCCATCATTGATGACCCGGTCAAGATAGTCTTGTGCCTCTTCGACGACTTGCTCGTCGGACCCCAGCATTGAAATGGGTTCGCCGGTGAGTCTGTCCGGTCTGTAGCCGGTAAACTCTTCGACAGACGGGGAAACGAAGCTGAACGTGCCATTGGCATCGATTCGGAACACGAAGGCGAAGCTCGCTGAGATGACTGCCCGGTAGAGCTCGTTGCGTTTGTCGAGTTCGCGCTCCCGCTCAATCAGATTGCGCCGCTGGCGTTCAGACACCGTGACATCAGAGAGAGCGAGCACCCGGACTGTCGATTCACCGATGGCCATCGACCTCGGCGAGACTAGATAGTACCGCGGTCCGTCGTCACCTTCGCGTGTGACGACTTGACCACTGCCGTTCTCATCAGTGGCCGGGACTTCCGGGAGAACGTCTTTGAGAGGCGAGCCTGCCGCTCCGTCTAGTTCCGGGAAGATATCCACAGCAGGAGCGGAATAGGCCTGAATCCGGTTCGCATCGTCCAGTACTATCGTCGCCGCATCACCCTGAGCTCTGGTCCGAACCGCCAGGAACTGTTCGCCAAATACAAACAGCGCGCCGATTGCGAACGCTGCGACGCCGATCGGAGCGTAGATGAACTCTATCAACTGAGGTGTCCCAATCGCAACGATATCTATGGTAACTGGGAGAGCGAGCAAAGCCGTCAGTGCGGCAAGTGGCTTCGTGTCGTACCCCGACTCGATGTACAATTCGAATATCATAAACAGGCCGATGGCGGCGAGGACGTACGAGAGACTGGTCGACACCCAGTGAATAAGCCCGTGCTCGATTGCGACATACCGGAACGGTGTCGTCATCTCGGTAGTCGTAAAGTAGCGGCCGTGTATCGGGTTCGTTAGTTTCAGTGCCGTAATCGTGAGGAAGACGGTGCCGCCGAGACGGCGGAGTGTCGAATCTCTGTGTAGTGTCCGACCGGTGTAAGCGGAGGCGAAGTACAGCCACGCCCAGACTGTCCCAAACCCTGAGACAAGCCCGACGATGTATACTGTCGGTTGAAACGGACCGGGCACGATAAAGAAGGCAGTTTTGAACAGCGCCCAGAGCCCAGTCAGACCGAGTAATCCGACTAGTCCATACCGCACTTCGATATCAGTAAACGTTCGCGCTCGGGGGATGGACGCCAAACAGCAGACCCCGGTAAAGAGAAATACCCCAATATATGCAACGCCAGCGGGAGTGGTCCACGGTGCTGCCATTCACGTAGTTTATTTAAGATTCGCGTAGATATAAGGGCAGTGGATAGGCAAATTTACTCGAAGCTCTCGCTAACTAATGCTACTGTTCGCTTTGACTGTCAAGCAGACGACGTAATTGGACAAGTTTTTCCTGATGAGACTGTGCTGACTCCTGAGTGTTTTCGACAGCATCGACAACACTGTTCATTCCATCAACGGTTTCATCGACGAGTGATGCAACTTCCTGTGTACTGAGAGCTTGGTCGTCAGTAGCTTCGGAAACTTGCATCAGGCTATCGGCTACTTCATCAATACTATTACTGATGTTTGAGAGATTACTCGCAGCGTGTTCTATTCGGGAAATCCCGGTCTCGATTCGTTCATCCATCGTATCTAAACTCTCAACGGTTTTTTCTGTAGACCGTTGAATGGCGTTTATCATATCCTCGATTGTTTCTGCGTTTTCCTGTGATTCCCCCGCAAGACTCTTTACTTCATCGGCGACCACTGCGAACCCGTCCCCAGTTTCCCCGGCGCGGGCGGCCTCAATCGACGCGTTGAGTGCGAGCATATTTGTCTGGTCAGCGATACTATTTATCACTTCGACAATTTCGTCGATTTCTTCAGCTTTATTTTGTAGTTCATCGATTTCGGCCGAAACTACTTCTGAGGCTTCTGTAACATCGTGCATGGTCTGAACCGCCTCCTGTGTCGACTCCTCTCCTTGTTCAGCTAATTTTGAGGCTTCGTCAGCCTGTGCGTCCACGTTAGAGATTGTTGAAGCAATTTCTTCGATTGTCGCTGACAAATCCGCTACTTCGTTGTTGATTTTGTCAAGGGTTGGTGCGTGACCCTGAATAATTTCGTTATTGCTCTCGATCATCATCTCTAGATTCTGTCCACTCTGTTCTATTTCGGAGACCGCATCTTGAAGCTCTAAGAATGCGTCTTTCTTGATACTGACAACTTCGGCTTCCTGTGGAGAGCTCACATACCATGGACAGCAATGGCTAATATTTAAACTTCTGGTACAATCGTATTATTCTTGAGTGATATTATCGTGAATAAACGATAGACTACCAATTTTCAAATTGACACCTGTACGAGCTACAAAACCATGATATAATGTATGATTGATAGTCACCAGCGTTACCGAGCCACGATGACGGGGACGGGAGATGTGCGGAAGACTTTTTGAGCGACGTTCCCGACGACCAGTCGATCGGCCAACGAGCCGCCGTGGCTCCCTATTATGACTGCATCGAAGTCGTCGGCTCTGTTCAGAATCGCTCGGGCCGGATGCCCTAGTTGCACCTCTGTGGAAACTTCTGTATCGTACGTGTCGGCGATTGCTTCGGCGCCATCGAATATCTCCTGTGACCGTTCCTGTGCGGCCTCTTCGATATCCTCCTCCAGAGCGAGCGCAGTGGCCACCCCTCCCATCGCTGACGGACTCCCCACGACATGCAAGACGGTAATCTCTGCGTCTGGGTGGTTTTCAAAGGCGTATTCGAGGGCCCGCTGTGCCATTTCCGAGTCGTCTATCGGAACGAGGATTTTCGAGAGCATGGAATAGCTACGGGGGAGAGTGGCATAAAGAGGAAGCCCGTTCGCTTTAGATTGGGAGTGAGGAACCTGTTTCCCTCAAATGTAACCTCCGTTTAAATCAATTTTTAGCGCCAAAGCGGAGTGAGCCACCGCTGCCTGCAGTGAGCTCTCTTTTGTGTCGACGGGAATCAATTCCTGTCTCACAGTTTGGACACTCGTATCTGAGTGAATCGGCGAGTACGTGGATGGTCCAGTCTCCATTGATTCGACTCTCGTAATCACAGGTCGGGCAATACAGCGTGGCTTCGTCCGCAGGCTGTCGCTCAGTAGTGAAAGTAGAAGACTTCATCTTATGATAGAAGATTCTCACACTAATAACTCTGTTGCACTTCAGTCCGAGGGGTTCGACACATCGAGTCGACTGATTTTGATGAAGCGTTCGAATTTTTGCGCTTCACACGACGCCGGTGAAATCAACCGCACTATCACAACCAACTGTAATAGCCTTATATTATAGCTTTATCGCTGAGATAACCATTATAGTTATAACATATAGCTAATCCGTGTGTCTAAAAAGGCTAGCTAAGTTACTTGGCTAAGCTACTTAGCTAAGTCGATGATTCATACTAATTAACTAAGCTGTATAGCTGGATTGTCTGACTGAGTTTTATAGTCGTCCAAGCCGACTGGAATAGTATGCTGGCTTACACTGTGTACTCCGAGGCTGGCGGGGTCGGGAAAACATCACTCGCTGTCAACTTGGCGAAAGCCGAAGAAAGAGCAGGCAGACGCGTTCTCGCGATAGATCTCGACACTCAGGACGCATCGCTATCCCATCTTCTGGATGTCGCTGAGGATCGCAACAACGATCAAGCGGACAGCTTGCTTCGCCAT
>JAQCNF010000091.1 GCA_028275165.1 Haloquadratum sp.
TCGGTTTCCATCCGGCGGGCAGCAAAGTCACGGCGTGACTTTGCGACTGCGAAGAGTATAGCCGAACTGTATCTCCTAAGGGGGCAATCAGCCGTCTTGTGGGAGGAACGTCAGTCAATCTGCTCTGAAATCAGGGCCAACGACACCGAGTGAGGGCAGACAGCCCTCACCTGCTTGGGTAAGACGAGGAGGCCACTGACAAGCCCTCGCCCCGACGAGCGAACCTTGTTTACGCGGTGAGCGAAGTCGGGTGGGTCGTTGACATCGATGATCAGCCAGAGGAACGGGTGTCTTTTGCCTCGCCGTCAGAGTCGACAGCTGTAGCGAACGCGAAGTCTGGTTTCACGTCCGTAATTCGGACTCGAATCGAATCGCCTTGTGTCGCCCCCTCAACGAACACAGTATAGTCATCAATCTTCGCCACACCGTCACCTTGACTCCCGATATCAGTAATCACGACATCAACGATATCATCCTCGCTGACGGGGGCTGTGATGCGGTGTTTCCCAATAATGTATAGCTCAGATGAACTGTCTCGGGATGCTGATGGTCGCATCTGACGGAGGTATTGAAATTCATCCTCTATATCGGAGAGAAATGCGTCGAGATCTCGCCCATCAAAAACCTTCGCCACGAAATCACCGCCTGCACAGAGAAGTGCGTCTGCAACGGTGAATGCTTGCCGAGCGAGATATATTGAGCGCGCATGATCGACGTTATACTCACCAGTCATGTTCGGTGCCATATCTGAAAGAACGACATCGACAGTTGATCCGCCGACAGTTGCTTCGATCTGTTCGATCGTCTGTGGTTCAGTTAAATCACCACGGAGACATTCGACAGTTTCATTTTGTATTGGTTTAATTCGCTGTCGATCAACGCCAATCACAGTTCCCGTCTTCCCGACCTCCTCAGCCGCAACTTGTAACCATCCGCCCGGGGCCGATCCCAGGTCTACAACAGTATTTCCTGGGCCAAACAGTCCAGAATCTGCATCGAGTTGCTTGAGTTTATACGCAGACCGAGCTCGATAATCCTCTTGTTTTGCTCGATTGTAGTATTCATCCTTACGACTCATGCGTCATAATCCGGGTCACGGGTGTTTGACCATGACGGAAGCATCGTCAGCAGCTGGAGCGATTAATAACTGCAACTGTTGTCTCACAACTCGAATGATCTGCAGTCTGAAAGAAGCTCAAATGACAGTATATACACACACCGAGAGTAAGTATCAGAGTCAAACAGAGGTGTTCGATTTCTGCGAGGCGGGAGGGCATGGCCCTCAGAAATCTTGTGACGGTCCACTTGACCGTGGGACAATCCATCATATTCGGAACCTCTATTTGCGCACTGGAGAGATGTTGATTGAGCTGCCTGGCCAGCGTGCCCTGCAAAATTCCACAAGAATTTGTCGCATCGCTTTTTCATAGCGCTGCTTAGCCAATAGAAAGGTCGATTGTTTCTGTCACAGACCCGAAATCAGGAGCATTTTTAAGCTGCTTCCCGTATCATATTCTATATGTTTAAGGCCATTGTTGGCGCGTCTACCCTCGAAGACGCACTTGACTCGGTGAGCGTTCTTGTTGATGAGTGTAAGATCCGGCTAAATGAAGACGAATTCGCAATCCGAGCGGTTGATCCTGCCAACGTCGGAATGGTTGACCTCTCGCTCGCGGCAGATGCATTCGAATCATACAATGCTGATGGGGGTGTGATTGGTGTCAACCTGGCCAAACTCGAGGATTTCATCGGAATGGCGAACGGGAATCAACTGATCGAACTCGAACTGGATGAACAGACACGGAAACTCAATATTCGCATGGATGGACTCTCCTCAACGCTTGCCCTGATCGACCCTGATAGCATCCGTCAGGAGCCAGATATTCCTGACTTAGATTTGCCTGCAGAGATCGTGCTTGAGGGTGCTCAACTTGATAGAGGTATCAAAGCAGCAGACATGGTTTCGGATCATGTTCGCTTGCGCGTGAATAATCAAACAGAGGCGTATCACATTGAGGCGGAGGGTGATACCGATGATGTTGACTTCGAACTAAGCGCAGACGATCTGATTAGACTGACCGCTGGGACTGCAGACTCGCTGTTTTCGCTCGATTATCTCAAAGACATGGACAAGGCCATTCCGAAGGATGCAGAGGTAACAATTGAACTTGGTGATGAGTTCCCAGTAAAGATACACTATCAGGTTGCTGAAGGTAACGGACAGATCACCTATATGCTGGCACCGCGAATTCAGTCAGATTAGCCGGTAGTATGGTGACGCTCGATGATTCGCTTCGCTGACTCTGCTTTCTCGCGCCACCCATAGCCTGCGTCATAGACGTGCTGCTTGTTATTTACCAACTCTGCAGGTGAGCTCTCCTCAAACCCGCCTCGTGCCCACGTGCCACTGTCGGTGAGCCACTGGATCACATTCTCTTTCGTCTCATCCCACGGAAGCCCAACCATCTCATACCACGCGATAAGAGCGAAGACAGCGTTATCATGACAGCCTGGCACACTCCCCTGTGTGTAAATTGTCCGCATCGGTTCACGAGATGGCTTCGAGACGTACTCAGTGAATTCTGCAGCTGTTCGAAGCCGAAGGATACCGTTCCGCTCGGCCAGTCGCTCCTCACGACGGAGTCGCTGCAATGCCTGTCGATGGAGGTCGCCCCATGTATGTGGGATCGCGTCTGCTAATGATTCTTGAGATTGCGGCGCACGGCTGAGTACGATGATAATATCTGTATATGCGGTTTCAATCTCTGCCCATGGCGTGCCCTCAAACCGACAGTCAATCGCGTGTATGCTGTTGGTTGAGTAACAAGCCGGGCAAGAATATGCAAACGACGGCACAGCAAAATGACGGGTGGCAAGGTGTATAGCTTCATCGTCTTCGTGACCGTCGTATTTATTCAACAGGCACCGATATTCAGGGTAGATGGGAATCGATCCACGGTTTGGCCGCTATCCTTTCTTTCAAGGGGCACAGGCCGCCGTAAGAGCACTCGACCAATCGCCAGCCGCGCTGATTGCTCATGAAGCGCCAGCAGTCTCTCGTGGAAAAGAGCGGGTCGAACGGGCACTGCTTGAAGGGACGACAGCACCACCAGACTCACAACAGCACCAGACGAAAACTGAGTTGCTTTCATATCCAATCGCACGATTGCTGGTTTCACTACTGGATGTCTCTACAGCAATCGATAAATATGCCCTCGCTGAGGCGCGAACCGCCCGTGAGCGGTTTGAGGCCGACTTTACTGATGACGAAGTGCTACAGAGCACGACCCGAACAACTGTCGATGTTCAATCAGCGTTATCTGAATTAGAGTTGGCTGACGCAGTCGAATCTGAGCCACTGTCAGCGTCGACGCATCGCTCAAACCGCTGGTATTGGGTAGAGCTCGTCCCATACCTCCAGTTGCGAGAGGATAGGTGGGGCGACCAGTGGCGGTTAGTCAATCAAGAATTAGCAAACGGAGCAGTCCGGGTTCGGTATACTGAATTGATGCAGTTGTTAGAGGCTGCTGTCAAGCAACGAGTCGCCTCTGAACTACCGCTTTCAGTCGAGGAGGCTGCAAATGGGGCAGAGATTATCGAGGGATTGTCCACTCACGTGGCAGATTTGCAAGCGCTCGTTGATGACCGGCCATCTGTGACCAAAACCACTGTTGATGTGGTCGTCCCGGCGATGTTCCCACCGTGTATGCGCGGGCTTCTCCAGATGGAGCGGTCTGATGAGACATTGTCTGAGCCAGCGAAATTCGCATTGATATCATTTTTACTTACTCTCGGAGCCGATCGTCAAGAGATTGCAGCACTGATGCGGTGTCCTGCCGATAGTACAGAGCTAGCTGCACGTGTTGAGTATCTTCAAGATGGAGCAGGGACGCAGTATCCGCCACCATCATGTCAAACGATGAAACGATATGACATTTGTCTGAACCCAGATGAACGGTGTGAAAATATCGACCATCCCAGTGAATATTATGAGGCGGCAATAGAGGAAACAGATTCTATTCGTGACTGGCGAGAATCGACGGTCGAGGACTAAACACCATCCATCATCAGTCTACTCAGTTATTCGTTCAGAATGAATCCCACAGCGGCCATCCCGAAAATGAACAGAACAATGGCCCCGACAAGCGCGAGCCCACCCTGAGACGGAAGCTCGGGACCGTATACGATGCCAACGCCAATAAAGACGAAAACGAAAACAGCCACTGAGCTGATGGAGACGACGATTTTGCGGCGCATCTCCGCATCTATTTCCATACCGCGGAATTTTATTGGCCGTATGAAAAACGCTTCGATGGGTGTGGCTTCTTGTGCGCCCGCCTGCCATTAATATGTAGAATCGCTAATATATTCATCGACTCTCAGAACCGTCTTCGTCGATAGCAGTGAGTCGTTGCTGAGCAGGACCACCAACAAAAGAGTCGAGTCCCTCGCCAGAGTTGAGCGCAGTTTCTTTTTTGACTCGATAGTTACCACCGCCAGTCACGTACAGCTCATTCGGATGAAAGAAATACCATGACTCTCTGTCAAACCGAACACCAATTCGCGCCTTTGCTCCGAAGTTCTGTGCGAAGAAAATGAGTGCCTCGATCTCCTCACCATCAAGATAAATCGGCTGACCAGCACTTGCTTTTACCTCGATCGCATAAAATATCTCACCGTTTCCAGCTAAGACATCAGGCAGATCTCGCTCAGTAGCTGATCCTGAGGCTGGAGCACGCATCACCGCAAATCCCGCATCATCAAGTTCATTCACGAGTTCACGTTCGCGGCGGTCTCCCTTCTCATTCGAGGACATAGTTCCACTCACTTCGGCCCGGTATTAAATCAACGACCCTGTGTAAACCGCCAACCGATTCAGCTATTTGCGGGAGCTCGTCTATATAAAAGGGGCCTCCAGCACTTTTGATTTCCACATCGCATAATCGCTGCGTTTCAGCTCCCCGGCGCTAACCATAGTGGAGATGATTAGCAGACGTGTCGTACCACACGTATCATACAGATGCAGCGCGGAAACCCACGGCTCTGTGGGAGCAAGCGCGCAAGCTTCGTGCAACAATCCACCGACGATAGCACGGCTGACTCCACAACGCAATCTTACTATTTGATTCATACAGCACACACCTGATCGTTCAAAAGTACGGTCGTCGTGTACGGCACCCGTACCATCACGGACAACGACGACCACTGCACGCTCGCCACGTAGTGTTCGCGCCGAGTACATCACACCTGAAGACGGCGACGGCACGCCATTCGCGGAGTATTGGAATCGTGATGAGTGGGAGCGTAAAGAGGCAACCCTGCACAAGCGTAATAGGACGTACTACCTCTACGTCGTTGTGGAGAAAGAGTCTGACACGGATGCGTCAACAGTCGAGAACGGAGCGGTTCTCGGCGTCGACCTCAACGGAGACGGCTCTCTCGCCGTCACCAGCACGGGTGAATTCCTTGGCAACGCAGATTCCCTCAAGCATAGATGCGACGAGTACGAACGGCGGCGAGGTCGCCTCCAGCAAACGGGCACTCGCTCGGCCCACCTCAGTATTCAGAGCATCGGCTCACGGTTCGCTCGGTGGAGTAGAGACTACCTCCACCGTGTCTCGAAAGCCATCGTGCAAGAGCCGTCACGACTGTTCTGTGATTGCGTTCGAGGACTTGGAGAACATCCGCGAACGTCGGTAGTCCCAGCAGTGGGCGTTCCACACGATACAGGAGTTCACCGTATACAAGGCCGAAGATTACGGGATTCTCGTGGATATAGTGCAGCCAGCGTACGCGAGTCAACGGTGTAGCCACTCGGATTGTGAGTTCACACATGAGGATAATCGTGATGGTGACGAGTTCGAGTGACTGAAATGTCGAAAGGAACTCCACGCGGATGACAACGCTGCTCGGAATATCGGGTGGCGTCTTGTCCAGCACTGGCTCACATCTGGTGCTGGACGGGCCGGTTGTCGGGTGGCCCTGAATTCAGGGGCGCTGAACGCGAACAGCGAGTTCACGCCCACAACGGCTCGTGGCCAGAGCGGGAGTCCACTGACAAGCCCACCCCCTGAGGGGAGGGTTCCTGACTCGGTCGCAGATAGTTGTGAATGTGGAGAGTTGTCAGTCGTTGTGTCTATGACCAGACTGCAGACGATACACCCTCTGAGTACGCACCCCGTCGGATGTCTCGGCCAGTTACGAAGGATTAAATTTGTCTCTGTATAAAATATAGATAAGAAACAACTCACTTTCACAGACGGATAATGACGACGAACGCTGCAGATTCGAATGTCCTCCTCATCACTGTGGACTCCTTGCGGGTTGATGCAATTTCCCCATATGAGGAAGAGCGTGAGACACCGGCGCTCAACTCGCTTGCACAATCAGCCACAGTCTTCGAGAACGCTTTTGCAACGGGCAACTGGACACCGTTTTCGTTTCCAGCGATTATGGCTGGGCGCCACGTGTTTACGAACGATACGCAGGTTGGTGTCGAAAATCTCACAACAATCGGGAGTGTATTAACGGCGGCAGATATCTCGACTGCCGGATTCAATGCAGCCAATGGATTCCTGACTGAGCACTGGGGATATAACGAAGGATTCGATGAGTTCGACTCATTCGTTGCCTCAGTTGGGTCAAGTGTCTACAGTCGATATCTTGCTAGACATCCAACGGTTGAGGCATGGATGCAGCTGGCAGCAACTCCCTTTCGCCGGCTTCGGTCGTTAGTAACTGGCGGATACGACGACCGTCCGTTCTTAGACACCTCACGAATGTTCGATGTCGAGTCAGCTGCAAAATCATTTCTTGCGACTCACGAGTCACCGTTTTTTTTGTGGGTACATTATATGGACACTCATACTCCATACGTTCCCGCCCCGAGGTATATCCGCGCAACCTCAGATAGCTATATTGGCACGCATCGAATGTTACATGCACACACCCGAACCGGGCTTGGATTGGAAGTGGGGGAACATACCCTCGCTGAGTTGCGAAGTTTGTACCACGCTGCAGCCGCACAGGTTGATGCGAGTATTGGACGACTGCTCTCGGCACTGAAAGAAGATGGACATCGTGAAGATACGACGGTTATTGTCGCAGGGGACCACGGCGAGGAGTTTCAAGAGCACGGTCATCTTGCTCATTATCCAAAATTGTACGATGAATTAATTCATGTCCCGCTACTGGTTTCTCGTCCATCACAAACTCAGACGCGCATTGAAACCCAAGTTGGTCTCAACGCGATTCCAGCCACAATCGCTGAATCGTTCGGCGTTTCTCCACCTGTCGAGTGGGCTCCAGCACTTCCTCAAGGTGAGCCGACTAATAGCACGGATCCGGTCGTCTCAGTGGCGGTCCGTGGTGAAGAAGTAACCGCACAGCCAATTCCCCGTTCGCTTGATCATGGTGATTTACTCGTGAGTGTCCGAGATTCACAGTGGACATACATTCTTAACACAGAGACCGGCGAAGAAGAACTGTATCACCGTGCATCAGACCCACAACAGCAGGATAATCGCACCAGCGAGCCGCTGAGCGTGGCTGAAACGACGATACTCGCTGAATTCGGCGACATCGCACGCAATCATGCGACAACGCTCCGTGCGCAAAAAAGGACAACCTCGGCATCTGATGTCGATTCAGAACTTGGAACTCGGCTCGAAGCGCTCGGCTATCGGTGATGATTCGACAGTATCTTCGTAACATACACACCGGTCCGCTTCGAACACAACTACGACGATTCGCTATCGTCGGTGCTGTGACCTCCGCGTTACAACTCCTCCTGTTATGGCTGTTTGTTAGACAAGCGGGTCTGTACTATCTGATTGGTGCCCTCGTTTCGATCGAGATCACGATTATCATCAGTTATGTGTTGAACAACCTGTGGACGTTTGCTACGACGCGAATCACCAGTCGCTGGGCCTATCTTATCGGATTACTCAAAACAAATATCGTCAGGGGTTCTGCAATCCCAATCCAGCTAGTATTACTGTATCTGTTCGTTGACTGGGGTGGCATTAACTATATTATTTCGAACGCGGTTGCTATCGGATGTAGTGGGATCTATCGATATATTCTGGACGCAAAGTGGACATGGGGGCAATGAGCTGTGAGGGACAAGTGATTCGACGGACGGAACTCTTCATGATTGAAATGACCGATTTTGAGTGAACCGGTGACATTCAGCTTGTGCTCATGCTCGTCTCCGTCCTATATCTCAGGCTAGGAGTGCGATTGAGAGGGATACTGTCTGCTGATTTCAGGCTGAGCTTGTTAGGTTCCGTGACTCCAGCTCTCCAGATATTCCTCTTGAGTGTCGGTGAGTTCATCAAACTCGATACCCTCAGCAGCGAGTTTAATCTCGGCGACTTCCTTATCAAGTTCGTCAGGAACAGCATGAACTCCCGGGTCATATGCATCGCCATGTGTTGCCAGTTCGCGGACACAGACCGCTTGGATACCAAATGACTGATCCATCACTTCCACAGGATGGCCGAGCCCGACTGGCGAGGCGAGGTTCACGAGGCGACCGCTTGCCAGCACGTTCAGTTGACGACCGTCAGCGAGTTCATAAGCGGTTACTCCATCACGGACAGTTCGACTGTGGACGGCCATCTCTCCAAGCTCGTCCAAATTGATTTCAATATCAAAGTGTCCAGCGTTCGCAAGCAGGACGCCATCTTGCATCACCTCAAAGTCTTCTTTCGTGATCACGTCACGGTTTCCTGTTGTCGTAATGAATACATCACCGTGTTCTGCTGCTTCCTGCATCGGCATCACGTCATAGCCCTCCATATGTGCTTCGAGTGCTCGCCGGGGTTCAACTTCGGTCACGATGACGTTCGCGTTCTGCCCCTTTGCTTTTTTCGCGACCCCTTTGCCACAGTCACCATACCCAGCAACAACGATCGTTTTGCCTGCGTAAGACAGGTTTGTTGTCATTGCAATCGTCGCCAGCGATGACTCACCGGTCCCATGAACATTGTCGAAGAGCCGTTTCATCGGCGTGTCATTCACTGCAAAAACGGGATATTTGAGTTCATCATCGGTCTCCATCGCGCGGAGACGGTGGACGCCTGTTGTCGTCTCTTCTGCACCTCCGACAATCGTCTCTAACAGCTCTGGGTGTGACTCATGAATGGCATATACCATATCCATCCCATCATCAACAGTGATCGTTGGATTGTGAGACAGAACAGCTTCAATTGCTGCGTAATAGTCATCCTCACCGACACCACGCTTAGCGTAAGAGGTGATTGAGTCGTTTGCATCAAGTGCTGCACTCACATCGTTGTGTGTCGAAAGTGGATTACAACCGGTTATCGCTACTTCAGCACCACCAGTAGCCAGGAGTTCAACGAGAGCTGCAGTCTTGGCTTCGACATGCATCGCCATGCCAATCGTTTGGCCATTCAACGGCTGCTCAGTCCTGAATTGGTCTTCGAGCGCTTGCAGGATGGGCATGTGTTCATACGCCCAATCAATTTTCTCTCGACCGGCCTCCTGTTCGGCGGTGACATTCTCAAGTTGCTTGCTTAGCGGAACAGTTGTACTCATATTTGTTCATGGGCGAGGCCGGCAAAAACGCTACCGAAGATACATGTAGTTGGTGTCGTTTCAGGTTGGTTTGCTTTCATCCTCGCAATTGCAGCCATAATCACAATTGGTTTCGCGAGCAGCCTCACACTGCGTGTAATTTTACAGAGACAGTGTTTCATCATCAAAGACCACTCCGTTAAATCAATCTGAGAATTCCATCTTGTGTTGGTGGGGCAGATGGTCGACTGCTAAACTGAGTCGCGTTCGATAAATGGTCATCAGTTGCGTGTAGGAGAGTTTCAAACATATCACTGGACACACTGGTTGACTGGATACAGAATGTGTTCGTTCAAAGAATAGCCGGAATCTGAGGTCGTCGAGAAGACTCATATGAGATACGCTGTCAGTGGCTATCTTTCAACGATGCTCGACAGAGATATGAAAGTCAAAATCAGATTCGCGCCAGCAAGTCAGTAGCAGCGGTCTCCGCGGTGTCTTGTATTAGCTCTGCATCAAGCGTTTGAAGCGTCCGATCGCGCATCAGTATAGACCCATCACAGATTGTATGCCGAACGTCGGCACCAGTAGCTACATACGCGAGATGACTAACCACATCGTGTTGAGGAGTGAAGTGGGGCGTATCAAGATCAACGACTGCGATATCAGCAACACCGCCCTCGATAAGTCGTCCACCTGGGAGTGAGATCGCTGCTGCACTGTCGGCAGTTGCCATCTTGATTGCTTCCCCTGCTGGTAGTGCTGCAGCATCGTCTGCACCAAGTTTGGCTAGCAGAGCTGCATCTTGGAGTTCGCTGAACATGTCAAGATCATTGTTTGAAGCGACTCCATCGGTCCCTAAGCCAACAGTGACACCTGCCTCTCGCAAGTGTGAGACTGGAGCAATTCCAGATGCCAATTTCATGTTTGACGCTGGACAGTGGATAACAGCGGTATCAGTTCGTGCGAGTGTGGCGATTTCATCCATATTCAGATGAACACCGTGCGCTAAGAATGTCTCAGGCCCTAAGAGCCCAAGCGTTTCTGCGTGCTGTATTGGTCGCTCGCCTGTTCGTTCAACGATTGGATTCACCTCATCTGACGTCTCGTTTGCGTGAAGGTGGATGTACATATTCTCTGCAGTCGCACGCTCCGCACCATCTGCTAACAGATCATCGTCAACCGTGGTTAGTGAGTGTGGCATGAATGCAGTTTGGATACGACCATCTGCAGCCTGCTGGAACTCCCGTGCAACGGTCAGTCCTTTTTCCATATCGGCCCGTGCAGCGGCAGGTTCCTTATCCACGGTGACAATACCATGACCGAGACGTGCACGCATCCCTGCTGCATCGACAGCTGCGACAGTTTCGGGAATTTCAAAGTACATATCTGCGAATGCCGTCGTTCCCGAACGGATCATTTCAACTAAGCCCAGTTCAGTGCCAGCACGGATGTGCTCGGTTGTCAGCTGCGCTTCGACAGGCCAGATATCTTCACGGAGCCACGCGTTGAGTGGTTTGTCATCTGAATACCCGCGGAGAAGCGTCATTGCGATGTGGGTATGTGCGTTTACTAATCCTGGCATGCACACACAGCCACTTACATCAAGGGAAGTTTCGAACCGAGTTGGGTCGAGTCCCGCTTCAATGGCCTCTATAACGCCAGATGATTGATCAATATGTATATCAGCGGTAATGATGTTCATAGACGGCGTGAGAACCTTGCCACCACTGAGCAGAAGTGAAGATGAGTCCATAGAAATATATTGACTTGGACAACTAATACCTTCTCCGAAGAGAGAAGATAGGCATGTGAGCTCGGATTGATTCGATGCTCATCTTTAGCGAGTGAATACGTCTTCGCGAAGTGAACAGATCAGATCGGAGAAATCCGGTGAACTGCCCCACCCTGCTCTACTCAGCGGCTGACGCCGCTTCGTTGAACCAGGATCATGATGATGTGAACAGAGGGAGCTCAGTCTCCACAGGCATCCAGCACTTGCAAACCTGTGAGAGCGTTCTTCCCCTGCGAACTGCTGACTTGAAAACAAGGTGGCCTCTGAGTGAAGCATTGTATATGATTAGTTGAGCTGTGAACTACCTCTCCCTGCTCGCGTCTCCGAAGCTCACGAAGGCGGATTTCCTTATTTACAGCTAAACTAACACGCAGATTATCCACACAATGGCGAACGTTTCAAAGATTTTAGACCCTGTTTTGAGTCGGGCCAGAGTTCCACTGATTACCCAGGGAAACTGCCAATCAGTGCAAGCACTCCATATAGTATCGTCCCAAGAATCACGCTCACGACGAAGTGAATAAGCGTGATATAGCTCGCCAATTTGATCTGCTGGTCGTAGACTTTTGAGATAACAGCTACGTCACCTACGATTGCGAATAAAAGACCACCGAGTGATGGAAGTGAAAATGCTGTCACAATCACTGCAATGATTGCCGGGAGTGGGCCAATCAAAAATGCATCCCGAATCGGTACATCACCGAGTACGTTACGAGCAGCGATATGAGCAGTGATAGTCAAGAACAGTGCAAAAGACCCAATCGTAACGAGGATAGCAATCGGGTTGGCACCGACACCAGATTGCATCGGGAGTGCCATTATTTCGCTGTGCTACTTTTCGTGTGGGCAACCCGTCGAATCATTTCATCAATCCGAGTTCAGACAATCGTGAAAGAATAACATCGACAGCCTCCCGTGCGTCATCAGGCTCTTTCCCGCCAGTAATCACAAGTTTTCCTGAGCCAAATAATAGTGCAACGACACTTGGTTGGTCGAGTCGATAGACTAATCCAGGAAACTGCTCGGGTTCATATTCGATATTCTCCAAACCAAGTCCAATCGCAATCGCGTTTAGATTGAGACTTTCACCGAGATCGGCGGAGGTGACAATATTCTGAACCGTTATTTCAGGCTCGTCTGCCACGGGGATCTGCAACGCACGAAGCTTTTCGAAGACGATATGAATGCTCTCGCGCACATCAACTGGAGACTTAGCTCCCGTACAGACGATTTTTCCTGAGCGAAATATCAATGCTGCAGACTTTGGATCTTGTGTTCGGTAAACGAGACCAGGGAATTGCTCAGGATCGTAATCTGCCCCTTTGAGATCCATTGCGACACTCTGAAGATCAAGTTCCTGGCCGATTCCCGTTGAGGCGACGACATTCTCAATATTAATCGAATCCTTCGGGTCATTCATCACTGATAGAAGAATCGGATTTACTATTTAAAAAGGTTAATACGAGATAATAACTGAGCGTTGAATCTTATCTGAATATTTGACGTGACACCGACCGTCAGTATCTATTGACACCGATTAGAGATGCTCATGTGGCAATGGCTTGGCGTTCAAAAGCCGACGATGTATAACCGAATGGACAGTTGGATTTCACGTATCATATGATAGATTGCTCGTATGTCTGGTTTCGCTCGTCAACGACCTCGGGATCAAGTGAAGTGGTTTAAGACGCAGAGCGTCTCGTCATCACGGGAACGGAAATCTTCCATCTCCGAACGACCCCGTGGCATCCGTGTTGATATTTTGTGAAAATTGGATTCGTGCGCGGGTGATGCTTTGTCCCCTCTCGAGAGTGCCGCATATCACAAATTCAGACGAGGGAGTGAAGATGTACGCTCAGTCAGTCGATTATTTGTGAACTGACATTTAGTATCATGTTGATATTGCAAGAGAGTGTCGATGCGCATCCCACTTGTCCGGACAGATCTTCATTGGTTTGAATAATTTCTTTGGATCGAGTGAGAACTCATTTTCGATTGAGAAAAATAATCTTCTCAACAGACTTATGCCATCTGCGACACTACATACGATAATGAGTTCTGAACAAAATCACCTCCAGCAGACTGACACCGAGTCACGATTTGACTTCAAGAAGGACGAGGCATCCGCCTACAAAACTGAGAAAGGACTCACTGAAGAGACCATTCGGCTCATCTCTGCAGATAAAAACGAGCCCGAATGGATGCTCGAACGACGCCTTCGCGCGCTCGAGCACTTCCAGGCCATGCCGATGCCGACCGACTGGCCCGAAGCGCCCGACCTCAGTGAAGTCGATGTCTCCGAAATCGTCCCTTATATTCGTCCCGATGTCGACGTCCGTGCGGGTGTCGACGACTGGACCGAGCTTCCTGACGATATCAAGGACACCTTCGATAAACTCGGTATTCCCGAGGCCGAGAAAAACGCCCTTTCAGGCGTCGGTGCCCAGTACGAATCTGAAGTTGTCTATCAAAATATGCAGGAGCAGTGGGAACAAAAGGGCGTGATCTTCTGTGACATGGACGAGGCTGTCCAAGAACACGCAGAAATCGTCCGCGAGCACTTCATGACCAAATCAGTGCCTCCGTCAGACAACAAGTTCGCTGCGCTTCACGGCGCTGTCTGGTCGGGTGGCTCCTTCGTCTACGTGCCCGAGGATGTCACTGTCGAAATGCCTGTTCAGGCGTACTTCCGTATGAACTCCGAAGGCATGGGTCAGTTCGAGCACACGCTCATCATTGCCGAGGACAACGCTGAAGTGCACTACATCGAAGGCTGCTCGGCACCGAAGTACTCCGCATTCAATCTCCACGCTGGCGGCGTCGAAGTGTTCGTCGGTGAGAATGCCCACGTCCAGTACTCGACGGTCCAAAACTGGTCGAAAAACACGTACAATCTCAACACCAAGCGCGCCCTCGTCGAAGCCGACGGCCGCATGGAGTGGATCTCAGGATCGATGGGATCGAAGGCAACGATGCTGTACCCATCATCTGTGTTGAAGGGACGCGGAGCATCTGACAACCACATTACGATTGCATTCGCCGGAGCCGGCCAGAATATCGACACCGGAGCAAAAGTGTATCATAACGCACCTGAGACCACATCGACCATCGAGTCAAAGTCGATCTCGAAGGATGGAGGCCGCACGAACTACCGTGGGCTCGTTCACATTGCCGACGGTGCCGAAAACTCCTCGACAGCCGTCGAATGTGATGCGCTGATGTTCGATAATGAATCCACATCGGATACGATGCCATATATGGAGATTAACGAATCGTCAGTTGACGTGGCACACGAGGCGACAGTTGGCAAGATTGGTGATGA
>JAQCNF010000098.1 GCA_028275165.1 Haloquadratum sp.
ACCGTATCGAAGAACACAGCGAGGGGGTTCAGCTAAAGAAATCCATCTTAGACGAGACGTACAATCACCGGACAGGAGTTGAACGAACCAACGATGCGGTCAAGGACTGCGGCCTCGGGCACGTCCGCGCCCGAGGCCGCGTCCACGCACGAACACAAGTGTTCCTTGCGCTATGTCTCCGTCTCGTCGTTGCAATCACCAACTTCGAGCGGGGAGACGACCCTGGCCGCGAGAAACTCAAGCTATGAGATGGTTTCTATGACAGGCTCTGGATAGTTCCAATACTGACCGTGCAAGTCACCGCTATGTCTTCTTTTTATCCCCAAAACATATATCAATGCGTATGGAAGCAGCTTAACGAGCAAGCGACTCACAAACCGCAATATCAACGCGAGAGTGAGTACGACAGAGTCTCACTATGACGAACACTGACAACACTTCCGGGGGACATGCACCCTCAAAGCGGGTTGAGAAACAAATCAAAGTCGATCGTAAACTCTGGCAACGCGTCCGGGACGAAGCTGCCGCGAACGGAATAACGACATCTAAAGCTTTCGAGAGAATCCTTTCGTCATATCTGAACCCCGACGAGTGAACTGGCTCCCCGGAACCCGAACAGCTCAACTTGTGGTTTAGTTCACCACGCCTGCGGTGATATTCAATCAGACGGTCCTTGAACAGAGTAAGAGGCGAACCAGCGCTGGTTCGCACGACGGTGACACGGGTTTCGGCGGAGCCGTATTAATCGGATACAGCCCTAAACAAGGGGGAAAAGAAGACCTTCCTCAGTGTGTCGCCGGGTCTCTCCGGGTGCAGGTTGAAACCGAAGGATGGCGGTCGTCCGAATCCGATAGCTCGATTCTCGCGCCTGAACACGAGGGAGAAGGTTAGTGAACTACCCTACCTACTCGCTCCCTCCAGTCGCTCGTTGAGGAAGGGCCTCAGCGCCTCAATTCAGCCAATACGGAGGTTTTGAAGTAATCCTAAAGTTCTGCAGGGTACCGTGCCACAGGTTGGTGTAGACCGGACCGAGAAGGAAAGTCCATTCTGTGACCGGTTATTTGTACTGAGCGTGTCATAGAATGGCTCTCGTGGTTGTCCACGTACTCGGAGCCAGCAGCCCCAATTTGGGCGAAACTCGTTCTCACAGCAGCAGACCATCCTAAGTCATCCGATGATCGATAAACCGTAAACATCAGTATACAAACATAAATGGACGCTCTCTAACCGCATCATAGATGCGTGCACTAGGTGCATTGGCTTCTAAGACTGTTACAGATTTAAAGGATAAGCAATCGTGTAATAGCGTGTGGAAGTTTCTATGACACGCTCACTATCCAAGCTAACCCACTCCTCAGCCAGATACGCCTCGCTGGTTGACACATTCTCCGAATATCTGAAACCGATTAGGGAAAGTTGTGGGCGTCTTTCGGCGGACGGACCAGACGTACAATCGGAATCCACCCACGAATACGCTAACTCCAACACAGGATCAAGAGTGTTGGAACGTGACTACCCCACCCACCCGACACACTATTCAGGCAGGAAGCTCTATATATGTCAGATATGGTGCGGCTCGTCAGCAAAGCAGAACTCCTGTGGGTCGTCGATGCGAGAGCGCCAATAAAAACGAGTGCTGTCGCCGAGCTGCTCCCTATAACGCAAAACTCCGTGTACGTACGGTTGCGGCATCTCAAACGGAGTGGCTATCTTCACACCCTCCAAGACAGTGGACGTAACGCGACGTATGAGTGGGATATGACTGCGGCTGGCCGCCAGCGACTAGCCGATGCGGACCTGCCGGATGCTGAATCGACTGATTTTGAGGCATACTTTGCGAATCGGGACAACACGATGGATCCGCTGATGATCCTCGAGGCGCTGTCGGTCGAAGACGGCGAGTGGCACCCCTCGGGAGTGGTCTACGACGCGTTGCCGTTCTCGAAGTACGGCATTCGCAAACGACTGCACTCGCTCACTGAGGATGGATTGCTGGAGTTACAGCCGAACGAGGCCAGCGGCCCGCATCACTGGCGCTTGACCACGGCCGGTCAACAGCGCCTTGCCAATGCTGACGCTCGCGAAGCCGGGCACTCTCCCGAGTACACCACGGTGGACTGACCCTCACCTATCGACAAAATGTGGGGTGTTTCTGGGCGAAACTCCACTCTTTGTAGACAGCAACCCAGTGTGTCCAAGTCTTGCGATTGCTCTCGATGGTCCCGAAGCTGAGACCCCGAGTTTTTAATCATCTGAGCAATGCTGTTACAGATGCCCTTCGTGATGAGCGACGTGCCCATTCCGGACGGACCACACGAAAAGAGATTGAGGGGCGACTGTCGACACGTGCGATCCGGAGCACCTTCGTGACTTCCTCAAGTTGCTCTCACAGCAAACAACCTGGTCCTCTTTGACGGTGTTGTTCGGTTGACCTCCTCTTCCGCGTAAACGCGGAGGAATCCGACCACCGGATTCGGGCGGTTGTCGCCCTTCGGTTCCAACCCGCACTCGGAGGGAACCGGCGACACACCGGAGGAACTCCCGTTTGTCTCCCTCGTAGGGCTGTGGCCCGGCCAATGAGGCCCCGTCGGAATCCGTGTCATTGCCGTGCGAACCACCGCTGGTTCGCCACCCCTTGTGGTTCGGGGACGGCCTCTCACCGATTCCG
>JAQCNF010000126.1 GCA_028275165.1 Haloquadratum sp.
AAATACAACCAATGCCTGAATGTCAGTTTCCATCGAAGATCATGCGCTTTGTTTCGTCTGAAACGCTCCACATATCATGAGACAGCAGTCCCGCGTGCCCAGAGTGTCGTCCCAAGAACGAATCCACTGACCGTGAGAATCAGCAGAACGCCCGCGACGACGCTCGGTGATAGCCAGGGAGTAATAGGAGCTGAGACAAAGGAGGTCCCAAGCAGTGCCAGCACGAGCGTCACAGCGGTCAGGTCAGTGTAAAGACGCCGACAATACCGACGAGAGCGAGTGCTTCACGCGAAGAAACACGAGTCCATCGGGTTGTGAGGTACCCCCTAAGTGAGACAGCCGATAACAAGCTCACGGAACTGCCTCCACCAGTACCGTGAGCGAACGAATGCGCCGTATTTGCGTTTGAGGCGAGAGTTTACTATCTCGTTTTGACTGCGTTGACCATGGAGATTGACGTCTATCCGGAGCATTCCACGCTTTGTGGAGCGACGAAAATTCTCGGTGCTTAATTAGGGGACGAATGCTATCTTCACGGGCTGACGCGTGAATCTTCCGATCATCGTATCCCTTGTCGCCGAGGAGGATCGATACTTTATCCATATTCCGCTTGATGAGCGATGGCGCAATCTTCGAGTCGTGTTTTCTGGTCGTCGTCACGTGGAGATTGAGGATAGCATTCGTTTTCGTATCCACAAGAAGTGTGACTTTCAACTGCTGGATCCTCAACTTCGTCCGCTTCGTGTAGTGTTTCGAGGCGTGACTCTGGTCAAATCCGGAGGCATCGATTCCGACGACGCCGTTAGTCGGGAGGAGTGTGACCGAGATGTTGAGTAGGACGCGCCAAACGATCATATCAAGCCTGTCGAACGTTTTGCACAGCGTTGACGGCGCAGGGAGATCGATGAGAATACTCGCTTTCCGAATACGGGGCATCTCGATGACTTCCTCAAGGAGAGTCCGATAGGTCGTGTCCTTCCGCACTTTGAGACATAAGAGAACGATGTGCTGATGAAGTGTGTACCGTCGTTTCGAGAACTTCGAAGAGTAGCGAGCGACAACTCGACGAGCCAACTAAAATGCCTGCTCAACAAACCGGAGTAACCGCGACTTTGGGAGGGCTTGCATCCGGTCGAACTACCGGGCGAATCTTTAATTCTCTGAGGATTTTGATAAAGCCAAATCAGGTATTGTCTCTGATCACCAATCAAGCACGGAAGCTAAACTAACGGCAGGAAACCCACACCGTGGTTCTGATGCTCGCTCCGATGGTGAGCTAATAATCACTTCCGGGTCTCATTGTCACATTTGCTTCGAGTGGGATTTCATCTACCACTATGTATGTCATCTGGTCATATCTATGCGATATGTGAGCATCAAAAGTACATAACTGGACAATATCGGGTACGTTATTCTAATGGAAGACACCGCACCTGGTGTGGGCGATATCATCACGGTCGCAATCAGAAGCACTGCAGTTCAGTACAGGACTGCATCCGGTGAGGATACAACCTAGTTTACGACTGGCAGTGGTATGACTGGCGATTGCTGTTCATTGCGAGTTATCAATCACTTCGCTGATTATTCTGATGATGTTTTTTTGAGAACTGTGAAGATGATACAATTTCACTACGCGCTGATACGGTGACAGCAGATGATATGTGAATTGCACATCTCGGTCGCGAACCGATCATTCTTGAGCCACCAGTGACTGAGAGGAGGTGGTATCTCTATCGTGTGACTCCGATTAACACCGAGCGTATGACAACAGAAATAGTACAGGAGATTGCTTCTTGACATCCTCCTGATGACCACACCCAAAAGAAGAACCATCTGATCAATAATCGACATACCGACCCGTAAGCGTTGCTTCACACCGAAACGGGTCAGTGTAACGCAATCTATATCACCACACAGGAGAATCAGTTTGAGATCAAGAATCCTGAGATACATCCGCTCAAATCATTTATATACTGAGGAATTTCCTCATTGAGAGGTGGTTAGCAGATTCGCTGGCTGCTGTATTAACGTTATCCTGATTATATATCCAGATCTTGCTGCTTGGCTCTCTTGTCGTTTCACTGTCATAGTCCAATTCTATTTGAATCATCACGCTGGTTCAGAGTAGTTTTTGAAATCACATTTCGTTACTTACGCCATCCGTCTCTGTAGTCGTGATTAAGTAGTGACGTATACTATGTTGATTTTTGAACATATACTAACTCACAATTAGTCATCGTCTTCTGCGATAGGATCGCCCATCACGCTCGGCGTCCCTGAGTCGCCGTCCTCTGGGAGCACAGCATTTAGGACAAGTGCCGTGACACCGCCCATAATAAGACCCGAGGTGGCGAGAACTTGTGCCTCTGACGGAAGTTGCGCAAGCGCGTCGGAGCGCCACTCGACACCAACGCCTATGACAAGCGAGACTGCGATAATAGTGAGGTTGCGCTGGGTGAGTGTTGCACCCCGCACAGTCATACGAAGCCCGATAGAAATAATCATGCCGAACAGGACGACTCCTGCACCCCCCAGAACAGGGTTCGGCATCGCGCTTACAATAGCCGCGACCTTTGGGACGAGACCAAGCACAATGAGAAACACGCCTGCAATGCCAACGACAGATCGACTCGCGACGCCTGTGAAACTAATGAGACCGACGTTTTGACTAAACGATGTATTCGGGAATGCATTGAAAATACCTGCGACCGCGCTCATC
>JAQCNF010000130.1 GCA_028275165.1 Haloquadratum sp.
CGACGGGGTACACGAGTGTCTCGAAATCGTCGCCGACAAACCGTGGCCCCATCTTCGTCTGTTCGCATTCGATATGCTGGTCGGCGGCAGTCGCAATCGGTTCGGTGAACCGGTCGTTCGCTGTTCGCGTAATGAGGATGGGGATCTCATATTCGCTCGCGTATGTCGAGAGTTGGGCGAGCGTTCGTGCCTGTAAGGTCTTACTATCGCCTTCAGCCAGACTATCTTCGTCTCGATAACGGGCGTCAACGGCCGGGGCAACGATCAGTGATGGTGAGGTAAGTTGTGAGTGACTGTGAGACTCCGGATCTATTGCACTCCCGGCGGTGGGAATTGTACGATCCGGTTGCTCAACAGTGCCAGAAAGATGTGACACCGCAGCGTAGTGTTGATAGGCGGTGAATCCACGTGCAACGTGAATACGGTTGAGGAGCCGTCGGCTCGGAGCGATTCGAGCGAGCGTTGTGGTTGTTGCATGGCCGTTTGCATCAACCCAGAACGCCGGGCCGTCATTCAACAATAGGTGATCAACGACGACCGACTGCAGAATGGGGACACCACGGGCCTCACTGATATCAAGGAGTGTAATTTCTTCCTCAAGTGTGGGAAACAGCGTGGTTTCACTCGCTGGGTCGACCTGTTCAACGAGGTTCTCATTGCGACCTGCACCGCGGATTGGCTGATTCGTTGGTGGCCGGTCTCCCGGTGAGTTCGTTGACATACTCGCATAGATACTGAGCGATCCAATAAGCCGCGGCGTGTCATTTCCACGTTTCAGGAAAGCAACTTAGGCGAGGTCTCACTGAGAGATGGGTTGTATATGACTGTGTATTGTTAGGTTTGCAGTGACCGATACAGAGCTTTCATTCTGCACAGCACGTCCACATATAAAACTGAACATAACTGGTTCCCATTTTAGTAAAGATACAGTTCAAAGAACTTCAGAACCGTTCTCAAAGTGTCTGACAAACCTTGATACCGATTGTATAATTACATTCGGATATGAGCTGTAAGTCAATAACTGTTGAAGCTGTTGGTCGATGTGAATCAGTACCAGATCAAGCGACGATAGAGGCATTTGCAATCGGCGAAGGCAAGTCCGCTAATGACGCCCGGGGTATCGCAAAAGATCGAGTATTGACCATCCAAGAGTCGATAACAGATATTTCGAAGGATCAGATCAGAACTGTCGAGATACAGGTTCAGGATACGGATGAAATGTTTGACCCCGCTACTGACGCTCCGTTCCAAGCAACCGAGCGATTGGCCATCGATTGTCTCCCAGAGAATGCCGAATCGGTCGTAATGGATATTGCGAACGCTGGCGGCCAGATACAGACCATACAATTTCAGCTCCATACGGACACGCTTCGAGAGCTGCAGAATAAAGCAATCAACGCAGCGATGAAGCGCGCTCGCGAGAAAGCTGAACACATAGCTGCTGCCGAGGGATTCACAGTGACAGAGATGCAAGAAGCGGCGACGAAAGACGTGGATACTGGGTTTGAAAATCTCGCCCAAGAGTTGTTGGCTTCGAATCCCGACACGGATCTCCACCCATCGCCAATGACTGTTTCTGAGGGTGTCGAAGCCGTATATGAACTCAGTGAGCAGTGAGTAGCGGAGATCAGGCTGCACGACAATCACAGGAGTTCAATGTCGGTTCACAATAGTCGTTGTCCCCGCATTTCGCAACTGCTGTATTCGCCTTTACATCTCGCATGACGGATCGAATATCATTGGAATCTAGTAGAAAACGATGACTAGTTTTCCACTCGGCACATGGGGAGGGTCGGGAGTATGCGCTGGCGGCTGTCGTTGGTGAGTTCGTCCGGGTGGTTTTCCACTCAAAACGCGGTGTGTCACCGATAGATTTAGTTGCGGAATTGAGTATTTTCACCCGGCCGTCTTTCGTAGCAGCTACGGGCGGCTGACTCGAACCTTTACCCACACCGACCCATTTGGGGAGAACACCCATCTCCCCACTTTCTCCTCTCACCGATAGATTTAGTTGGATGATTGCGAACCTTGGGCTGGCCGCTTTGGAGTCCATGCGGCCGACCGAGACCTTAGGATCCACATCACACGCCGTGGGCGAGATAGGGCGAGGCACGCCACTCAAACCCACTCTTCCCCACTGTTTTCAAAAGAGAACAGGGTTTGCGTGTCGCTACCATTGTCGTGTCGTTGAAGTCGATAGTCGAGATCGACACCGGAGACTTAATCGAGTTGAATATAACTGAGTAACGGAGACATACATCGACAATGGCTGATGACGATACCCATCCCATAGTAGAATTTTATAAGAGTACAGCTGGGGGTAAGGTAGCGTATAGTCCACCGACAGAGGATGATCCTGAAGAGCATTGGTTTTTCAACAGAGAGCGCGCTGGGTGTGATTTCACCTTCGTTATCCATGACCGTCATGATAAAAGGGGATTACAGATTTACCCCCAGAATTTTCGAGAGTTAAGCAATTTCGCGGAGGAAAAAGAGTTTGAGTATATTGAGAACCCACCTGAGAGAGTCCAAGAATACACTTCAAAGATGGTAGAGTTTAACGAAGAGCCAATGGTGATCGGCGAAATGAAGGGACTGTGTCCAAACTGTGAGAGCAGATATAATGTGAATGTGATGCCGAAAATTGATATGCTCATTCGAGGACAACCAGTCCAACGGTACTTCGAAGAAACGTGCCAAGATTGCGGGGAGAAATTCAAGCTCAAAGAGACTCAGGAGTTCTTCTTGGGGGTAGAATATCTGGACAAAGATGCTGAACTTAATACGAATATGTTGTGGGAGCACAGCCGCCGTTCAATATGAAGAGTGAACCCAAATGGAGACGGTATGCTCCAGTTAGGTTATTCCTCAGATCCAGTCAGAATTCCATTGCTCATCGTCTTCCCAGTCAGATTCTGAATTTGAGTGAGAATTGTTTTTTAATTCATCAATAGTAGATCCATCTAAAACCATTGTGACAGAATTTAGACTATTTCCAAAAGACATCGTCACGTTTTGTTCCTGAGAGCCGGTGTCAGTAGTTTGGATAGATGATGATTCGGAGTCGTCTCGTCGTTGGCAAAACCGCTCGATACGATGCACATTATCGATGATTCTGGTCTGGTGGTCATCATCAATCGGCTTATTGAGATTTCTCGATAGCTTCGAAAGTTCTAGGCTTAGATTGTCATACAGCTCTTCAGCTAG
>JAQCNF010000140.1 GCA_028275165.1 Haloquadratum sp.
TAACACTCATTTCGTCAAGGTACTCGCTACTCTTCGATCTCTTCCTCTGAACCGTGCCTGAGTACGACTTCGTCCGGACCGGCCTCGAGAACATCACCGTCGGGGAAGTGGAATCGAGTTGTCCGTAATTCAAACCCAAGGAGTTCCTCGTAGAGGAACTGGTCACGCTCTTCGACGGTCATAGCAGCGGCCTCGCCGACGACCGCGCGGATGTAGTCGGCGACAACTGGCGGCACGTCGATGTCGACTTGGCTTTCGATGAAATGGTTCTCCCGGAGCTCGGGGCCACGTTCGAGTAGGGCTTGGTGGTCCTCAATGCTCGATTACATCTCCGACAGCAGTGAATCTACGGAAATCTGGCGATATAAATTCACAAATATTTATAAGAAATCTCACAAGGCTCGCCCGCAGTAGCTAATCACAGACAGCATCTTGTAGCTCCTCATAGAGCTTTGGATGATGTTCTTCTAGTATCTCTACATCTTCTTCCAACCTTTCAATTCTCTTTCGCATTCTACTCACCGACTCGTATCGTTTATTATCTGGAACGTCGGCAGCCCCAGTTATCCGTTCTCGATCCGTGGAGGTCATAATCGCAGTATACTGGGTCATGCTGCGAAATTCCATGAGCTTATACTTGGATGTTGGTACATACTCTCAGAGATTATCTTATATGAAAACGTTATCTTATAAGATAACTTTTTTATACCCTGGACCAATAAATACGATTACAGCGTGGGATGTTCCGAGAAGTCGGGACCGGAGCTAGGACTCCGACCCCAGGCTTTGGCAGTCCAACCAAAGCATGAAGCAAAAACAATTGACCGGACTTGAGAATTCCGGCACTCGACGCGCACAGAATCCAAATCACGTTCGAGACAGCAGGGTGGACGATGAGTGAGTCCACGTCGACGGGTGGAGGCGGCCGACAGCGGACGATTCAGATCCCGTCGCTGTTGACCAACTCGCTCCGGTGCGTCCTTGATGCGTTCGGGAGCGATATCATCCAACTGACCGCCCACGGGAGTGTCGAGACAACCAACTCGACAGCAGTCGAGGACCTGCGCTCGTACAATATCAGCCGAGAACAACGCACTCACCACCGGCTATCACTCGACTACGAGCAGATCTACAGTGGTGAGGAACCACTGAATCCGCTGACAGACGACGCCTGCGAGCAGATTCTGGCGGAAGCCGAAGCAGTGCTGGATTCCGAGTCGATCACCGTCGAGCCGGATCTGGCTGTTACGTCGGTCACGATCCGGGTTCGTGACGACCGACTCCAGGAAGTCACACCAGCACAGACACCTGAGTTCGACCTGCGGTTCGTGGCGGACCCAGCCGAACCGCCTGTCCGAGAGCCGACGAAACGCCTCAATATCGACCGGGGACTCTACCGTGACTTGGGGTTCAATGTCACGAATCTCAACCTCCGGTCGGTCGTCGAGACGCAGACGAAGTACACCGAACAGTCCGACGGGCGGTATCTGTCCTGGCGAGGACCAGACGACATCCGTCCCCAGTCACCAACGAGACTGGCGATTCGCATCAACGAGCACGTCCTGCCCGACAACGTGGGGATGCTCAAACCCTATACTGTCATCGACGACCGGGTGTTGGAAGTCTCGGAGGAGAACCTTGACGAGGTGGATATTACCGAGACAGCAGGCACTGCTGGCTCCAAGACGGGAGGTGACGAGTAATGACGGGAGCGACGTTCACGCTGGGTGCCCCAGAGGACGGCTTCTTCGTGACGGTCGGTGAGGACGTGACTGTGTACGAGGAGTACTCGGACGCTGTCACGGAGATTCAAGAGAAAGTGGCCACGGACACGGAGAGTTTCCTCGCAGAGGTGGTCATCGACACCGGCGGTGGTGAAGACGTAGCGGTGACGCTCGAACAGGTGAGCTGGCAGCAGGTCATCCAGGACATGGCTCAGACCGAGGAGCGTGATGGGGTGTGATCGAGCGATGTGAACTCCCCGTCGAGGCGCTGACTGTCGACGCGATGCAGTCTCGTGAGCAGGCTTGGACTGGTGACGATCTTGACCGGCATCTGGCCCAGTCGATCGAAACCGACGGACTGCTACAAGACATCATCGTCCGGCCGCTGTCCGAGACGGAACTCAACGAGACCACGCGGACCGATGGGAGTGGAACCGAAACACAGTCTGCCGAGTACGGAATCGTCGCCGGGTCACGGCGGTACTACGCGGCGATGGAGGCGGGCTACGAGACGATCCCCTGTAAGGTGATCGGGGCCGATGACCTATCGGCGGCCTGGACATCACTGGTCGAGAACACTGACCGACGGGAGCTGTCGGAACAGGAGATCGCCCAGCAACTGAAACTCATCTATGAGTACGTCCGGCCACGTGAGGAGCTCAGGAACTGTCCGGACTGTGGGACCGAGGTTGTAGGTGAGTCTGCACTGTGGTCTCACTGTAACCAGACAGAATGTTCAGTCCCGGGAGATCCTATCCAAGAGCGCCCAGCCTCACCGGCTGGTGACGCGTCAGGCAAGGTGGGTGGGCGATTTGTCACGGACCGGCAGGCGGTGGAGTACATCGCCCATCGATACCTTGGACGGACAGGCAACGATGCAGTGGAGTTGGTTCGGGAACATCTCCGGACGGCGGAGTTGCCACCGATGTTACAGTCACTGTTCAAGAACGTGGAAGAGCGAACGGCACAGGAACGGGCAGCACTACAGAACTTCGGAATCGACGCTCGCGCGACGCTGGGAAGCGGCGAGGGGAAGTCCGGCACGTCCCGTGAAGTGGTGGCGTTACACGAGACTGTTGTATCAGAGATGGATACAGACGCAGTTGACCCGACGGACGCGGTGCTGGAAGCAGTTGGGTCGTTGAAGTTTGTGGAGATGTCAGAACAGGAACTGCGCCGGACACTGCGGGAGTTTCGTCATGAGGTGAGTACAGAGCTGGACGACGCCGAGTCGGCGTCGGCGCAGCAACTCGTGTTCAGTGAGACGCTTCAGCGGTGTGTAGCGGATCTGGAAGATATCTACGAGGAGGTAGAGCCGGTGCGGCCGTTTTCGAAAGTCGACGTATTAGGGCCGGAGACTCAGCACCACAGTCGGTGGCATGCTCGGGCGATGCAATCGCGGGATGCCAGTGGGCACGGTGATCTGGTCCGAACGCTGTATCAAGAACGTCTGGAAGAACTGGCCGACGAAGAGGGGTGGAAGTGACCGATGGCGATGAACACGGTAGTCACGACAACTGATCCCGAGAAAATTAGTGATGACACGCTGTTGCCCGATACATACGACCAGTTGCTCCCAGTAGAGACGTTAGTACATGGTAAACACAACCCACGTCGGGAACAGCCGTCGGCGCGACTGCGTCGCTCGATCCAGCGTCACGGACTCGATCGGGCGTTGATTGTACGGCCTGATCCTGAAGAGGAGATCTACCACATAACGGATGGCTGGCAGCGATACCAGGCAGCCACTGACTGTGGGTGGGAAGTCCTCCCAGTTCGGATCTACGAGACAACACTGGCGGCGCTGGAAGCAACAGAGGTGGCGAGCCTGGGGCGGTCGTGGTCAACCCACGACTGGGCGCAGTACTACGAGTCGTTGGCAAGTGAGGTAGAGGCCGAGTCACGACAGCGGGTGATCGAGCGTGTGGCAGCACTGACAGACGGTGCCCGATCAACGGTGACGATCCGCAAGTATCTGGATGCGCTGTCACTGCCGGTGGAGGTCCATCCGCTGTTACGGGCGGATAACGCAGGCAGCGAGCAAGTGTGGGCGGCCCTGCGGAACCACAACCCAGATGTACGCCAGTACCGTGGATTGCCATGGGAAGTCGCGGCGCAGTTGGCACGCCAGCAGGACTCATCGGACAAGCAGCGAGTGGTAGCGATTGCGGCTCACGCTGTGGAGTTCGAGATGGCTGCTGCTGAGGAATTCGTTGCGGAAGCTGCTGCCAGACCTGAGGATTCGTTGGCGACGATTCGGAACGAAGTGTTGTACGGACAACAGCATGATCAGTATCTGGAAGTGCCGCGGGTAGCGGTTCGACTAGATCACGAGGAAAAGCAAGCGATAATGGAGCATTGCCACCAGACTCGTCAATCGCTCTCAGAGATTGTCACTGAACGCATCGAAGCACTGGCCCAAGATATCGCTGAGAGTAGCTAATAAATAACCCACTGACCCTGTATTTTTCAAGACGATTTCATGACACAGTCACAACCAACAGACCTCGATCGTGTACCACAATCGAGTGAGCCTGATGAATCGGTATCACAAGCAGCAATTTACGCACGAACATCTCAATCGAAGCCCGAGTTCCATTATTCGATTTCGGAACAGGTGTCTCGATGCTGGGATCGATGCCAGCAACAAGGGTGGGATGTCGTGTTTGTGTTCACTGATGAGTCACAGACTGGGAAGAATACGGATCGGTCTGGGTTTCAGGAGATGTTGGCCAAAGCTGAACAGGGCTGTTTCGACGTAGTCGTCTTCTGGAAATTGGATCGGTTTTGTCGGTCATTGACGGATCTGGTGAAGACAGAAGAGAAACTCAATGACTGGGACGTTGCACTCCAGAGCGTGACAGAGTACATTGACACAGCATCGCCAGTTGGACGGTTCAACTTCCGGAATTTGGCATCTGCAGCGGAATTAGAGAGCGATCTCACCTCACAACGGGTTCGAATTGGGATGCGGGGGATGGCAAAGAAAAATCGGTGGCCAAACAGCCAGCCACCATTGGGCTACGATCTTGTAGAAGACCAAACGTTGGAAATCAACGAGGAAGAGGCTCAGTTGGTTCGCCAGATATTCAGGATGTACTTAGAGTATCGATCAATGCCGAAGATCGCTCACGAACTCAATGAGCGTGGAATCACGACGAAACAGGGTGGTGAGTGGTCCCGCTGGTCAGTAAAAAAACTTTTAGCAAACGAACTGTATCGAGGGCAGTATCAACTGGGCGAGTATGAAGAGTTCGTTGCTGACTATCGAATCGTGAGTGACGAGTTGTATGAGGCAGTGACGGATACTCGCTACCGATTCAGACATGAGAAAGACTCAATTGACGACGACCGGAAGCAATCAAAAGCAGAGAAGGTTCTTACAGAATTCAAATCAGCAAGGGAGGGGGATGAATGACTGACGACGGTTCGGAATCAGTTACATGTCCAGTGTGTAAGTCGGAGTCGATGACCTCCTGGGATGGGATCGATTCGTCAGTTTGTGGTAACTGTTCATACGTTATTGACTCCGACAGTGAAGTTTCGAAACCCGATAATTCAATTGATGTCTCGCCTGCTCGTGAACAGAACGAGTCCTCTGAACATCCGGATTGGCAAACACGGGTTTCAGTGAAAGACAACTCAGAGGCAAATCTGGTTGACGCATTATCACAGGCAGAGGCAATTACAACTAATCTTTCTCTTCCAGATGATGTTGTAGTCCGTGTTGGTGAAGTGGTTGCTAATGCGTGGAAAATAAATTTCATACACGGCCGAACTACGTCGAAACTGGTTGGAGCTGCTGTCTATGCTGTCTCACGGGAGCAGGGCATCGCAGTTCCACCAGGTGTAGTCGCTGAAACGACCGGTGTAGAAAAATCGAGTATCAAAAAGACATACAAACAACTGAAAGATGAACTACAGCTAGATCTTGGTCCACCAGCGCCCACTGAGTACGTTGATTATATCTGCCAGATTCTCGAACTACCAGATTCGGTACGAAAAGGGAGCAGACGTCTACTAGAAGAAATGGTGACGGTGGGTGGTAATCCAATAGGGACTGCTGCCGCCAGTGTGTATGAAGTATCTACGGAGGAATCAGAGGATGTCACATTTCGAGAGATTGCCCAGGCTACTTCACTTACCAAAGAAACGGTCTGGAGACATGCGGATAAATTAAGATCAGCAAACGAAGACTAGTAGGGGTCATTCACTCTCATTCTCAGCCAATCCCTCCAAAAGTAATTGTATTTCATTATGTTTGAAGTCATACTGGTTATATTTCGGCTTCGAAAATCCCGGTGTCTCGTCAAAAAACCGCTTGATAGTTGACTTCCAGAGCGAATCTACAGATGCGTATTCTTCGCTGTAGTCGCTCCAGAGTTGATTTTTCAGTTCACTTGCAGTGAGTGGCCCATTCCTCTGGAGTTTCTTTGCAGCATCGACCATCACATCACGTGCTGTTTCACTCCGGGGTACCTTTGTTTCTACAAGCGCTCGGAAAGCTTTGAATACATCTGAGTCTGTCACTTCTATGTATTGTTGATGAGCTGAATCTGATTGGCCCGACTCATCATTATCAGATGAGTTGTCTTGAGTTGAGCTAATATTGATTCTGTTCTCTGAGTGAAACGCTCGATGATGGACATCTGGGTTCTTGTCGCAAATAAACCACTCTTTACAGTGTCCACAAGTATACTTGTACATCTGCTCGCTTCCGTGTTCTATGTCGATCTGATCAAACTCGAAACCGTCTGTTCTTTGACACTGCGGACAGACAAACGGTAGACTGTAATCTATCTCCTCTAGAGATTGCATTTGTATGGCAGGTCCCTGATGAGAACAGTCGTTACAGTAGATTTTAGGAAGTGAGATCCCCCAATATTCGATACAAGTGTCGGATATATTTATATCAGTAGAATTACATTTTGGGCAGCACCAACGGATTGCAGAGATGTTTTTCACGACGTATTCTTGACCGAATCTTGATATTAGTTGATAAATGAATGATGGGAATTCCTGTTTATCATACCCATGACTACTATCATCATCTGAGTCCTGTATAAAATTCTGAACTTTCGCGAACAAATTTGTATCAATGATTTTTAGATCTTCTTTTTCACGTACTAACTCTCCCGTTTGTTTAATTATTAGCTTCCCTATGAATAATTCGTTCTCCAGAATTTTCTCAACTTGATATTTACTTGGCGCAGGTACCTGTAATTCCTTATTTTCGATATAGTTCTTTATTGATTCTGTTGTAACACTAACATCCTCACAGTTGGCATATACTTTGAATGTAGATAAAATAACAGATTTGTATTTCTCTTTAACAACAATTCCATTCTCCTCAGAATCTTTTAGGCCGTAACCAAGATCACCGTAGGGCCAGTGACCCTCAGAGAGGCTACTTCTACAGCCGGCGATTGAACCACGTACAATCTCATTGCGCCACTCTCGGCTGTTAGTAACTCTATCAATCAGCTTTGTAGCATCATCCGGATCGTCCCAATTGAAATATCCATCACGATCAGAATATATAGTCGCATCATGAGCTTCGAGTGTAAGGAGGAACCTCATTGTCTCCCAGGGGTCCGCACGGGTGAGACGATGGATAGCCCGCACCATTAAAAGATCAATCTCTCCACTTTTGACCATTTCCTCAATTCTATCAATGCTCGGCCGATCCATGGATGAGGCCGATTCTTTTCTATGGAATACTTCGACAATTTCAGTGTCAAATTCCTCGTTGAGTTTCTCATATTCTCTTTTTAATTTTCTGTCTTGTCTATTTATGCTAGACTCCGAGTCTTTTGATATGTTGCTAGAACGACATAATATGACTATTCGGTAACCCGGCAACTCATCTCGTTCTAGCATTCCGATAGCACCTCCCTAATTTTAGTTGCCCCCACATAATGGAGATAGCTAGAGTAGGGTATGAGGATATAATACAGATAGATTTTGAAGGGTACCTGCCTGTTAGTAGATCTGAGTTCTTCCTTTTGTGCTGTATAGACAGAGTACTTAACTGGGATAAGAAAGTCGGGTATACCTCCTGGCTCAATCTGTTTTACTTTTGTTTTGTATTTAGAACTTAAACAAGACCCCACATTGTTTTTGTTCCCGACATGTTTGAGGTTGTGAACTTCTCTCCTCTCAGCAGAGGTCAGGGTGGTTCTCAGCAATTTGTTGATTGTCGACGAGATGTAATATGTCGGAACAAAATTAGATAGGCTAT